>JAUUZQ010000020.1 GCA_030589895.1 Bacteroidales bacterium
CAGCAACCAAAGTACTGCGCTTTGCAAACAGCACCTCCCTGTTCTTCAGTAAAAACCAGGCACTAATACCTATTACAGCAATAGATGCCAGCAAGAAACTGGAGGTTATGGTATGAAGAAATTTATTTACTGCTGTATCGGAAAGGATCACTTCCCAGAAATTTGTCATCTCATTTCTGGCAGTCAGGGGATTAAATTTTGTCCCCACCGGATCCTGCATCCATGCATTGGCAACCAGGATCCATACTGCCGAGAGACTGGCACCTATAGCAGTCAGCCAGGTGCTTGTTAAATGGAATCTCTTGCTTACCTTATTCCATCCAAAAAACATAACGGCAATAAAGGTTGACTCCATGAAGAATGCCATGATCCCTTCAATGGCAAGTGGAGCCCCAAAAATATCTCCCACGAACCACGAATAATTTGACCAGTTGGTTCCAAACTCAAATTCCAGAATGATTCCTGTTGAAACTCCAATGGCAAAATTAATACCGAAGACTTTCATCCAAAATTTTGTAATACGTTTCCACTCTTCGTCACCGGTTTTAACGTAAATCGTCTCCATAAAAGCAACAATGAATGACAATCCCAGTGTAAGGGGTACAAATAGCCAGTGAAACATGGCCGTTAAGGCAAATTGTCCTCTCGACCAATCAATCAATGATGTGTCAATTGATTCAAACATTTTATAAAGGATTAGTTAATTGTTCAATAACATGATCGCTTCTCTCCTCATCAGATGCAAAGTCTCTTTTTAGTATATCCGGAAAGAAAAAGATCTTCAAAATTACAAACATTATAAATAACTTAATAAGAATTACTGCCCATAGAGATTTCCCCCAGGTCATTTTCCTGAAGCCTTCATAATAAAATCTAAAAACTCTTTTTAACATAAGCTATAATTCAATAAGCAGAACCGATTATCATGAAGATAAAACGAATCAGTTTATTCAGATTTATAATTTTTATAAAATTAGTTGTTATTTGTAATGTTTCAAAATAGAAACAAAAAGAAATCACTATTCAATCAGATTTGTGTTTGCAAACACAATTGTCAGAAGTATGCCAAACCCTTCCTTGCGCTATTTTTTCTTAACTTGTGACACTCTTAAAGCACATTTCAGACTCTATGACAAATCTCTTTGCAGATTATTTTCTTCCTATTACACTTGCCCTCATCACGCTTGGCATGGGGCTTTCTGTAACGCTTAAAGATTTTAAATTGGTTTTCTACCGACCAAGAGCTGTAGTAATAGGTATATGTTGTCAGATATTCCTCCTTCCGCTCATAGCTTTTGGCATAGCCCTGTTAACAGATATTGATCCATATTTCAAGGTTGGACTGATCATCATCGCCTCTTGTCCGGGCGGAGCCACTTCAAATCTCATCACATATCTGCTCAATGGAAACGTGGCCTTATCAATTTCTATGACGGCTCTCAACAGCATTATCACCTTGATTTCAATCCCGTTAAATGTGAGTCTTGCATTAATGGTATTCATTCATGCAGAGGCCGATATTCATCTACCTGTTGGAACCACAATCATTAATATTTTGATCTTAACTATTATCCCGGCATATATTGGTATCAGGATAAGGAACAGAAAAACAGAACTTGCTGATAAGCTTCAGCGGCCATTGAAAGTGATTCTCCCTTTCATCCTTCTGCTTACATTTGCCGGGGTTGTATTTTTTGGAGAGGGAGCCATCACTGCAACAAGCAAGGACTTTTTTAACCTCCTGCCTTTCACATTGCTGCTCAATGCGCTTTCCATGTTTATTGGATGGATGATCGCCAGGGCATCAAGATTGGGAAGGATAAACCAATTCACAGTAGCCATTGAAGTCGGATTACAAAATTCGGCCCTGGCTATTTTCGTTGCCAGCGCAATTCTCGATAATCAGGTTATGGCACTTGTCGCAGTTGTATATGGCTCATTTTCATTCTTTTCGACTGCATTTTTTGCCTGGGTTATCAAGAGGATTACCAGGGTTAGGAAGGCAAAGACTGAGGGTGAGATGGCGGGGGTGGAGTATTAGGCCCCGATAGCTATCGGGGGATAGCTATCGGAACTATCTATAGAGATGAACGAAGCCTGATATTTGAGTTTCAATTGGTGTATCCTTACTTTCAATCACATAGAAATAAACTCCTCCGGGAACTTCACGTCCTCCGGCGGTTCTTCCATCCCAGGTGATCTTATAAGATTGTGAAAAATAAACCTGGGTCCCTGTCCGGGTAAAAACCCTGAAAGAATACAAGTAATCACCAGAGCTTGCAACCTCAAAATAATCATTGTGCATATCGCCATTCGGACTGAAAACATTTGGTGGTTTTAGCTCACGGTAAACTGGAATATGTCGGCGAACTGAATCCATGCAACCCGATTCATGTGTCAGACTCAGGAATACTTCATATATCCCCTCTTCCATAAAATCATACATGGCAGTACTGTCAAATACTGAAGAGCCATCCGGGAATTGCCATTCATAATCAATTGTCACTCCATCGCCAGGCTTATAATATACTGACTTAAAAAAGTATCTATACTCAGTTTCACTGTATGATGAATCCTTAAAAGTAAAATCTGCATAGGGCTTTTCGCCAATAGTAATGAAACCTGACTCTTCAATCAAATCTGTTCCATTTAATAAACAAGTAACAGTATAGGAACCAGGTGACAGATATAAGTGAGATACAATTAATAAGTTACTTGCCGTGTCACCATCGCCAAAATCCCATAAAACAGAAGTGTAATCACTCAGCTGAAGCGTAGTATTTAAGGTAAAAAGAACGGACATAGAGTCACAACCCGTGCTCTTATCAGCAGAAATAGATTCTTGTCCACTTGTGGTAATGGTTAGCCCTAAGAGCAATGTGACAGTATAGATTATTCTTTTTATCATATGATCCGGGCGAACAAAGGTCAAACCCTGAATTTTTGAATCAAGGCTAAAGTTATTAAAAATTTT
Organism: Bacteroidales bacterium; assembly: GCA_030589895.1. Lineage (GTDB taxonomy): Bacteria > Bacteroidota > Bacteroidia > Bacteroidales > JAUUZQ01. The sequence continues at coordinate 2,975 of JAUUZQ010000020.1, forward strand.
CCGCACGGCAATTAGTTAATTTTTTTGATGTTCCGAACGGTTTTAAGTTCTCTGAAGATACCAATTTTCTTTTGTTCATAAAAAAACCTTTTTTAATCATATGCGTTATACTATTTTTATGCGGTAAAAAAGTTAATAATGAAACGAACATGTAAATTTATCATTCTAATTTACACACAAGGGAATGATTAAATTTCATGAGAGTTCCATCTGACCAATAAAAAATCAATTGTAAACAGATGAAACAATATCTGGATTTATTGCAGAGGGTGTTGAATGAGGGAGTAGAAAAAAAGGACCGAACAGGCACGGGGACTGTAAGTGTTTTTGGTCACCAGATGCGTTTTGATTTCGCTGAGGGTTTCCCCCTTCTTACAACTAAAAAATTACATCTGAAATCGATCATTCATGAGTTATTATGGTTTCTGAATGGCGATACAAATACAAAATACCTGAATGAGAACGGTGTTAGAATCTGGAATGAATGGGCTGATGAAAACGGTGATCTTGGAAATATTTACGGATATCAGTGGCGGTCATGGTCAGCTCCGGATAACAAGCATATCGATCAGATAAGCGAAGTCATTGAATCGATTAAAAACAATCCTGATTCCCGCAGACATATCGTGAGCGCATGGAATGTTGGTGATCTTGATAAAATGGCACTTCCCCCCTGTCATATCTTGTTTCAGTTTTATGTGGCAGATGGAAAACTATCCTGTCAGCTCTACCAGCGAAGCGCAGATATTTTCCTGGGCGTACCTTTCAATATTGCCTCCTATGCCCTGCTTTTAATGATGATGGCCCAGGTTACAGGGTTGAAGCCGGGAACATTTGTTCATACACTTGGAGATGCACATATATACCTGAATCATATTGATCAGGTAAAATTGCAATTAAGCAGAGAAACACGAAAATTACCTTCCCTTGTGATAAACCCTTCCAGAAAATCGATATTTGATTTCGAATTTGAAGATTTTAAATTGCTGGAGTATGATCCCCATCCACATATTAAAGGAGCAATATCCATATAACATGACTCAAATAAGAAAAAACATATCCATTATCGTTGCCATCGCTGAGAATTATGCCATTGGACTTAACAATGAACTTCTCTGGCATCTGTCCGACGACCTGAAACGTTTCAAAAAAATCACTTCCGGTCATGCTGTAATGATGGGACGCAATACTTTTCTCTCCTTGCCAAAGGGAGCATTGCCGAACAGAACCAATATTGTAATAACTGATATTCCGGGAGAGGAGTTTGAAGCTTGCAAAATGGCTTATTCTATTAACGAAGCACTAGAAATTGCTGGTGATAATGAAGAGTGCTTTGTAATGGGAGGTGGTATGATCTATAAGCAGATGATGCCTCTTGCCGGAAAGCTATATCTCACACAGGTTCATCATTCATTTGAGGCTGATACTTATTTCCCGGAAATTGATTTTTCTGAATGGACAAAAAAAGAGATGGAAAAGGTTGAAGCCACAGATAAAAATGACTTCTCACATACATTTTCTGTCTATATCCGGAAAAAGTTTTAATCAATCATTCGAAAGAAAAAACACTCCTCAGATACACTGATAAAAACTGTGAATACGAAGGTATTACTGATAGCTATGCCATAACATTTGCAGATCCACAGTTGAAATCACCCCCCATCTAAATGTATTTTTTTTTAAAACAATTAGTATAATCGAGAAAAACCCTTTATTTTACAGTCATAAACTAAAATCAAACTGTAATGAAAAAAGTACTATTTGCATTTTCAATTCTATTGTTGCTGCCACTTTCAAGCTTTGGTCAAGCTGAAACATTCCTGGGAGTTTGGATCACTGCCAGTGACTCCTCCTCAGTGGAAATTACCAAACATACCAATGGAAAATACATTGGTTTAATCAACTGGTTGATGGTTCCTAATGAAGATGATGGTTCCCCAAAAGTTGACAATGAAAACCCAGATCCGGCAAAACAGAATGATCCAATTATTGGCCTGAAGCTTGTAAAAGGCTTCACCTATAATGCCAAAAAGGATCGCTGGGATGGTGGAACTATCTATGATCCGGATAACGGAAAAACGTATGATTGCTACTGTTGGTTTGAAGATGGAAATACTGATGTTCTCTTTCTGAAAGGTTATGTGCTTGGATTGAAATTCCTGGGACGTGAGACTATCTGGAACCGGAAATAGTAATTTTACACAATATTTCTAAACCTAATCACTTTTATCTCGTGCAATTATCGATTGCACTAATGAAACCTCGCATAACTGCGAGGTTTTTTTTTGCACTCTTCTTGCTTTGAGATATGGTAAAAACGTGCCACCTGGCGTGTTTTTACATAAAATTAGATCATCTGTTAAAGGAAGTTAAAACTGTTCGTTTCCGCACAAGATTGTTCAATAGCGACCAACAAAAATCATGATTGTGAGATATTAAAAAGGCTTTATTTGCCTGTTTATGTGAGCATTGCAAATTATGGCACGCATATTGAATATATTACACTGAACAAATCAAACGTCCTTTTTACAATTCACTAACGGGTGATAAAGTAAAATTTCTTTTTTAGGTTTAAGTGGTTAGTATAAAGGGGTCTTCATCGACCCCTTTTTCTTTTGTCCAAAAAAATCTATAAGCTTTTCTATTAAAAGCCTTCAAACAATAAAATTTATTCGAAGCTTTGATGCAGGAGGTAGCTTATTGCAACATACTCACTGAGTGCGATACCAATGGAAGCATCTGATAGTTTAAAATAGTTTTTCATTAGTGGATCATGCTTCACGTCATTGATACCATATTCATAGTTCCATACATTTCCGGTAAAATCAAGATGATCAAAAATCTGACTTTGAGCAATAGGATTCTCTATCAACTCATCAAGCATGATTCGGTATTTCAGGGAAGCTCGTGCAAAGTTTCCACCCTTTCCATTCTCAACGATAGCTTCTCTCCCTGCTCCCCTATTATCGATATGGTTCAAATCACCTACTGCAGTTCCTTCCTGTTTAACATAAACAAGCATCTCATTCTGCATGTCCTTGATCATCATTTGTAAGGCTGTTGCATCGCTATGAATTTTCATGATTGACTCCTCAACATTTGCGAATGCAGTGTCATTTGTCATTGCAATAAGCTTATCAGTTCGATCCTGGATCATCTCGATGCGTTGCTCATTTATAACTGTTTCATCTTTATAAATATCCAGAAGATCTTTCGACATATTTACATTAATAAATGTGAGCAGCACGGCAGCACCAATAAGGACCATTACAACATATGGGAGTCCGATTTTTTGCTTTCCCACTTTTTGAAAAGCATTTACTACATAGAGAGGAATAAATCCAATAACAAGCAAGACGATACTGGTTTCAATGAGCACATTTGCTCCTGGCCAGTGCTGAATTTTAAACAATGCAGCACATAAGAGGGTGGCCATGGTAAAATAACCTACAATAGCATATACAGGATTCTTCTTTTCGGTTTGCTCACGATAGTTTATAACAAAATAGAGTGGTAGAAACACGAGTAGTACAAGTCCAATACCAACTGCGAGGAGTATAGATGCTCCCGGCCAGTGCATCCTCTTGAATAGTGCGCCAATTATAGCAATTATTGCGGTTGTCAAACCAAATAAATACGTGAAATTTTTCATGCTTTGAAATTTTTTATCTAATAATAGTAGTGTTTGATGTTGCAGATTCTCCAGGGTTTTATTCCCTATGAAATCTAATATCTTGTCATAGGAAGATTCAAAATCCTCACCGGATTCCAGCTCCTCCTCAAGCATGCAACAAACATGATCGAGTACATCATCCTGAAGCCTGTCGTAGGTGAGACCACTTTTAGAGAGGTCTCCTTTTATACGATCGATATTTTGATCAATAACTTCAGCAATCATATCAGACAGGTGTAGGGTTGAGCACATATGTCAATGTACTCACATACTCAAAAAATTCATCAACCTTTTTTTCTGTCCACGATCTGCCTTGTTCTGTGAGAGAGTAATACTTCCTGACACGCTTCCCGATATATTCCTCTTCGGTAATGATATGTCCGTCAGATTCCAGTTTATGCAAAACCGGATAGAGTGCTCCGAATGTCAGCTTGATCTTACCGGCAGATAGCTCTTCCACTTTCTTGGTCATCTCATAGCCATACATTCGACCGTTGTCGGCCAACAACTTCAGAACGATTGTTCTAAGGGTCCCTTTTAATAAATCTGATGCGATCATAATGCAAATATATAAGTTATTTATATATAAACAAATTATATATAAGAATATTATGTATTAAGGGAAGTGAGTAGTTGGGGTGCTGAATGCGAAGTGAGCGGTGTTTTGAAGCAAGCTGTTCGTAGAAACATAGATCGTTTCCCTGCTGATTTTATGTTCGAACTTGATAATGTGGAGTTTACTAACTTGAGGTCACAAATTGTGACCTCAAGTTGGGGAGGTTCAAGATATGTACCAATGGCTTTTGCTGAACAAGGAGTTGCTATGTTATCAAGTGTTCTTAACAGTAAAAAAGCAATACAAGTAAACATTCAGATCATGCGTGTATTCACTAAGATCAGGGAAATATTGATGGATACCCTCAGTTTAAAATTAGATATTGAAGAAATAAAGAAGAAACTTGAAAACCACGACAAAAATATAGAGTTGGTTTTCAGCTATCTGGATGAACTCATTGAAAAACAAGAGAAAACACCACCAAGGAAGACTGTTGGTTACAAAAGAACATCAGAATAATCAATTCCCCAATTTATATATTCTTTCGATAGGCTGCCAGATGCGAAGTGAAGTGTCCTGAGTACGGATACTGTTAAGCAAGGCTTACAATTATGCAAAAAACATTCTCAATTGCGATAATTAAGGGGCTCATCACATTAACAATTAAAACAATATCATGAAAAAGATTGGCAACGAGGACAACACAAAAGTGAAAAAAAAGTCCAATAGCCTTACATTGCCAGATGAGATAATAACAAATAAGATCTATTTGATTAGAGATAAAAAGGTAATGCTTGATGAAGATTTAGCAAAATTATATGGAGTTGAAACACGGCGATTAAATGAGCAGGTAAAGCGTAATATTACCCGTTTCCCTAAAGATTTTATGTTTCAGTTGAAAACTGAAGAATATAAAAGTTTGATGTCGCAATTTGCGATATCAAATCGGGGAGGTCGGCGTAAATTGCCGTATGCATTTACTGAACAAGGTGTTGCGATGCTATCAGGAATTTTAAATAGTGAAAGAGCAATAAATGTTAACATACAAATCATGCGGGTATTTACAAAAGTCAGGGAAATATTGATGGATACCTTCAGTTTAAAATTAGATATTGAAGAGATCAGGAAAAAGCTTGAAAACCATGACAAAAATATAGAGTTGGTTTTCAGCTATCTGGATGAACTCATTGAAAAACAAGAGAAAACACCACCAAGGAAGAGCATTGGTTATAAAAGAACATCAGAATAATCAATCCCCTAATTTATAAATCCTCTCCACTAATTGCCATTTCTCGTCAGCTGATGCATCTGAAGAAGTCCGCTGAAACTTCGAAACATATGCTTCCCATTCAGATTGACGGGGTTTCGTTGCCAACTCTGTCATCGCCCTGTCATGATCGAAATCAGGAATAGTATCCATGATCATAAACAGTCTGGTTCCAACAATGTAAATCTCCATATCCAGTATACCTACATCAAGCATCCCCTGCGTAATCTCAGGCCAGGCCGCACCTGCTGCATGCACTTTTTTATAGTCAGCAATCAAATGAGGGTCATTCTCCAGTGTCAGTGTTTTGCAATACCTCTTGTACTCTGTATAATTTTGACTTGATAAATATTCCATTGTAATGTTGCTAAATTTTGCTTTTGCTAAACTATTCATCCAGGGGAACCTTGTGTTGACTCCTTAGTCTTTCTAATTCCTCCTTCATCTCCATCTGAATCTGAGCATATTGCTCAATTCCAAATACAGAATTAAGTTCATTCGGATCCAGCTCCAGATCGAATAATTCCCATTCGTTATACACCTCTCCTTTCACATGACCCGGGCCATAAAAATGGATAAGTTTATACTGTCCGTTTGTAACACCATAATGTCTGGCAACAGAATGCGCTCCCGGGAACTCATAATAATGATAATAAAATGATTTTCTCCAGTTATCCGGTGTACTACCTTCAAGAACAGGGACGATACTTTTCCCTTGCATGTCTTCAGGAACATCCACACCGGCAATATCAAGAAAGGTTTCAGCCATATCGAGATTAGAAACAATATCTTTCCTGTTTACAGAGCCATCTTCAATCACACCCGGCCATCTAACCAACAGCGGCGTCTTCAAAGACTCCTCATACATCCATCGCTTATCAAACCACCCATGTTCTCCTAAATACCAGCCTTGGTCAGACATGTATATTACGACTGTATTTTCAGCCAGTCCTGATTCATCCAGGTAGTCAAGAATCTCTCCAATACCATCGTCAACACTGCGCACACACCTCAGGTAGTCCTTCACATAGCGCTGATATTTCCATTTCACAACTTCCTCTTCTGTCATACCCGGAAATGCTTCAAGATAAGCCTCATTCTTCTCAGAATAATTTCCTTCTTTATTTAATTTAAGATCGTTATCATTCATGTGTGTAGCAATCTCCATTGCTTGTCTTGATGCAGGAGATGTCCTTCCTCCATAGTCATCCCAAAATGTTTCCGGCTCAGGAATATCCACATCATCCAGCCAGTTCTGGTACTTCTCATCGGGCTGCCAGTTTCGGTGGGGAGCTTTATGTTGACACATCAGCATAAATGGTTTATCAGACTTTCGCTGGTTCTTCAACCAATCCAATGCTTTTCCCGTAATTATGTCTGTTGTATAACCCTCATGTTTTACTTCAATTACACTTCCCTCTTCATCTTGTGTTAACATCAGAGGATTATTATATGGCCCCTGCCCTTTTAATACATCGAAGAAATCAAATCCCTGGGGCGTTGATTTCAAATGCCATTTGCCCACGATTGCGGTTTGATACCCGGCAGTCTGGAGAAGTTTTGGAAAGGTTTGCTGATTACCGTCAAAAGTGTTTCTATTGGTCATCATCCCATTGATATGAGAATACTTCCCCGTCTGTATCACTGCTCTGCTTGGTCCACATATAGAGTTGGTCACATAACAGCGTTCGAATCGCATTCCCTCGTTTGCAATCCTGTCCATATTTGGAGTATGAATGATCTCTGAACCATAGGCGCTGATTGCTTGTTCACAGTGATCATCCGTGAAGATAAAAAGGATATTAGGCTGCGCATTCTCTTTATTCGGGTTATCACATGCGCTAAAACCCGTCAGAAAAAATACCAGTACCGCAAGTGTAGTAAATAATCTCATTTTATTAGATTTAAAATTTCTGTATATATACCTGGTGTACTCCAGCCTCCAACTCAGGTTGGCAAGCTTCCCTGTAAAAGTCAGGCGAAAGGTAACTATTTTATTCCTCCCCAAATAGTACTACTTAAATTATTGATATTTCTGCTCAGTTGAAAAGCTATAGCCTGCTAAAAGTAGTAAATGAACTTAAAACACTCTTCTCAGAACCATTTTTGCTCAATGCTTTACTAAATTTGTTTGATATTTGTATCTTCTCAAAGAAACTAAACCGAATTCAATGAAACGACAGATTATTTCTGCTACCTCATTTCTCCTCCTATGTAATCTTTCTTCTCTGACTGCAGGAATTCCTTTGGAAGCTAAGGCTGATAATATGCTTGAAGAAGAACCCTCAAGCATTTCAATTGATCTGACTGACCCGATAATAAAAATTTCCGGTAGCAATTATACATCACGGACAAGCAATAAAATCTCTTTTCAACGATTTTCTGATGAGATCTTAACAATGCCCATCCTGGAAAGCAAGCTAAATGCTGTAAAGGCACATACAACATCCGGGATTGTAATCTCCTTTAAAACTTCAAGTCCAGCGATTCATCTTGAATTTACAGTTGAAGAGGGGGAAAACAGGGGACACAAGTATGCGGTTCATCAAAATGGACTTCAGACCCAGGAATTTTCATTCAGCAATACTGCCGGTCCTGCCTTAACGCTGAATATTTCATCTTCAGATCCCGGACAAGTGATATTATATGAGATTACCATGCCCAATTGGTCCATAACTTCTTTAAGTGATTTAAGTATTGAAGAGGGACATAGTTTACTCTTAATAGATGATATCCCTAAACCTGTATATGTTGCTTATGGAAATTCCATCACCCATGGTACAGGGCAAAATGGAACACATAAAACATATCCCTACATCGTATCGAGACTACTGGACCTGGAGCTCTTTAATGTTGCGGTTGGAGGAGCTAAAACATCAGTACCGGTGGCAGAAATGTTGCGCGACGATTTCAAGAATATTGATTACATGACTATGTTGATCGGCTATAACGATTACAATGGAGAAGGAATTACTGCAGAGGAATATCAAAACAGGTACCTATCTTTTCTAAGGACATTCAGAGAGCTACATCAGAATACAATTATCTACTGTTTAAGCATGACCTATACCACAACCGACACATCAGTAAAAACAGGAATTCCGGCAGATGATTTTCGTCAGGTTGTAATTGACCTTGTGGATCTCCTACAGACTGAAGGAGATGAGAACATATTCCTCATTCATGGAGATTCTATTTCTTCTGAAATAAATTTGAATGATGCCGTTCATTTCTCTGAACCCGGCGCGGCATTGTTTGCTGATTCTCTGGCATTAGAAATGGGAAAAAAAAGTCAATTTTTTAATGTTGAAGATACCTTAAGCATTCGGAGACTGGTATCTGGCCTTTTCCCATCGGGTGGGCTTGTAGTCGGATCGGCCTGTCACGAAAATTTATTGGGAACCAACTCATCAACAATTCTCGACCGGGAATTTGCTTATGTAACTCCTGCCAATGATTTCAAGCAATCTTATATTCATCCTGAACCTGGTATCTGGAAATGGGAAAAATCCAATACCTGGGTAAATCATTGCCGGGATAACGGACAACTTATCCGTATGCATGCTCCTATTAGTCCCCAATGCTCAAAATGGGTCAAAGACGATTCAAGAACAGCAGCAGAGCTGGAACTGATGCTGAAAGAATACATGGTAGGCTTGTGTACACATTACAACGATACATCCCATATCAAATGGCTGGATGTTGTGAATGAAACAATCAGTTCCGATGGATCATGGTTTGGTCCCAAGGCAGGGGTGGATAAATGGGAAAATCCGTGGCCCCTGATTGGTTACGATGAAACAGTGGCCTTGCGTCCTCCAATTTACATAAAACAAGCATTTGAATTTGCCAATCTGTATGCACCGGATTTAAAGCTCATCATCAATCAGCATGGTGCTTTTGAAGAAGTGGTTTGGGATAAGATGAAGGAGCTGGTCTTATATCTCAGAAACCTGGGATTAAGAGTTGACGGTGTTGGATGGCAGGCACATATCGACCATGGCTGGGAGAAGGGATCGGGAAACATGGAGCGTTTGGGAGAGTTCATTGATTGGTGTCACCAGAATGACCTTGAGTTTCACATTACTGAATTCAATGTATGGTTAAGGTCAGGATCTGAAATGATGTATGAAGAACAGTCTGATACATTTTATGAGATTGTAAAATTGGTGGCCAGCAAACATAACACAGGCATTGTGGGAATAAATTTTTGGCATATCAGGGGAGCAGATACTGCAAATCCTGATCGCGATGGCTGCTTATGGACTGATGCTTACGAAGCAAAGCAAGCATATTACGATGTAAAAAAAGCAATAATTGAAGTAGCACGAAGCATTGGTCCGGATATTACTTCAACTCCTGAATTAAGTGCTTTAATTGCCCAAAATTATTCCTATCAGTTGCGATTGAGAGGATCTATTGGAACTCCAAATTATGAAGTATTTACTAATGTGGATTGGCTTACAATCGATCAGAACGGATTGCTTAGCGGGACCCCGACAATCCTTGAAACAGTTAATGTTACAATTGTAGTAAGTGATAATCTTGGGCCTCAGAGTCAGCACTTTAGCCTAACAATCATACCCACACCTATTGAAATAACATCTACACCCATTCTTATAGCAAGGGAAGGTGAATTGTATGAGTACCAGGTAACATACACCGGAGAGGGAGCATTTAGTGTGCAGACCAATGAATCCATCACCTGGCTAAGTATTGATCAGAATGGACTATTAAGCGGTATCCCCAATACAACAGGAAGTATCTCCATCATTGTTAAACTTTCTAACGATTATGAAACCATTAGTCAGGAATTTTCTTTGGAGATCGAAGAGTCCATAGGCATAAATAATAAAGTTGAAAATATAATTGAAATCTACCCAAATCCTGCAACATCTTACTTTTACATTAATCACTTGAATATAGGAAGTGAGATTGTCATTTATGATCTTCTGGGGAATGAAGTACTCAGGAAAGTAAATATTGGAAGCCCCGACCAGATTGATGTTTCAGAAGTACATTCCGGACCTTATATTGTTAAAATAAATGGGACAGAAAATAAATATTCTGAACTTCTGATGATCAGCAGGTAATATTCTCATTTAAGGACCCTCTTTTATACCAAATCTTCCTGAACTGTATCAAAAGGGCAAGCCAGATACTACTCTCACAGGAGCTTGCCATTAACTACTCACTAAAAAATTCTCCAAGCACCAGTGTATCTCCCATACTAAGCTGTAATTCAACAAGGCTTGCGAACATCTGATCCATGCGCTCCTTTTGAGTTGGATCAGCTGCCAGGTCGTTCATCTCCTGTGGGTCATCCACAAGATTGAAGAGACGTTTAACACCTGCATAAGGGTATGCAATAAGTTTATAGTCATCCTTGCGAATCATTCGTTGAAGATCCATGTATGCGCCGTAAACTTCAGGATAGATTGATTCTGTTTTTGTGCCATCAATAAAGGATTTCAGACTACTGAATTCAACATATTCAGGCACTACACCACCTGCATATTCAATTACTGTAGGCATGATATCCTGAAGATATACTTCCATATTTCTCTTTTCTCCTTTAGGAATATCCGGACCCACTATGATCATAGGCGGGCGCATGCTATGCTCATACATATTTTGTTTCCCAATAAGACCATGGTGCCCAACTGCCAAACCATGATCAGCTGAGAAGAAAATATAGGTATTATCTGCCTGTCCGGTCTCTTCCAGATGATCGAGTATAAGACCAATCTGTTCATCCATATGCGTAATAATAGCATAGTATTCCTGACGATTTACCTTTACTGAATATTCGGTACGAGGCATCGGTGCCAGCCGGGCATCACGCAAGCCCCAACCACATCCGATATCATCTTTATATGGATACTCCGGCATAAAACTTTCCGGCAAAGCAATATCATCCAAATCATACAGATCAACATATTTTTTTGGAGATTGGCGCGGATCATGTGGAGCGTTAAATGCCACATACATGAAGAATGGATTATCTGAAACAGCAGCACTATCCAAAAACTCAATGGTTTCATTTTTTATTACCTCACTCCAATGTGTTCCCCCTGCCCAGAATCCTCCAAAATCAGTGTCCCAAGGTGTCCAGGTAGTGTCGTTCTCATTCAAGGGTCTGTTGTAGCCTTCAGGAGTATCCTTTGGCATTCCCGGACGCTTTGTCCCTGCTGTGGTAAAAATATCTGAAGGTTCAATTTTTATATGCCATTTTCCTGTAAAATAGGTATCATAGCCCAACTTCTCCATCTCCAGGCTCCAAAGTTGTCCGCTTGCCGCAAGATCATCAAGTTTTTTATCGAAGGCACGCGCATGCCACAGGAATCGGCCAGTATTAAACATAGTACGCGAGGCAACACAGATCGCACCATTCCATCCACCCATATTATAAGCTGTCATAAAAACAGTTCCTTCCCTGGCAAGTTCATCCAGTGTGGGAGTGATTACTTCGTGGTTCCCGAGCTCATTTATTGTATTAAAACACTGATCATCTGCGAGGATGAATAGTATATTAGGCTTCACTGGTTCTTTGTCAGACTGACATGCGTTCAAAACACCAGCAAGGGTAAGCAGAAGTAGTAGTTTAATCTTATTCATTTTGCTCAGTTTTACTATTTTAAATTATAATTTTAAATATATATATTACTAATAATCAATCTTTTAAATTATTTTAATTACGTAATTTCCTCTACCTATTTTGTCTCAATTTTAAAAACAACAGCCATCATATCCGGAGCATATTCAGGCAATTCAATTTTCAATCCTTCTTCCGCAAGATCCCATATAATTTTTTTCTCACTACCGAGTAAAGTTACATTTTTGATTGATATAGGTTCAGGCAGGGCATTTTTTGCAAATGCAGTTAAGGTAACAGCATCTTCTCCATCAGGCCAACCTAGCAGTGTACCATATATAATATCTCCATTGGTAGTATATCTGACATCTTTCCAGCTATACTTAACTTTAAGAAATTCACTATGGTTTTTGAAATGTCCTTCCGGTTCTTTTGTAGGACCTTCACCAAATGTATACCATGGACGGCTCTCATAAATTGCTTCTCCATATTTTTTTAGCCATCCGCCCATTTCCAATAACACTTTCTGCTGATCTTCGGGGATTGTACCATCTGCCTTTGGAGAGATATTCAGCAAAAGAACCCCATTTTTACTAACAATATCAATGAGAACATGCAAGACATCTGCCGATGCCTTGATTTGAAGATTTTCGGTGTAGCACCAACTTCCTTTGCTTATGGTTTCATCAGTCATCCATGGATTTGGATCCAGCTTGTTCTTCCTTGATTTCTCAAGATCGTCAACGGTATAATTCAGGGGAAGATCATCCTGTTTCCTCACAATCACAACATCCTTTCCCCATTTTTCTGCTTCGTTCAGGTAATAGACACTAAACTCTTTGAGATACTCCTCCGGAATCTTATCCAACCACGAATCAAACCACATGATATCAGGTTGATATTGGTCAATAACCTCTTTCAATTTCCCGAGCCAAACCTCTTCAAGCCATATTCCCTCAGGGATATTTCCATAGAGGTATTTCAGCTTTTCATCCCCTGACATAGTAGGCATTCCTTCGAAAAAAGGATAGTGACTTGCACGGTATCCCAATTTCCTCCTATCAAGGTCAGTACTATCGAATCGCTGCAAATTTTTTGCATGGTGGAAAGTTGTGATTAATTTCAAATCACTTTCCCTGATGGCAATAGCAAGCTCTCCGGTTATATCTCTCTTTGGCCCCATATCAGCAGCATTCCATGGTGTAATATCACTGTCCCACATAGAAAATCCATCATGGTGCTCCGCAACAGGTCCCGCAAATTTTGCTCCGGCCTTTACAAAAAGATCAACCCACTCCATGGCATCAAACTTTTCAGCTTTAAACATTGGAACAAAGTCATGATATCCAAATTCAGATGGATGTCCATACTTTTTAAGATGATGTTCATACTCAGGCCTTCCCTCAAAATGCATCCATCTTGGATACCATTCATTGCCAAAAGCAGGAACAGAATAAACCCCCCAGTGGAAATATATTCCCAGTTTTGCATCCTGAAACCATTCGGGCGCTGCTTCATGTGTGCTAAGAGATTCCCATGTAGGTTCATAGACTTTTGGTTCAGGTGTGTTTGTACATGAAATCACCAAACTTATCACTAGCAGAAATAGTAACTTTTTCATTTCGCTTATTTTATTCTTAGATAATTGACCATATTATTATTGTCCTTTTCGCCTTTCTACTTTTTCCTTCTACTCCCAATTCTCATCTATCACTTTCTGTATTTTAGGAAACTGATCATCAATCTCACCTAATTCTTCCCTTAAATCCTTCAATTGCACTTTCAAATCTGCAGTTATTTCTCCATAGGCAGGATCTTCATACCTGTTATCCATTTCAAAAGGATCATTCTTCAGATCATAAAACTCCCATCCGGGAGGCGTCTCAAAATCATATTGATTCCCAGTCCCTTCAATATTTGCTTCTTCACCCTCACCTTTATAAAAAATACCGTAGAAAAAGATTAGCTTATAGTCTTTGGTTCTTATGCCAAAATGCGCAGGATTGGCATGCCGGTGCGCCATGTGCATCCAATAGCGATAGTAAGTTGACTGCTTCCAACCTTCGGGTTCTTCGCCTGTTTCCAGAATGGATTTAAAACTATTTCCCTGCATATACTCTGGTACTTCACCCCCTGCCAATGATATAATAGTTGGGGCAAAATCGGCATTATTGATCATGGCATCAGATATTGAACCTGCCTCAATCATTTTCGGATATCTTACCAGGAATGGCATTCTCTGTGACTCCTCATACATCCAGCGTTTATCAATATAATCGTGCTCTCCCAGCATGAAACCCTGATCGCCTGTATATATAATAATAGTATTGTCCATCAATCCACTTTCTTCCAGATAATCGAACAAGCGCTTCACATTGTCATCCACTCCCTTCACACAACGGAGATAACGTTTCAGGTACTCCTGGTAGGCCAAATGTGTATATTCAGGATCCGGAATCTCAGGATCAATATCCATATGCATTCCCATGTTCCTGATGATATTCCTATGTCCGATTGAAGATCCAATAACTCTCATCAACTCATCATTCTCACCCCGGGTTGCGACAGATCCGTTATTGGCATTGTAGTACATGCTTGCTGGCTCAGGAATCTCGGTATCTTCCAGATAATCAGTATAGCGTTCAGCAAACTTAAACATATCATGAGGTGCCTTGAAATGGTGCATTAGAAAGAATGGCTTGCTCTTATTTCTCTTGTTTTCCAGCCAATCAAGTGAAATGTCAGTAATATTATCTGAGGAATGTCCTTTTCTGCTAATCAAGTTCTCCGGCCATTCCTTTTCTCCCCTGACCCTAAAATCAGGATTATGGTATTTTCCCTGACCTGGAAGCACGCAATAGTAGTCAAAGGCCGCAGGCTCTTTCTTCAAGTGCCACTTCCCAACCATGGCAGTTTCATATCCCAGAGCGTTCATTTCCTTGACAAGGTATTGCTGATCCTCACCGATACTGCCATTAAGATCAAGCACACCATTTACATGAGGATATTGTCCTGTCAAAATAGTAGCCCTTGAAGGAGTGCATATTGCGTTGGTGCAGAATACACTTTCAAATAGCATACCTTCTTCCGCCAATCGATCTATTGTAGGAGTAGGATCCAATCCAGCCAGTCTGCTGCCATAAGCTCCTATTGCCTGGGATGTATGATCATCAGACATGATGTAGATGATGTTGGGTCTCTCCTGATTTTCTTCATCACAAGAAAAAAATAAAAAAGACCCTGCGAACATTATAGCTAACAATATTGATCTCATTTCTGTATTATTTTTTCAAATTTAACTCTAAACGCTCTATACACCCTCTATCCTACCCCAAATCCAACAAAATCTTCATCACTTTCCCCGGATCTTCAGCCCATGTTTTCACTGCTTCACCAGCCTCTTCAGGTTTCACTTTCCTTGTTATCATTTTTTCCAGGGGAAACGTTCCCCGTTCAAGGTACGAAATTACAGCCCTGAAATCTTCAGCTGTTGCATTTCGTGATCCCATAATATCCAATTCTTTCTGAACGAACAATTTGGTTGCAAATTCTACTTCTTTGGCTGCATAACCTATGCAAACAACGCGACCGGTAAAAGCAAGCTCATCAACCGCAGCTCTGTAGGTAATCGGATTTCCGGCTGCCTCAACCACAACATCAGGACCCTCACCATTTGTTAGCTTAACCAGCTCATCATGCAGTTTGCTCTTCATTGAATTGATCACATAATGTGCTCCCAACTCCTTGGCAAGCTCCAGTTTATGGTCATCAATATCAACAGCAATCACTGTTGCTCCTCTCAATACAGCTCTTACAATTGCTCCGGATCCAATCATTCCACATCCCATGACCATTACTATATCAGAATCTGTAATTCTGGCTCTTTCAATCGCATGGAAGCCAACGGTTAATGGCTCCACCATTGCCAATTCGAGTTCACTGAGTTTTTCTGCAATTAATACTTTTTCCCAGGGAACAGCAATCAGCTCCTGCATGGCACCATCCCTTTGTACACCCAGTGTCTGGTTAAACTGACAGGCATGAGCCCTGCCTCTTCTGCATGACGGGCATTGTCCGCAATTTGTATAGGGAACCACGGTTACAGCCTCTCCCTTTTTGAATCCTTCCGGGACTTCTGGTCCAATCTCCTCGATTACTCCTGATATCTCATGTCCGGGAACCCTTGGATACTGCACCATTGGATTCTTACCAAGGTAAGTACTCAGGTCTGATCCGCAGAAACCTACATACTTTAATCTAATCAGTATCTCACTATTCCCTGGAGTTGGAGATGATATTTCATCTAAAATAATTTTTCCCGGCTCTGTTATCTTGAGTGCTTTCACAATTAAAAATATTTATAAGTTTTATCAACCAATCCCTCTTCTTTGAGTGCTTTCCAGAAATCCGGCGAAATTTCCTTCAATAAAATTTCAACATTCAGATTCATTTTATGTGGTTTACTGGTGTTCAGTGCCAGGCCGGCAATTGCAGGATGAGATATCCCAAAATGGATACAGGCATCTCCGGGAACTACATCATGCCTTTCACACACAGCATTGAATGCATCGCGCCATCCATGAATTGCCTTTCCTTTCTTAGACGCAGGGTCAACATCCTGGTAATCGAATTTATCCCCACCAGTCAGAAAACCACCATGGAAGACAGCAGAATTAATTATTCCAACACCGTCTTTGTGAAGCTGATCCATAAATTCCAGCAGTTCTGCCGGGTGACTATAGATTGTGAAACTATTGGCAAACATTACCCAATCGAACTTCACTTCTTCATAAAGCTCCCTGATTATTTTCCAGTCTTTCGATCCAACTCCAACAGCGTTCACTTCTCCTCGTTTTTTCAGGTCGAACAATGCACTGTAAGATTCAAGGATTTCCTCAAATCTTCTTTTCCGATCATCTTCATCTGAAGCTGCAAAAAGATACTCATCCGGGTCATGAACAGATACAACCTGGGCTGTGTATTCACCAAGTAATTCATTGCCCTGCTCATGACATTTAAGGATCTCATCATAACCAAAAGTCTGAATGGCATCATTCTTAAGATCGACCCACGCCCCGGGTTCAAACGTGGGTTCATCAGCTTCCAGGGGAACCCGGTACCATCCCAACTTGTTACTTATCAGGACATCTTCAGGATTAATGTTCAATTCCTTCAATCCCTTTCCAATCATTTCCAATGCCAGGCCTGCACCATATTTTCCCGCCGAATCAATGACTACAGGTTTCTCTGTACATTCAAACCACTTCTTCATCAGGGCCATTTTGTCCTCAAATGGAAGCGCTGTATATAAATTACCAAGGTAGCTGGTCCCATATACAACCTGAGGAACCATTAATCCTGTTTTACCCAAAGGTACATTTGATTTTAATTTCATTGTTTAACTATCTATTTATACTTTTCCCGGCTAACTGAAAGAAGCCAATTTATTATATTATCCTTTTAAATGAATCTTTACGGAACGATAGGAGTAAATACCAACTACAGCAAGGCAAATTAATGGTAGCATAAAGGAAATATTCACTTCAGGGATATAGCCAAGAAACAGCTTGTCTGCAAATCCATTTCCACCAATATCAAGTATTCTGCCTTGAAGAGGAGGCATCAGTGCTCCACCAACAATGGCCATTACGAGACCAGCAGAACCTAGTTTCGCTTCATCACCCATATCCCGCAATGCAATCCCGTAAATGGTTGGAAACATAAGAGACATGGAAACAGATGTACCTACCAGACATAGCAATCCGACATAGCCACCAATGAAGATTGTTCCACTAAGACAGGCCATGCCAACAATTGCGAAGAATAACATCAAGCGCGCAGGCTGGACATATTTCATTATTGTAGTACTAACAGCCCGGCCAATAAAGAATGATATCATCGCCGCCATATTGAACCATGTAGCAGTTAATTGCTGATCAATCGGTCTGGCTTCATTCAGGTTGTCAACATACTGGTAAATGAATGTCCAGCTCATGATCTGTGCACCTACGTAAAACATTTGAGCAATCACTCCTTCATAATAACGTTTATTGGCGAAGAGCTTTTTAAATGATTCCTTAATCGATATGTTATCATGATGCTCCTTCTGTGGTATCTTCGCAAGGGCGATCAACACAAACATTACAATAACAAATATTCCCAATCCAATATACGGGGTACTGATAATTCCCAAATCGTGAGTCCTGATAGCGGCTTTTTCTGCTTCCGGAAGCAATGCATATGCGTCAGCACTGAACTCATTCGAGTTTATTAAAGTAATAATATACATTTGGGCGATAAGCATTCCTGACAAAGATCCGAGAGGATTAAAAGTCTGAGCAAGATTCAATCTTCTTGTTGCTGTTGATGGATCCCCAAGTGAAAGAATGAATGGATTCGAAGTAGTCTCCAAAAAAGCCAATCCAAAAGTCAGGATATATAAAGACGCCAGAAAGAAGGAAAACATCTCAAATTTTGCAGCAGGAAAGAAAAGCAGTGCACCAATTGCATAAAGTGCCAGTCCCAGTAATATACCTGATTTATAAGAATACCTTCTGATAAATAATGCAGCCGGAATAGCCATGGTTCCATATCCTCCATAAAAGGCCAGTTGCACAAATGCCGCCTGGGTATTTGATAATTCCGGCATAATTTTCTTAAATGCTGAAACTAATGGGTTAGTCATGTCATTCGCTATACCCCACAAAAAAAACAGACTGGTTATCAATATGAAAGGTACTATATATTTCGGATCCAGTACTTTCGCTTTTAGCTTTTCCATAGTTATCGTAGTTAATTAGATTTTTATAATTTCAATTCGTAAAATTCAATTGCATTTAGTTTGAAAATTTTCTCAAGACCAGCATCATCCACTGTGTCAAAAAATTTTTTTGAAATACTCATAACATCCTTATACTCACCAGCCAATCGACAAACAGGCCAGTCAGAACCAATCATGATCCTGTCGACACCGAATGATTCAAAAATGACTTCCAGATAAGGAGAAAAATCCTCTTCTTTCCAGTTTACGAAATCTGCTTCTGTCACCAAACCACTAACCTTACACCATACATTTGGCTGGGCAGCAAGTGATGAAATATCATCTCTCCATGGATCCATAATCCCGGATTTTATCTTAGGTTTTGAGATATGATCAAGGACAAATTTCTGATCAGGGAATCGATTTACCAATTCTAATGCATTTTCAAGATGCTTAGGAAACAGTAGGAGATCATAGCTAAGATTATAATTATTCAGTTGTTCTATTCCCCTCATAAAATTCGGCCTTAACATGAAATTATCATCAGGTTCATCATGAATCACATGTCTTACGCCCACAAATTTAGGATGAGAAGCAAATTCTGACAGCTCATCATTCAGACTATCTGACTGCAAATCCACCCATCCAACCACTCCCTTGATGAAATCATTACTTTCAGCCTGCTCCAGCAACCATCGTGTCTCTTCAAGACTTTGTCTGGCCTGCACTACAACAGTTCCGATAACTCCTTCCTTCTCCATCTCACCAGCCAGGTCACCTGGTAGGTAGTCTCTTTTCAGAACCTCCATGGAATCGTCCATCCATGGATAGTCCTTGGGTTTATAGTTCCAAAGATGGTGATGTGCATCTATGATCATACTTGCTTTCCTAATTTATAAATTCGCTCAAGCAATTACAATTTCTCAATATAGATATAATAAGCTGGATACATCCTGCCTTCCTCATCCAGCAATCTCGCTTCCATATCAAATTTCCCGGCAGACAGATTTGCAGTAAAAACAACTTCCTCAACTCCCTTAGCAATATTCTTATTCTGTTTCAGATCCGCTATATATAAAAATGCCTTAGTGAAACCATCGAATGTACTGGCGGGCATGCTTCTCTCCACTTCATAACATTCTTCTGCTGCAGGGAAAAGGGCATCGATTGCCAGGCCGCTTTCCCTTGGGAAGCGCCTTAAACTGATCGAGTATTTTCCTTTCTCTGCGATCTCAATTTTCCACCTTCCGGCAGCCTGTGCAGCCTGTGCAGCCCCATACTGATGCCATGACTGCCCTGCATTCCCTGTCAGCATATCATGTGCACTGACCCGAACAGGATTCTCATAGGGTGTGCCTGCCTTGATATACGCATAACGCTCATTGGGCCCTTCAGACATGATTGAAGTCCACCAAAGTTCATATCCCTCCGCGAGGCGCTCAACCACATCCGGATGCTCACTATAAATATCATTCGTCTGACCCAGGTCCTCTGTAACATTATACAACTCATTCCCATTTACCAGTCTCCAGTCTTTATCCATAACAGTGTAATGCCTCCCCTTTACCAGATTTTGCAATCGTTGGGTGTCCATATACAAAATCCTGTTTGGCCACTTGTCATCATCACCATCGAGCAATGATTTAAAACTCATTCCATCCAATGGTTTGTTCTCAGTAAATTCAAGACCCAGCAGATCCACCATCGTAGGCAAAAGATCATAATGAGCAACCAACTTGTCTATCTCTCTTCCACCTGTCAATTCTCCATCCGGCCACCTGATCATGAACGGAACACGGTGCCCTCCCTCGTATTCACTGCCTTTCTTTCCTCGTAAACCACCGTCATACACCTTGTTTCCCCCAGCTGTTCCATTGTCTGTCATGAAAATAAGAATGGTATTGTCAGTGATCTCCAGTGCATCCATCTTTTCCCTTAGACGTCTGAAGTTGTCATCAATATTGGTGATCATCCCATAAAATCGTTTATACTTGTCAGGCACCTCATCCACGCCAGCATAAAGATCAACATATTCTTTGGATATATTCAAAGGTCCATGGGGTGCATTGGTGGAGATATAGCAGAAGAAAGGTCCATCCTTATTCTCCTCTATAAACCTCATGGCCTCTTCAAAAAACACATCCGTGCAATAGCCTTCATACTGCTCTGGCACACTATTATGCCAGTAGTGGTCATCAAAATAATCATTCCCCCAATAGTCCGGTCCCTGGGTGATTCCTCCTCCTCCATGACGTACCACTTCCTGAAAGCCCCTGTCCTCGGGCCGGAATGGATAATTATCTCCCAGGTGCCATTTACCGAACATCCCTGTTGAATAGCCATTTGCTGCCAACACCTGCGGCAATATCACTTCATCTTCAAATAATAGGGAACGGCCTGAGATCGTATGAAATACATTCAAGCGATTGGTATGCCTTCCGGTCATAAGCGCCCCCCGGGTTGGTGCACAGGTAGTCGATACATGGAAATTGCTGAAATTTACCGCTTCACCAGAGAACTCATCAATTGTGGGAGTTTTGATGTATGGATTACCATGACAGCCAAGATCGCCATAGCCCTGGTCATCGGTGATCACCAGGATAATATTCGCTTGTTCGTATTCTTCAGGCTGACAGCTGGATAACAAGGTAATGATCAGGAAAACACTAATGTTTAAAATAAGATGATCTCCTAATATAGATCTCCAATAAGTTTTCATAAAAGATTTTTTTATTACAACCTTAAATATATAAAGTTTCGGGCATTAATTATCTCCCAGAGCCAATCTCCTTCCAACTTCCTTTAATGTTTTCACATCATCCGGGTGAACCGAACCATTTGGCAAAGGACCAATATTTAAAAGCAAATTTGCATTTATATCACTGGCAGCTGTAAGCATCTCCATCACTTCACCGGCAGTCTTATGGCCTTCTGAATCATTCCTGTCATAGCCCCAGGAGTGTGGCTGCATAGTATTACAAATTTCAAGAGGAATTTCGGATGTTCCCTTAAAATGTCGCTCAGGCGCTTTAAAATCTTCTGTCCCAAGCAATCCTTGTTTGTATGAAACCAGTGCATAAGGTGAGAGCGAATGGATGTGGTCGTACAAATCCTGCACTTTAAAATTGTGTACCTGATCCATATTTGAGATAGGTGTGCCAATTCCATCCAGCCAGATCCCTGCGATGGGTCCATAATTAGTCAGGAGTTCAGTAATCTGATTCTTCATAAAGTCAACATAAATACTCAGATCATGTTCATCTCCATATTTATAGGATTCTTCAGGCGGATCATATTTTGGTCTGGCTGCACCTTTCCATATATCATTATTTGGAGCATGTGGGTGTCGCCAGTCGCGACCATGTGAATAATACAAATAAAATGCAAGGCCTTTCTTCTCACACTGCTCCGATAATTCTGCAACAAGGTCTCGTTTTGCAGGAGAGTTTGTACTCTTGAACTCCGTGTACTTCGAGTCAAACAGGCAGAAACTATCGTGATGCCTGGTTGTCAGGTTGATATATTTCATTCCGGCTTCCATTGCCATATCGGTAATGAAGTCAGCATCGAAGTTCTCTGCAGTAAACCTTTCAGCCAATTTTTCATATTCCTTCACCCTGATCATCCCTCTCAACTGGACCCATTCAGCAGGTCGTGAATGTTCACCCTTCCAGAATCCTTCCAGTAAACTGTAGAGTCCATAATGAATAAAAAGCCCGAACTTTGCTTCAGAAAAGAACTGTATTCCAGCCTTGCGTGGATCAGCAGCATAGATCTTTTTATAATTCTTGAGGAAGGATGGCACCCTGGGACCTGTATTACTCCATCCTGTTCTTGCTAATAATGAAGGCGATAGCAATGTACCACCTGCAGCAGCCAAACTCATTTTCATCAGATCTCTTCTTTTCATAACTAAAATGTTTGTGTTATTTCACTTCTTTTTCTGTCCATCAATTAAGTTCGACCTTATAAACTGAGGCAAGATCAAAAGAAACGGATTCAGGCTTCAGGATAAGTCCTTTTTCGCTTTTCTCCCATTCAATCTTACCTCCATCCAAAGTTGTAACCTTATGAATCTTGTCCTGATCAGCTGCTGAAAATGCTTCAAGCAAAACCAAGTCTTCAGGTAACTGGAATGCAATCACATAAACACATCCCGGCTTAGTTGTATAGCGATATTCCTCTTCATGAATCCGCATGCTGTGCTTCATATAATGAACATCCTTTTCTTCGATAAGCTCACCTTTGTATTCACCAGATGTATACCATGGTTCAGTGCCGTAGATAGCTTCTCCATTCTTCTTCAACCATCTTCCAAGTTCAAGCAGGCGGGTCTGCATTCCTTCAGGAATGGTTCCATCAGCCCGTGGACCAATATTTAATAACAGGTTGCCATTTTTACTAACCACATCTGCCAGCAAACGAACAAGTTCTGCCGGGGTTTTGTAGAGGTCGTTAACTTCTTCATTGTGCATATAGGCATAGGATACACCCATGGTGGCAGGATTTTGGTACCGTGGACCGATCGTATCAAACTGCAGATTGTCTTTCTCCCTGCAACCAACATTATCAGGAAAGTTTGGAAATTTTCCTTTGTTGTTGAAATAGACCTCTTTGCCCCACTTTTGTGCATTGTTAAGATAATCAGCGATCATACCTTTGAAGGCATTATGAAATTTTACGACCTGTGGATCTCCTTCAGCCCTGTAAAAAATAGGAACGTCATCAGTCCACATAAAATCAGGCTGATACTTTTCCTCTGCTTCCTTCCACCTGGCTACATAATCGGCAATGAATTCATCACTATAATCAAATGGACCATATAGTTCTGCTGCCTCAGGCACTCGCCTTATTTCCTCTGCAACCTGTTCAAAGGGCTCATCATGGACTTTAAAATCTGCAGTAAACCTGCTTGGGTGTCTTTCCCTGTGATAGGATATTCCAAATTTCATTCCCTCATTGCGAACTGCCTCGGCCAAATCGCCAATCAGATCACGTTTGGGACCCATCTTTGTGGCACACCAATCGGTTAGATCCGAATCCCAGTTGACAAAGCCATCATGGTGCTCACCGGTAGGGATCACGTAGGTCGCACCGGCATCTTTAAACAACTTCGCCCATGCTACAGGATCCCAGTTCTCAGCTGTATACAGGTCTATCCAATCTTTATACCCGAAATCTGGCGGTGCGGCACCAAATTTCTCCATGAAGAAATCATAATACGCTTCAGGTTTTTTATACATATCATTGGTGATCGCCTCTGCATATCCCTTATTCTGATCCTTGTACCCTGCAACGCTGTAGGGACCCCAATGAATGAAAATTCCAAATTTTCCATCATCCCACCAATCAGCAGGCTCAGCTAAGGCCAGTGATTCCCACGTAGGCTCAAAGGGCACAGGGCTGTTATCCACCTGCTCAGGTTTTTTTGTTGTGCAAGAGGATAATATAATCATGACGAGCAGTATTCTGATTACATTATATTGAAAAAAATTCTTCATGAAAATAATTTATATAAGCCTCAAATAAGATATGTTTAACGTACTGTCTCAAACACAGGCCAATCACCCTGTCTCACAATCGGATCCTCTAAAAGCTCCCTCGGTGAATCATCAATCATTCCACCTTTTGGAGTAATTTTAAAACCATATGCCACTTCACATGGAAGTTCTTCAGGAAACTTAATAAGCAGTCCTTCTTCAGATTGTTCCCACTCAATTTCAGCATCTGACCCCAACATGGAGACTGATTTAATTCCCTTGCCATTCTTCGACACTTCACCTGATTTCAAAGTCTTAATCATTACATCTCCACTCTCAGGAACTCCCAAAACAAAAGCAAATAGTGACTTGTAATCTTTAGTTCTGGTAAATCTGATCGCGTCTCCTTTACTCTCCTCCAGGTCTTTGAATTCCCATTTGACATCCCACTTCCCTCTCCGCTCACTAAATCCTTCTGTTCTGATCTCATCTACGCCCATCCCTTCGTCAACTATTTTCCATGGTCTGGTACTGTATATTCCTTCTCCATTTACAGCCAGCCAATCACCAATCTCCTTCATAATTTTCTTCTCCTCTTCCGGAATTGATCCATCACCTTTTGGGGTCAGTGAAAGCAGCATGATTCCTCCACGTGCACTCAGGTCAACCAGGGACACAATATGGTATGGAGACTGCATCGGATAATTTTTATTAGTAACATAAGTCCATGGATATCCAATGGCCCTGTCGATCAACCAATCACCCCTTACATCTATTTCCATATCCCTGCCATTTTCATAGCAACGCAATCCAAATCCTACCGGGAAGTTCCATACTTTTCCGGAAGGAAGTTTATTCATGATAATCGGATTGTCAACATAAGGTGTTCCATTGTTATAATAATCAGCAAAAGTTTTGAGTAGTTGCTCTTCATCAATAATGCCCTTGCTTATCTGCTTGCTAAGTCCATCAAACCAAAAAGCATCAGGCTGGTATTTTTCGATTACTTCACGTACCTTGTTTTGCCACTCTGTCCCAAACTCCTCCATCGTTACAGTCTCCGGATTCCGGTAGAAATCGTTGTACTGTGGATCATAGATATCAAGCCTGGATTTTTCCTCTTCTGTGTAGTTTGCCCTACCTGCTTGTGCAGTAATATGTCCGTAGGTTCTTGCATGGTGAAAAGTAGCCAGCAAATGCATATCCTGCTTTCGGATCTCTTTGGCCAGTTCACCATAAATATCCCTTTTCGGTCCCATATCCTTAGAGTCCCACCTTGTATACTCGCTATCCCACAAGCAAAAACCATCATGGTGTACCAGGCAGATCCCGGCAAATTTTACTCCCCCTGATTTCATCACATCCACCCATTCAACGGGATCAAACTCCGGCGTTGTGAACATGGGGACAAAATCCTTGTATCCAAAATCGAAGATGGACCCATAAGTCTCTTCATGATGTTTTCTGATACCCCTCTCGTCATTCTCAAGTGAACTGTACATGTGCTGACTATAAACATTTGTCTCGAATGCAGGCACTGAATATACTCCCCAATGAGTATAGATCCCGAACTTGGCATCCATGATCCATTCAGGAACCGGTGCGCTCTTCAAGGATTCCCATGTAGGCTCGTAAGTGATTTTTTCCTGGGTGTCAGCTGTATTGTTACAAGCTAACATCATCAACGACAAAACAATTGTCAGTGACAGCAAATAACTGGTAGTTGATCTCATCATCTTTTTATTTATTGATTTGTTTATTTTCTTTTCCTGATCCCGTAAGTTGCAGTTTTTTCGTACTCCTTGATCAGTTTCTCCTTTAAAATATTAAAATCAGTGCTATTGAAATCTTCAAAAGTGATCTTTAATCCTGTTGCATACTCATCCCATGTAATC
This sequence comes from Bacteroidales bacterium, assembly GCA_030589895.1. Lineage (GTDB taxonomy): Bacteria > Bacteroidota > Bacteroidia > Bacteroidales > JAUUZQ01. The sequence goes on from JAUUZQ010000020.1 coordinate 29,201, forward strand.
TCTTCCACAGCTATGATTAAGCCAGTCTCACCCTGAATAAAATCCAATGACTTTCCAGTAGATAATTGAACCACCTGGCTGACTTTCCAACTTCCGGTTTCCAATGCAGTACTCAAAGAAGATATCACAAGTTTATCTTCAGGCTGCTTGAATACAAATGAGTACAGGATACTTCCATCCTTGCTTGCAGTAAAATGGATATTCTCTCCCTCGTTTGCTTTCAGCCATGGTCTGGTAGAATAAATTCCATCTCCGTTCCTGCTCAGCCAGGCTCCCATCTCAGTGAGTATATGAACACACTCCTCTGGAATATCTCCGTTTGATTTTGGAGTAATATTAAAGAGAAGCTGTCCGTTTTTACTAACCGTTTTTACAAAATCTGTAATAATACGTTCCGGGGAATAAAAGATCATGTCCTTCACATAACTCCAGGTATGCGGAGAAACGCAATCATCACTCAGCCATGGGTAAGGTGTAATATTTTTCTCTGCTCCTCTCTCATGATCCAGTGTACTGACTGTCATTGGCATATCCTCCTGCTTATGACAGATCATCACCTCTTTGTTCCACTCTTCAGCCTTGTTCAGATAATATGCTGCAAATTCGAGGCGGTGCTCCTCAGGGATCCTGTCAAGCCATGAGTCAAACCAGATGATATCAGGTTCATATTTATCAATCACTTCTTTGAGTTTATCCTTCCACATCTGCATAAATTCTGCTTCAGGCAGTGTACCATACATCTTAGCATATTTAGGATCACTGAGATCTACTTTTGAATAATCCATCCCCAATTCTTCAAAACGCTCTTTTGATGCAAAGTGCATTCCATAGTTCTTGGAATGATGAAAAGTAGTGATAAACTTCAGTCCCCTTCCTTTGATGGCCTCTGCCAGCTCCCCCACTATATCTCTTTCAGGCCCTGTCTTTCCGGCACAAAATGGAGTTACCTCACTGTTCCATAAGGCGTATCCATCATGGTGCTCAGCAACGGGTCCTGCAAACTTTGCCCCTGACAGAACGAAAAGATCAGCCCATTTATCTGCATCAAAATTCTCACATGTAAATCCGGGTATGAAATCCTTGTAGCCAAATTTCTCAGCTCCTCCATAGGTCTCTTTATGAAATTCAAAGGTATTAAAACGCTCATATTTCTTATAATTCTGGTGATCCTCTCCCAGATCAAGAAAATTCTGTTTTTTCCTTTCAGAAGCTTCTGTTGGTGGAGTATACATTCTATGCGGATACCACTCATGACCAAATTCCGGAACAGTATAGATACTCCAATGGAAATAGATGCCGAATTTCGCATCCCTGAACCATTCGGGAGTTTCGGTATGCTTCGACAGAGATTCCCAGGTCTCCTCATAAACAGGCTGAGTCTCTTTGCACGAGAACGCGAACAATACCAGTACGGATAGAACCAAAAGAATTGTCAGTTTTTTCATGAGTCTTGTTTTTTTTTATCGATATTCAAAAATACAATCTTGTATACAAACAAATGCTTTCAGATTTTTAAAGAGTATCACATTTCATACACTGAATGAAATAATACTTACAGGAAGGGTCATAGTGAAAGGAGAAAGCGCACATCGATTACAACTTTGGGCTGATCACTACCTTTTTAGCCGATTGTACTATTTGTAATATCATTCGTAAGATTTATACTGCTTAAAAGAAAAGTATAGATTCCTTCGAAAATGACATATACATATATTTGTTTCAAGAAAACTGTGACACAAAACAATAAATAATGAAAAAAATAATTGCACTTCTGACAATGGTTATTCTGGTCACTTCATGTAAAGTGGATACAGGTAACTCAACAACTGTTGACGAAAAAATGCATTTTGAAGGAACCCTTGAATCGCTCCAACAATATGAATGTCCCGAGTGGTTTCGGGATGCCAAATTTGGCATATATATGCACTGGGGAGTATATTCAGTAGCAGAGATGGGTGAATGGTATGCCAGGAAGCTATATCTGGAAGACACTCCTGAGTATGCCCACCATGTAAAAACATACGGGCATCCCTCTGAGTTTGGCTACAAAGATTTTATACCGCTCTGGAAAGCGGAGAACTGGGATCCGGATGCATTATTATCATTGTTCAAGGAAGCAGGTGCAAAGTATTTTTCTCCCTGTGCAGTTCATCACGACAATTTTGACCTATGGGATTCAAAATATCAGCGCTTTAATTCTGTGAATATGGGTCCACATAAGGACATTACAGGAATGTGGAAAGAAGCTACACTTAAAGCAGGTTTAAAATTCGGTGTCACCACACACCTATCAAGAAGCGTAAGCTGGCTGAATGTAGCCAAAGGGTCTGATTCAAAGGGTCCTCTCAAAGGCGTACCTTATGATGGCGTTGATCCTGAATATGCAGAACTGTATCTCTCAGTACCTTATGGTGACACGCATCAGCGCGCACCATTTAATGCACCAAAAGATTGGGAGGAACTATGGGCAAAGAGAATCATAGACCTTATCGATAACTACGATCCTGACCATCTCTATTTCGACTGTGCTATTCCATTCAGGGGAGACGATATGGGAAAAACCGGCATGGAGGTAATAGCACATCATTATAATAAGAGCATAGAAAGAAACGGGGAACTGAACTCTGTTATGTGTATCAAAGAACGCCCATGGCAGGGTTTATATGCTGATGGTGTAGCTACCCTTGATTTTGAACGAGGCAAGGCGGCTGATATCAGAAAAGAGCCATGGCAAACAGATGATTCAATGGGACCATGGGGATATCGCAGAGGCGCAGATTATATGTCGGCCGATGCTACCATAGATAAACTTATCGATATCGTTAGTAAAAATGGAAATCTGCTGCTTAATGTTCCAATTATGGCAGACGGAACCCTCGATGAAAAAACAACTGAAATTCTTAAGGATATAGGAAAATGGATGGCTGTTAACGGCGAAGCCATCTATGGAACTCGTCCATGGTATATGTTTGGCGAAGGAAAAACCAATGAGATACCTCACCACATCATTGAATCACCATATACCGCAAAAGATATAAGGTATACCACCAAAGGGGACATTCTCTACGCGCTGGTCCTCGACTGGCCAAAAAATGGCGGAGAAGTAGTTTTTGAATTCCTGTCACCAGGGAATTCCAAAATAGGAGAAATCGCTTCCGTAAGCATGATTGGACATAATGGTCCGCTTGACTGGGAGCAATATGGAGACGGATTGAAGGTCAGGTTTCCTGAAGAGAAGCCGTGTGAATATGCATATGCGATAAAAATATCATTTACAGATTAATTCATGAATAGAATTTCCATCATTACAGGAATTATCTTGACAGTTTTTACATTTAATTCCTGTGCAGAATCAGCAAATTATTATGTTTCTCCAAATGGGGATGACAGTAATCAGGGAACTATTGACAAACCCTTTCAAAGCATTCAACATGCATTAGGATTGGCTCAACCAGGAGATACTTGTTTCCTGATGGAAGGAAATTACCATGAGGAAGTTACTATTACAGGACTAAATGATGAGAAAAATCTAGCTATTGTTATCATACCATATTACGGTCATACTGTGACCATGGATGGAACAATTCCTGTAGAAGGAGAATGGACTGTTGAAAGAGACAATATTTTTAAGATCAAATTGGAAGAGCCTGTCTGGCAGCTGTTTGTTGATGGAAAAAGTATGAGCTCAGCACGCTGGCCAAATGGGAACTGGAATGATGGATCTGTTTGGGACAAAAAAACGTCCATGTGCTGGCCGGAAAAAGGAAAAGGAGAAGCAGGACACCATTTCAATGATGCATTAAGAGAACTCAACTTTTCTCTCGAAGATGGCGGCATCATTATTGTAAATTCAGGCTCCTTTAAAACATATAAAACATTTATTACAGAACACAAGTCAGGATCAAACCAGCTCAAATATGACAAAAATGATGTTCAGATTCACTTTAGCTATGAGGACAGAATTGAGCGTTTTGGCTATTTTCTTGAAGGTAAAAAAGAGCTGATTGATGTTGTTGATGAATGGTTCTTCGAGCCAAAGGATTCAATGTTATATGTTTATTTTGAGGAGGGAACTCATCCCTCAGATCATACTGTACGAGGGAAAAATATGAGCTATGCACTAGAAATGGAAAGCTGCAGCAACATTGTTATCAGGGGACTGGATTTCTTTGCGACAACAATAAATGTACAGAATTCAAGCTATATTACCCTGGAAGACAGTAATTTGGACTTCCCTTCCTATTCAAAACGAATGCTTCGTGACCTTACTCCGACAAATGTTACTCAGATGCTGGTGAATAATGAGTACACTGATGCATTTGACACCATCCGAAATTGTGTTTTTGCTTTTATAGATGGGCCTGCCCTGGAGTTGAATGGTGCAGGAAACGTAGTGGAAAATTGTTTGATGCACCACGTTGATTACAGCTGTACTTATAAAGGTGGGTATACACTCAACATGATAAATGCAACAGACCTGGTATTCAGAAGAAATACAATCCACACAACCGGGACATCAGAAACATTCAAAGCCGGCAGGAGAAATTTGATAGAGCTAAATGATATCTCCAGGACGGGCTATCTGCAAAATGATGGCTCCATGGTACAGGTAAGTGTGAAACAACAAGACCAATCTATCACACGATATAATTGGGTTCATAATTCTGTGAAGCAAGGATTACGGTTCGACAATTCAAATAAACCGAATTCTCCCTGGGGAGAAAATGGGAATATGCATCATAATGTGGCATGGGCTACAGACAGGATCTTTTTCAAAGGAGACAATCATTTTATCTATAATAACCTGATTTTTGACAGTCATCTTAACGATCTAATTATTTCTTCTGATACAATTATACAGGGATGGAATTATGGAACGATCACCAGGAATAATATAAGTAATAAATTCTCAGCCAGCAGAACGAAGCCAGGCAAAGATTATCCGGTCCCTGGAATTGTTGACCATAACTGGTCAGGAAATGTCAAGGGAGCAGATATCCGATCTCAGTTGCGTGATCCGGACAACCTCGATTTCAGACCTAAAGAGGGTGCTGAGATTATTGATGCAGGCGCTGCCATTGAGGGCAAACAAATTGATTATATTGGAGATGCTCCCGATATTGGACCCTATGAATATGGAGATCCAAATTACAGGATACCCGGATATCAGGCGAATCTTTCAAGTCGTCCGGTCCCTCCAAATAATGCACTGAATGTAAAAACTGATGCAGATCTGATGTGGCTGGAAGGCTATAAATCGAAGGCACATCATGTATATTTTGGAACAAACGGGAAGGAGCTTAAAAAGACCAGTGAATCTTCCGACCTATACCAAGGTCTATTTACAAATAATATCTTTTCTCCAGGTGAATTGCTACCCGGAAAAACATACTACTGGCGGGTAGATGTGATCAGGGGAAAGGAAATCTCCAAAGGAAAAGTATGGCATTTTACTGTTGAATCAAATGAAGAATAGCAAGGCTTCATATTTTTTAAAGATTATCATTTATGTAAGAAGGAATCGTAAATTGTGGATTGCAATTTGGATTGCTTTAATTAGCTTGAATTCCTTTGCTCAGAATTATTATGTAAGTACTACAGGCAATGATTTAAATTCAGGAAGTCTGACTGCTCCCTTTATGACAATTCAAAAGGGTGTAGATAACCTTTTCCCCGGTGACACCCTCTTCATAAGAGGAGGTTCTTACCATGAAAAAGTGATCATTGACCAAAAACATGGGATAGAAAATTATCCAATCGTCATAACAGCCTACCAGAATGAAGAAGTGCTGCTCGATGGAACCATCCCAATTGAAACTTCCTGGACGCTTCACACTGGAAACATATATAAGACGACAATCCCAGAAGATATCTGGCAGCTCTTTGTGAATGACCGCATGCAGGTGATTGCACGCTGGCCAAATGCCTCTACTCATCCTCTGGATCCTTTTCAGAGAAAGCAGGGAAGCTACCAGCCCGTTGATGGCACATGGTGGAGCAAGGAAACCACATGGGCGAATGCCGATGCCCCAACAACAGAAAACGGTGTAGTGGAAAACAATACTGCATATCATGACCTGGCAGCTACCGGAAAAAACTTTACTGGTGGAACAGTCCTTCTTAGTGTCCTGGAACAAGGCGGGGATGGCAACCAGGAACGCATCATTACAAATCATACAGCAGGGACAAATACATTCACTCATCCAGTGCTATTTCCCCCAAAACTTGACAAAGCATACAGAACAAATGGGAAATACTACATTATTGAACATCTGGAAGCACTGGACAAGGAAGAGGAATGGTATTATATCGATTCAACAAAAACAATATATTTATGGCCGAAAGGTGGAGTTGATCCATCAGGTTTGTCCATACGAGGAAGAAATATCAGCAGATCCATTGAGCTTTCAAACTCCTCTTATGTAGAAATAAGGGGACTCGATTTTTTTGCATCCAATTTTGCAATTGAAGGTGATCATATCACCATAGAAGATTGCTCGATTCTTTATCCTGATGCCTCAAAAAGATTGCTGGGCATTTATCCTGAAACCAGTACTGTAACAAGTGAAGAATATGGAAGCTATGTGAACGGAGCCAACTTCTCATTAATCAACTGCAAACTTGAATATTCAGAATATAGTGTATTATTCGTTGAAAATGGAGATGCCTCACGGATCCACAATTCTTTGTTCAGACATACATCAATGCTGGGACTGGGAAAAAATGGGGCCATAGAGCAGGTAAATACCTATACCAGGAATACATTTGAGATTTCAGGAAACAGGGGCGCTGTCAAAACTAACACAGACCCCGAATCAGGAAGAAATCAAAGTTACAACTATTTTAATGGCTATGGCTTCCTGCAGGTTCCTGATGGTGCATCTCTCCAGGCAGCAACCAACAAAACTCCAGGTACAATCAGATCATACAATTGGTTTACTTACGCCTTAAAATACGGTTCCCGTTGGGACGGAAAACCAGCTGGAATACATGGCACCAATCATCACCAGGTTGGACTGATGGTTAAAGGAACACTGCAGGTGAAAGGTGATGACCACAATACCATTAATAACTCCAGCTTTTATTCACAGGAACAAAATGATATAATCCTACTTTCAGACATTGCCTATGGCGGAAACCAGTTGAGCAGAACCTATAACAACCTGGCCGATAAAATATCAGGGCACCGTTCTGTAAGTGTTGCCACTTTTCCCATTCCCGGGTCCCATAGCAATAACTGGAACGGCTATAATGAAGATGGAGATGCCGCAGACCAGGTGTATGACATCCTCAATCACGACTTCAGGCCCAGACCGGGATCTGACCTCGTAGATGCAGGGAAAATCATTCCGGATTTTACAAATGATTACCTTGGTCATGCACCTGATATTGGCGCCTACGAATTTGGAGACAGCAGCTACTGGATACCCGGATACCAGGCTGATATAGCCTCCCGTCCCATCCCAGCTCACCAAGGCACCAGCAATTACGAATTTGTCGACCTGATGTGGCTGGAAGCTTATAATTCTAACGAAAGTGAAGTGTATTTTGGGCTATCTGAAACGGCTGTTGAGAATGCCGGCAATCAATCGCCGGAATTCAAAAGGAGACAATCTAATAACATATATAATCCCGACACATTGAGTACCGGCGTAACATACTTCTGGCGCATTGACGCCATTGTTGAAGGTATAACTGTAAAAGGAAAAGTATGGAGCTTCACTGCTGGAATTGACGCAAATGATTATTCAAAGAAGGATATTGTCATTCAAGCCAGTATTACTGACCGAAATTCCGGTGAACCTGTGCGCCTCGCATTTGTGTCGTATAATGACAAGCAAATGTTCACAAATAGCGAGGGACAGGTAATCATGGATCAGTTGACAAATGGAAAAGTGATATACACTGTGGAGCATAGCTATTACTTTAGCTTAATTGATTCGTTGATCCTTACCGAAGACACTACGATACATTTAAAGCTGACACCTTTATTGGCAAATGTTAGTTTTAGTGTTACAGATCAGCAGGGTCCTGTGGAGTCTGCCACAGTCACATTTGGACAATGGGAAACTTCAACATTCTCAAATGGATTTGCCTACCTTGTATCATTGCCGGCCAGACAAAAATACGGATATGAAGTAATCAATGAAGGGTACGAAACCATTACTGATTCACTGTGGCTTGAAATTGACACGACTGTTGCTGTATTTCTCTCCTTACCGGAAAGCGATGGTGCAATGGAATCACTAAATGATATAATAATTTATCCAAATCCGGCCTCTGACTATTTGAACATTCTATCTGAAGAAACAGCCAAATTCAAACTTATTAATATAAGTGGGAAAATTCTTCTGGAGAGGAATATCTGTAATGGTAAAAATGAAATTGATTTGGGTTCAGTTCATGATGGACTCTATTTCATTCAGATTGAAACAGAGCGAAAAATACACAAACGAAAAATTATTATTTCAAATTATTAAACTAATATTGAATCCAATGAAAAAGTATTTCTATCTATTGTTGATACCATTGTTCATCCTGGTCTCCTGCAAGTCGACACAAGCTACACAGGAAAAACCTAATGTCATTATCATCATGACCGACGATCAGGGGAATAACCTGGAATGCCTGGGCAATCCATGGCTTAAGACTCCTAATATCAATCAAATGGCTGAAGAATCAGTCCAGCTTACTAATTTCCACCAGGACATGCTATGTACTCCTTCGCGAGCCTCACTCATGACTGGTAGAAATGCTATCCGTACAGGTGCATGGAGAACCAGCCGGGGCCGATCCATGATGCGTGCTGAAGAAGTAACCATTGCAGAAATATTCAAGGAAAATGGCTACAGAACCGGACAATTCGGGAAATGGCACCTGGGTGATACCTGGCCATTCAGATCTCAGGACCAGGGATTTGAAGAAGTAGTTGGTCATTTATGTGGTGGGATCGGACAGATATCTGACCATTGGGGAAACGACTATTTCGACGATGTCTATCAGCATAACGGAGTTCCTGAACAATATGAAGGCTATTGTACAGATGTTTTTTTTAATGAGACTATCAGGTTCATTAAGGAAGAAAAGGGCTTACCCTTCATGATTTACCTTGCACCCAATGTGACGCACTTACCGGCTAATGTTGCCGAAGAATATTCAAAGCCATGGGAAGAAAAAGGTCATCCACCAAAGCAAGCAATTTATTATGGAATGATCACCAACTTAGACGAAAACATGGGTCGGTTGATGAAAGCACTTGATGAAGAAGGCATTAAAGACAATACAATAATAGTTTACACTACTGATGACGGAACGGCAGGTTATGCTTCACAATTCGATGAGAATGGATGGCCTACAGAACAGGGATTCAATATGGGACAGAGAGGTGGCAAAGGCTCCTCGTACGAAGGAGGGCACCGTCTATTTTCTTTCATCACATGGCCCGAAGGAGGATTGAATAAAAGAAAAGAAGTGAATGAATTAACCGGAGTCATCGATGTTATGCCAACAGTATTGGACCTCTGTAATATTGAAGTTCCGGAAAACCTGGATCTGGATGGAGTTTCAATCACACCTGCACTCTATGGAAAAAAGATTCCCGGCTCCGGGGAAAGATCCATTGTCATCTCGAAATTCAACAATGATGAATCAGACACCCTTACAGGAAACATGTGTGTCATGTACAAAGATTGGCGGATGAATCACCTCTGGGAACTCTATAATGTGGCTGATGACCGCGAACAGAGAAATGACATTTCCGGTACAAACCCACTGGTCATGGATCAGATGAAGGAAATCTATAATAAATGGTTGTCTCATACAACGGGTGACATCAAAGATCCCGTACGCTTTATCCTGGGTGATCCAAGAGGAAAGAAAATATCACTTACAACACAGGACACCTACATGCCAAAGGGAAATAGTGCTTTCGCTCAGAGTCATATTTCTGATCTCAATGATAAAAACGGACCATGGAAAGTTAAGATTGTAACAAAAGGGCACTATCGGTTTACCCTATCGAGGTATCCAATCTATACAGGAATCCCCTTCAATAAAAATTACAAGAAAGATTTTGAAAATTTTGATGCAGCAGTGGCAAAAGTAGCAATTGGAGATCAGATTTCTGAAATGAAGATAAAGGCAACAGACAGCAAGGTAGTCTTCGAGATGGATCTGGAACAGGGTGATGCGGACTTGCAAACCTGGCTCATTTCCTCTGAAGGAAAGGAAATTCCATCTTATTTTGTAGATATAGAAATTATTAATTAGCCAAAAAAATAATGATGGGATTATTCAAAGCTACAATATTGTTATTCTTAATCGCATTTGCGATCACCTCCTGCTCCCCTGAACCACCACAAACATTGTATGACAACGAAAGTGAATGGGACTCACTGGTTACGCTTAATGGAATGAATCCTGAAGGGGTTTTCCAATTTGTTGAAAGAAATCCAGTGTTGCCTGATGTATTGATTATAGGCACATCCATATCAATTGGCTATACCGGTAACGTAAGACAGATCTTGGAGGGCAAAGCCAATGTATATCGTGTCCCTCAAAATGGAGGACATACACGCACACTGCTTGATAAACAAAAAGAATGGTTCCCGGGAAAGAAATGGGATGTAATACATTTTAATTTCGGACTGCATGATCTGAAGTACGTGACAGGTAATAAACTGGATCTGGCAGGAGAACAAGTAGTTCCCATAGATGAATATCGCAAGAACCTGGATGAAATTATTGACATCCTAAACACATCCCTGAAACGGAAGGGGAGTCTCATTTTTGCAACAACATCAGTAATTCCGGATTCTGTCAGAGGAAGAATTAAAGGAGATGAAGTGTTATACAATAAAGCAGCACTTGAGGTAATGTCAAAACACAAAGGAATCATTATTGATGACCAGTATGCGCTAACTCTTGAATACCCGGAAGAACAGCGCAACAAGAATGTGCATTTCTTCCCTGAAGGTAAAGAGAGGCAGGGCCAGCAGGTTGCTGAGTCTATTGAAACCGCTTTAAATAAGCTTCAATAGTATGTGAATGGAGAATATACATTTTGTTTTATAGAAAAAATCATGATAAAGAACAGAAAATACAAAACACTCTTATCTATTTATTGTGTATCAGTATTTCTGTTAATGATGGCTGTTTATCCGGTTCATGGACAGCACATCAGTATAAAAAGTCCTGATAAAAGATTAAGTACAGAAATATATATTGATAGTTATAATCATCTGACGCTGGAACTTAAGCGAAATGGACTGCATATTATACATCCATCTTCATTGGGTATTGTTATCAATGAAATAGACTACGGCAGGGATCCGGTCATTCTGTCAACTGAAAATTATACGATAGATGAACAGTATTCCTGGCATGGCAATCATTCAACTGCAGTCAACAGATGTGAGGGTATAAAAATCTCATTGAAATCAGCCAGTCAAACGTGGTGGATGGATGTCAGGGTTTATAACGACGGACTTGCATTCAAATATTCCTATGATACTTCTGATTCAACAATCTTCAACGGAGAGTCAACCGTACTTAATTTTTCATCTGCCCTGAATGCAAAATATATGCAGCATAAATTAGGGGAAGAGAGTAAAATTTATAGCGGGAAGATCTCTGATATCGGTAAAAACAAAGTAAAAAGAACCATGCCTCCCCTCCTATTGTATCCTGAAGATATGAGCGAATACCTCATGGTACTTGAGGGAGGCGGTTTCAATTTTCATGGATATTCGTTGCTTCCTGTTGAGTCAGATCTGGAAGATCAAAGTACCTATTCATTAAGAGTAGATTATGCTGAAGCTCCGAATGGGTGGCTTACAAAAGGGGAGATCAATACGGCCTGGAAAATAATATGCACCGTAAATACACTGAATGAATTGGTCAATACGGATATTGTGAGTAATGTTTGTCCTGCCCCTGATCCAAAGCTATTTCCAAAAGGAGCAATGGAAGAGTGGATCAAACCTGGAAAATCGACATGGAACTGGTGGGCGAGAGTTGGTGTTGATTATGAAAATCAAATCGAGCTGGTTGATTTGGCTGCTCAGATGGGTGCAAATTATCACCTGGTTGATATAGGATGGGATTCCAAATGGAAGGATGATACATACAATTCATACGAATACTTAAAAAAACTGTGTGATCATGCAGCCAGTAAAAGAATTGGCATTTTTGTCTGGAAAACATCAGATGTGAGTTTTAACCTGGAACAGAATAAGGATGACCCCAACAATAAGTTTATAAAAATGAAGGGTTACGATGTTAGTCTGGATACTGTATTAATGAGACAGGAAGTGGAACGCATTGCCAAAGCCGGAGCTAAAGGAATCAAGCTGGATTATATCAATAGTGAAAATTCGAAGTGGAAAGCCTACATGGAGAATTTTCTTAAAATCTGTGCCGAAAATAAGCTAATGGTGGATTTTCATGGTTGTCCCATCCCTGCAGGTGAGAGTCGAACATATCCGAATGAAATTACCAGGGAAGCCATCTTTGGAGGTGAAAAATTAAGAGGTGGCGGAGGGGCAAAAAAGATGCCGACATCACATTATATCGACCTGATCTTTACCCGGCTGATTGCTGGTCATGCAGACTATACACCTGCAATATTCAGAGACCCTCAGGGTGAAGGTTTTACACATGCAATGCAACTGGCATCGGCCATGATGTTCACTTCTCCACTACTTTGCTGGGCAGATCATCCTGATGAGTATCTTGAAAGCGAGGGACTGGAAATTATTAAGAAGCTTCCAACCGTTTGGGATGAAACAATTGTGCTTGATGGAAGCAATCTGAGTAAGCTGGCTGTTTATGCCAGGAGAGATGGTAGTGACTGGTATGTAGCCGGGATTAATGGTTTAGACGATCGAATACAAAATTACCAGCTCGACTTCCATTTTCTCAAGGATGATAAATATCTGGCTTATATTTGTTTTGATGATATAGAGAGTGCTAAGCCGGAAATAAAATCAGAAGAAAGAATTGTTTCGAAAGGTGATAAAATAGACATAAATATGTTGCCCAGTGGCGGCTTTATTATCCAACTTACAAAAAAATAAAAGGGTAAAAGTTATAGCTCATAAAAGCCTGTTGCGAAGTACATATTAAAAAGTTAAAACCAATAAATACCAATATAATGAAAACAACTGCTATCCTGATTATCATGCTGATGATTACAGCATGCAATGTCACATCAGAAAAGGAAACAGATGAACGCCCTAACCTTGTGGTAATCATGTGCGACGATGTTAGTCACGATATGTTTGGTCCTTATGGAAATGAAAAAGTCAGTACGCCAAACATCGATATGCTGGCTAATGAAGGAGTTGCGTTTCGTTCTGCCTGGAACAGTGCACTGTGTTGTCCGGCAAGAGCTGAAATTATGACCGGATGCTATGCAACTACAACAGGATTTTACAGTAACGGTTTTGCAATCCCACAGGAGGATGGCAGCAATGATCTGTTCAAATACCATACTGCTTTCTCTAAAATATTAAATGACAATGGTTATGCCACTGCAGTAGCAGGAAAGTGGCACATTGGAGGAGCAGAAATGGAATATGATCCAATTCTTGGGTTCGACGAATATTGCATGTGGGAAGGTGAAAAAGAGCTGAAAGAAGTATTGGGAATCGACCGCTGGGATGGTGGCCGGGAAGGCAACAATCGTGTGGCCCGTTACTGGCATCCATGTGTTATTCAAAATGGAAAACTTATTGAAACAGGACCGGAAGATTTTGGACCTGATATCTACACAGATTTCATATGCGATTTTATTAAAAGAAAGTCTGAAGAAAAGAAACCCTTTTTGGCATATTACCCCATGACCATGCCACACGGACCGTATGTAGAAGTGCCTACGCGAACAAAAAACGGAAGTAACATCCCTGAAACAGAATCAGAGATTCCGAATGAGCAACGCTTCCAGGAGATGATTGACTACATCGACATACTGGTTGGAAGGATCATGACTCAACTTGAAGAATCGGGTGTAGCAGACAACACTGTCATCATTTTCACAGCAGATAATGGTACAGCTGTAACAGCCAAATCCCGTGGTGTTGAAAGAGGTTGCCATATACCTTTTATTGTATCAGGTAAAGATGTAAAAAAGCTCGGTTTCACTAATGAAATTTGCGATGCTACGGACATCTTGCCAACCTTAATCGATTTTGCAAATGCAGAATATCCGGATGGTTTTAAATGCGATGGTGTAAGTCTAAAGCCATATGTAACAGGTGCTTCAGAAAAACACAAAGATCTTATCCATTCTTGCATCGGAACGACTCAATTGTTAAGAACAAGGACACACATGATGGAGGTGATTAACCCTATATTGGGATTGCCGGAGGGGCGTTTCTATTATACCGCAGAAAATAACGATGGCTTTGACTATGAAAGAGCTGAAGGAATTGAAGATCACAAAGAAGTTTTCAATCAGTTCATGGATATCCTGGATACTAAGTATATAGGTTTGAAGGATGATCATCCGTATTTTCAGGAAAAGGGCGAAAAATGGTTACAAGCATACATGAAACCAAATGCTGTGGATAAACATTTGCATAACCACAAAGATTATATTCGTTACGATGAAACTAACGATAATACCAGGGATTAAACAGACTCTACATCCGTACATGTAATTTGAAAATGTATAATTAAAGCATACTATGAAGTACCTAATTATTGTGCTATTGTTGATTGCTAATTCTATTGGGACAAAAGCAATAGAGCCGGTTAAAAACAAACCAAATATAATTTTCATCATGGCTGATGACCATACTTCTATAGCTGTAGGAGCTTATGGAAGCAGACTGGCAGAACTGAATCCAACACCAAATATTGACCTGCTGGCTAAAGAGGGAGTAGTATTTGAAAATGCATTCTGCATTAACTCGATATGCACTCCAAGCCGTGGTGCGATTATGACCGGACAATACTCTTTTGTTAGCGGTATTACTGGAAATAACAATCCATTAAATAAAGAGAATCAATATCTGGCAATTGAAATGAAAAATGCCGGCTATGAAACCGCCGTTGTTGGGAAGTGGCACTTAAATGCCAAACCGGAAGCATTCGACCATTATCAGGTATTGGTACGTCAGGGAAAGTATTTTGACCCTGAGTTTTACGAAAATGGGAAAGAAGGAATGGTTACATACCAGGGCTTTTCAAGTGATGTAATAGCTACATTGGCTCTAAATTGGCTAAAAGATGCCGAAACCAGAGATAAACCATTCTTCCTTAAACTTCATTTTAAAGCACCACACGGTCCATTCGGCTACCATGAAAGATATAATGACTATTTGGAAGATACTTTTATACCTGAACCGGCAAGTCTACGTAAAAGGGGGAGCGGTTCCCTTGCTACCCGTGGTCATAATGGAGAATTGGAGAACTTCATTGGTAGTTCTGTGGCTGACAGACATGCCTATAAAGGACAGTTAGGATTCATTACGAAAGAAGAAGCGGGTGATGATGCCTTGGGTGCAGCATATCAGGTATACCTGAAACGTTACCTCAGAGCTGTAAAGGGTGTGGATGATAATGTACAACGTGTGGTTGACTATTTAAAAGAAAGCGGTCAGTACGAGAATACCATTATAATATATACAGGTGATCAAGGCTTTTTCCTTGGTGAGCACGATTACATTGATAAACGCTGGTGTTATGATGAAGCCATGCGTATGCCGCTAATTGTTCACTACCCTAAAGAGATCAAGCCCGGACGCACAGATGCCATTGTTGAAAACATTGACTTTGCTCCTACAATGATTGATTTTGCAGGACTTGCAGCACCGGATTACATGCAAGGTAAATCGTTCAGAAAAATCCTTGAGACGCAAAAAGAACCTAAAGGATGGAAGGACAGAGCCTATTATAATTACTATTCACATTTGGGTGGGCATCATGTACCCGGCAACATTGCAATGCGGACAAAACAATACAAGCTCATTTTATTTTATGGTACAAACAACTCAAAATCAACACGTATTCAAACACCTGCCGCCTGGGAATTGTATGATATGAAAAATGATCCGAATGAGTTGAATAATCTTTACGATCATCCTGAATACGCTGACTTAATTATCAAACTTAAAAAGGAGTTCAAAGAATTTAGACAAAAAATAGGTGCTGACACTGCAAAAGAAAATGAATATGTTAACCTTGTGATTGAAGAATATTGGGATTACACCCAAGAAGACAAGGTGAAAGCCATTGAAATATCTCATAAGGCAAAAGAACTGTTTGAATCAAACGATAGCAAATGGTCGAATACTTATGCCAAATCTGGAAGAAGAAAGCGTAAATAATCCATCCTCCTTCAATATGCAAAACACTGAAACGATAAATTATACCTTGACAAAAAACAATAAATTTATTTTCCCGATAAATTCTTATTTAACACAAAAATCAAATGAATAAAATTTATTTTTTTGCAATAGCATTGATTTTATTTTCCGCGGCTTGTACAAATAAAAATGTAGAGTTCCATATATCCCCCTCAGGTTCTGATGATAATTCCGGAACAATAGAATATCCTCTGGCAAGTATACATAAGGCCAGGGATATGATCAGGGCCCTGGATTTAAGGGACAGACGATCTGACATTATAGTCTATTTAAGGGGAGGTACCTATACCCTGAAAGAAACTCTTGTACTTGGTACTGAAGATTCAGCCCCCGAAGGATTCAGTGTTACATATAAAGCATACAAAGACGAAATTCCAATCCTTAGCTCTGCAAGAAAAATTAAAGGATGGAACAGAACAGAAGCAACTACGGACGGATTACCCACAGCCGCAAGAGGGAAGGTATGGGTCGTTGAACTACCTGAAATCAAAGAGGGTAAATGGTTCTTCAGAACTTTGTATGATGGTGATAAATTGATTTCCAGGGCAAAATCCGAACCATTCTCTCCAACAAACGATCTCCCAGAATCCATTCTAAAACACAGGTATCGTCCAGATCTCCGATCAGTATTGCATTTCCCTGAAGGGGCCATATGCAATTGGAGTAATTTAGAGGATATAGAAATATTTGCCAAACGGGATTTTCTGGGTATTGCCGAAGTAGATGAAAAGAATAATATTGCTGCGTTGCGTAATTTTGCCACTTACAGCCTTGGCTATTATGATGGTCAGAAATTCAAGCCGTATTGGGTGGAAAATACCATCGAAGGGCTTGATGAGCCCGGGGAGTGGGTTCTGAACTCAAATGAAGGCAAATTATACTACTGGCCGGAAAATGATAATCCCGGAGATAATATGCAGGCACCTTTTCTCGATGAGCTGATCAGGGTAGAAGGAAAAAATGTTGAAAGCGTTTCAGGAGATGTTCCGGTTACAGGAATACATTTTGAAGGAATATCCTTTTCCTTTACAAAAAGAGATGTACGGACAATTGATGATGGATTTATTCAGCATGGATGGGAAGCAGTTGATAAAGATAATGGAGCAATAAGATTCAGATCTGCCAAGGATTGTAGTATAAAATCCTGCAAAATATTTAATACCGGAGCCATTGGCATACGTCTGGATTTATTTGCTCAGAATATCGAAATATCCGGGAATCAGTTATATAATATTGGTTCTTACGGCATTTTTCTATGCGGATACGGCCCGGGGATAAAAGATGTAAATAAGAATAATCTGATCATAAATAATGAGATCCATGATTTATCCCGGCTTCGCAGAGGAAGCGGAATCCTCTTGTGGCAAAGTGGTTTAAATCAGATTAAAAATAACCTGATATATAATAACGTATCACATGCTATTACAATAAGTGGCGTCAGGCCCCGCTATTTTGGAATTTATGATGGTCATAAATGGAAAGATGAGTATGAGGATTTTAAAAAACTGATGGATCTACAGGAAAACATGAATTCAATACGCTGGGATGAAGTAGGTGAACCCCAGGATTACAGGGATGTCTGGAAATTCAGCCATTCAAGGAACAATATTGTACAGGACAATGAAATTCACGATGTTATGCTTATTTCTGGAGATGGTAATGCCATTTATCTGTCAGGTGGTGGTCTTGGGAATATTATAGACAGAAACCTTATATACAGGTTTAATGCCTGGGCTATCCGGACCGATGATGATCAGGATGGAGTAACTATGACTCAAAATATCATCGTGGGAAAGAGTTTCAAACTCAAACATACGCTGAATAAAATAGAAAACAATATCATGATTAACGGAGGAACGGGAAACCTGGTGATCATGACCAACTCACCGGATTGCAGTATTAAATCAAATGTCTTTATCGATTCAGATTATTTCTTCTCAAAAAATAATTTTTCTCCAAACTACCTGGATGAAACTAAAAGAATTGAAATTAATAATAATCTTTTCTTTGAATACGGAGATTCGGAATTTGAACAGTTATTTACAGAAATGAAGGAAATGGGCTATGACAAGGATGGAATTTATGCCAATCCTTTATTTGTGGATTATATGAACGGGGACTTAAACCTGAAGGATAATTCTCCATTGCACAGCTTGGGTTTTGTAGCAATTGACACAGATAAGATAGGATTATATGATAACCCGGCTTTCCCACGCCTGAGAAAGAAAGGTTTTATTGAGAGCATAGATATTACGGAAATTTTAGATGAGAAGTATCGTCTGGGGATGTGAAAAATCATTTAATCGACTACATCCTATGGTCAACTTAATTGAAATGTGCACCTAATAATTTTACAGACATGAAATTCGGAATATGGCTCATAATGCTTTCATTGTGTACAGCAAATTTCTCCCTGCAAGCACAATTATCTGAGGACATTATCCTGGAAAATGAACACATCCGGGTTGTATTTAACAAAACCGATAAGAAATGCTGCTTATCTGAACTTTCAAGAATTGACGGATCTGACCCCCTGGTGGTAAACAGTAAAGAATTTGAG
>JAUUZQ010000107.1 GCA_030589895.1 Bacteroidales bacterium
AATAATAACAGCGGCCTATATTTATAAATGAATATTCAAATAACTAATGCTCCAAAGAACTCTAACTTGTAAAATGCAATTCAATTTGCTTTGCATGTTTAAGTCTTTATGTTTTTTTAAATGCTATTGCAGTTAATTTAGAATATCAGCTTAATACCATTTGAAAAGAATCAGCTTTCATGACAAATGGAACCATATGAATATTTATTATATGAAAAAACCAAATACTAACTCATTTAAAAAATTAATAGCTATGAGAAACTGGCAAAAATTGCTTGTTCTACTTGCCATTTTTATGTTCACTACCTCAATGATTTTTGCTCAGGTTGGAACAATAAGGGGGAAAGTGATCGATGAAGACAGTAATCCTCTTCCCGGTGTAAATATCATAATTGAAGGTACTAATACTGGAGCCGTAACAGATTTAGACGGACTTTTTACTATAGAGGCAAGGGTAGGGCAAAACTTAATGATTCGATTTATTGGGATGAAACCCCAGACTATCGAAATCACAAGCTCTGACATGTTTATTGACCTTAGGCTGGAACAGGATATTCAAGCTTTAGAGGAAATGATTGTAGTGGGGTATGGAACTCAAAAGAAAGAGAGTGTGGTTGGTGCTATCGGAGTTGCCACATCAGAAGAAATTAAAGCGCAGGGAAATGTTTCGAACATTCGTGATGCTCTGACTGGTGTTATCTCAGGTATGGCTGTAATGCCTACTTCAGGATTAGCCGGAGGAGGTGATTCTAGAATTTATAAAGAAACAGAAATCCTGATTCGCGGGAAGGCAACCTGGAACAATGCATCTCCTTTGATCCTTGTGGATGGTGTTGAACGTGATATGAATGATATTAATGTCAATGAGGTGGCGAGTATATCGGTTTTGAAAGATGCATCTGCTACCGCCGTATTTGGTGTTAAGGGAGGTAACGGTGTTATTCTTATTACCACCAAGCGTGGTGAGGAAGGAAAAGCCAAGTTCAATATAGAAACCGAGATGTCGATGGAAACACCAAGTATGATTGTTGAAGGTGCCGGAATGGTTAATGGACTTATTGCACGAAACTATGCTATTGAGCGAACAAGACGTATTCAGGGTTCTAACAGTTATAGCGATTATACTTCTGACGAGGTGGTAGACTACTATCGTAACGGAACCTATCCTTATGCATATCCTAACAATGACTGGCTGGATATTCTCTTCAAGGATTTTACTAAATCATCCAAAGTGAATGCTTACGTGAGCGGTGGTACTAAAAAAGTAAAATACTTTGCATCTGCTGGTTATAACCACTTTGATGACTTGCTTGATGTTCAGGACGTTGGTCAGGGCTATGAGCCGGCATTCGACTACGATCGTTTGAACATACGATCTAATTTCGATTTTCAAATCACACCTACTACTTCTCTGCAGGCTAACTATGCAGGTATTTACAGCATACAAACCAATCCGCCAAGTACCTCATATAATGGTATTTTTGATGGTTTGGTCGATCAGCCAGGGAATTCTCAGGTTCTGGTTTACGAGGATGGAATATATGGTGCAAAAAATACTGATACATCCGTAGATAACCCTGTGTATCGACTCTATTTTTCAGGGAAGGAGGAAACTGTACGGACAACAATTAATATGGACTACACCCTTAAACAAGAATTGAATTTTATTACTGAAGGTCTTTCAGTTTCAGGTAAGTTAGCCTACGATAATCTTTTTGTAAATAACGGTGTGGAATTGAATGATAATAGAAGGAGGACAAAAAAGATTGATCCGGAGTTTTATCTCCGCGGAGGATATTATGACTATGATGAGAACATATATATGCTGGACGGTGAGCCCATTGAAGACATGGCGGGTGAAGGTTGGACAGTTTATACGGATGGTTCGGGAGGTTCAACCGCTGCCGGGTTTGGCTGGCTCAAGGAGCCAATTTCCTATGATGCCGAGAATTTAAGATTAGGAAGTTCAATACGTACTCTGTATTACGAAACGCGTTTGAATTATGCCCGCAATTTTGGAAATCACGATGTGACAGGTTTGGCGATGTTCAGCCGACAGGAGAGAGAAGCCGGAAGTGGATGGCCAAGTAAGCGTGAGGACTGGGTTGGTCGTTTTACTTATAATTTTGACCAACGTTACTTCCTTGAGCTAAACGGAGCTTACAACGGTTCTGAAAAATTTGGTCCGGAATATCGTTTCGACTTTTTTCCTTCTGTTGCAGCAGGATGGGTAATATCCAATGAGAGTTTCATGGAACAAACTGCCGACTGGATGAATGAGTTAAAGATAAGATATTCGAATGGATTGGTAGGAAACGACCGTGTAAGTATCGGTACGATGTGGCCTTATATTTCAATATATACCATTAACCCCGGGACAACAACGATGAGTAGATCAAATTTGGGCTATCCGGTTTCCAATTACGAATAC
Source organism: Bacteroidales bacterium (assembly GCA_030589895.1). Classification (GTDB taxonomy): domain Bacteria; phylum Bacteroidota; class Bacteroidia; order Bacteroidales; genus JAUUZQ01. The sequence continues at coordinate 2,432 of JAUUZQ010000107.1, forward strand.
ATATCATATCTGGAAGGTATTCCAGGGAATTCTGATCTTCGATGGGAAAAAGCCAGAAAGCAAAACCTTGGATTGGATCTGGGTTTATTCAAAAACAAAATTATGTTTTCTGTAGATGTCTTCAACGAGAGTCGCTACGATATGTTGTTGGCTGCTGATCAACGTGGTGTGCCTGAGATTTCAGGAAAACCACCTACGGCTGCCAATGTTGGAGAAGCAAAATCCAAGGGAATGGAGTTAGATTTTACGTATCGAAATTCCTTAATGAATAATGCACTCAACTACTGGATTACAGCTAACTGGTCTCTTGCCCGAAGCGAAATAATCTATAAAGAGACTCCCCCGCTTGTTCCAAGTTATCAAGCTGCAGAAGGATTTCCTATAGATCAATCCAGAACAGGAATATCTAGTGGCTTTTTGGAAAGCTGGGATGATGTTTATGTAAATGCAGGTTCAAGCGTCGTTGATGAAACAAGCGATTTGATGCCGGGAGATTTGGCGATGATTGATTTTGACGCCGACGGAGCCTTTGAGAGCAATGATGATGTGGTCCCATATGGTTATCCGGTTTATCCACAAAACAACTATAGTTTTACATTGGGAGGCGACTATAAGGGATTTCAGTTATCTGTTCAATTTGTGGGCGCATATAATGTAACCCGCCGGATCAGTACAGATATGTTTGCGAATAATAATGCATACCTTCCTGCTTTCGTTTTGGATGATACATGGACGCAAGCATATAACAATATAGATCCAACATACCCGGCATTTGCATTGGATGATAAATATTCACCTAGTGGACAATACCGGTATTATGATGGTTCATTTTTACGTCTCCAATCAGCTCAGCTTGGCGATAACCTTCCTAAGCGCTGGACAAGAACACTTAGCATCGAAAATGTGAAATTATATGTGAATGGACGAAACTTGTTCCTTTTTACAAAAATGCCTGATGACGGGGTTGGAACCAATCATGACAGTAAAAACTATCCTGTTAAAAAGCAAGTCAATTTTGGAATAAACATTCAATTTTAAAAACTCTAAAAGAAATTGAAAAAATGAGAAAAATTTATATATATTTTATAGTCACAGTCTTAATACTTCCTTTTTCAGGCTGTGAAGAATATTTGAACATACCTCCCGAAGCTGCATTGGACGAACAGCTCGTTTTCAGATCGTATGAAACGTTTCAAGGGTTTCAGGATGAATTATTTGATAAACTTGTTGACTACAATCGACACGGTGCTCGACGCACCATGTCCCTGGGAGGAGAGTGTGTAAGCAAAGATGGACAATCGGTCATCCATGCCAACCTTGGTAAATACAGCCAGAGCAGTGGAGGTTTGATGGCGTCTCAATCAGTCTTCTTTGATCATACTGAAGGAAGTACCAGTGAAGAGGCCAGAACCGGACTTTACTCTCATATGTGGGAATGTCTTCGTATTGCTAATACTAGTCTGGAGATGTTAGAAACAGATCTCCTGACAGAAGCAACTGATGAAGAGCGAGACTGGCTCAAAGGTCAGGCGCTGTTTTTCCGTGCTTTCTGGCATTACGAGTATGTACGTATATGGGGAACGATCCCTTACTTCGACCAGATTCTTACTGCTACTGAACAATTGGATTTCATGAAGCGTCACTGGAGTTATGAAAAGGATGGCAAAACCTATCACGACACACAGGCCGTATTTGAACGCATTATTGAAGATATGGAAGCTGCAGCTGAATTGCTGCCTTCTGTTTGGCCTACTTCGAATATTAACTATGGTAGACCAACCAGTGTAGCTGCTCTGGGATTCAAAGCCAAAGCACTGCAATTTTCGGCCAGCCCGCTTTTTAACGAACAGGCTACAGGAAATCTAAGTTACGACAATGAATTGCTTACCCGCTGTGCACAGGCATGCGAGGCGACAATTGATGCTGCAAAGGCTGTAATTGGTCAGCAACCGGCAGGTATGCCTGTAGTTAATAGCGATGGTTTGACAAATTGGGCAGACATGAGACAGATGTATTGTACTTTTAGCGGTGATGTTCAACCTGGTACCGGAGAAGTACTGTTTAAAAAACCATCCAATATGTATGGGAGTATTTCTATCAGACAGACTGCAGGCAGGGTCTATGGCTGTAAGCCCCTTACAAACCAGGACGGAGCAGTTGCTACTATCAATTATGTTGATAAGTTTGAGATGACAGATGGCACCCGATACAAACCAGAGTATGATGTAATTCCTGAGAAGCGTTGGGAGGATCGTGATGCTCGTTTTGATCTGAATTTCTACGTGCATGCTGCCCAAGTAGGAGCAATAACGTTAAATCTGTGTAATGACCGAAGGGGATTAGAAATTAACTCTTATGTCATTCGAAAATACCTTCCAGATGGTGCAAGCAAAGAGAATACAGGTAGAACTGTTTATGCAACTCCACATTTGCGCTTAGCAGATATCTATCTAAGCTATGCAGAAGCAGCCTATGAAAGCACTGGTAATTATACTTCCATCCCGCCGGGATGTTCTCTGACTGCTGAGGAAGCAGTAAATGTGGTAAGATCGCGTGCCGGACAGCCGGATGTAGCCACAACATTACCATCATATGAAAATAATATCTTTCCTAATACTGAGGAGACTGCATCAGACAAAGCATTCCGATTGCTGTATCGAAATGAGCGTGCAGTGGAATTGGCTTTCGAAGGATTCTACTGGTTTGATCTTCGTCGTTGGAAGATTGCGCATCTTAAAGATGGTACACCTCTTGAGATTCTTAAATTTGACCTGGAAGGTGGAAGTACTGATGTAACTGTACCGATTGATAATGCAACCGTGGTACGAGTGCTTGCTGCAGCCAATGGGGCTTATACATTTAAGGACCCTCATTATTGGATGCCATTCAGAGATGATCTAACATATTTTTCTGTTGATTGGGAACAAAATCCTGGCTGGTAATTATTTAAACTAAATTTGGAGTTGAAGTTATGAAAATAAAAAATATTGCCGCAAAAATAACCTTACTGATAGTGTGTTTTTCATTATCACATGTCCTTTCAGCCAAGGTAAATACCGAAGTAAATTCCTACGAAGATTTACCTTCAGATAGTTTAAATAGTGAGGAAACAAATATCAATCTTGTTCTTGAAGAGATTTCTAAGAAGAGAATCACCGGATCGATTAGTATTATTGATCCTGAATCAGAGTTGTTGAGAGATTCACGTTCAAGTATAGCTAGTGCAATCAATGGTAAAGTGCCAGGAGTTTTTGACTCGTATAACATTTGGGGAACCGGAAACGCAATTGTGGTTGTCGATGGGATTCGTCAGGACGCCTACTACTATGAAAGACTTAACCTGATGGAAGTAGAATCAATTGTTGTACTTAAAGATGGTGTTTCAAAGGCTCTATATGGAGCACAGGGAGATCAAGGCGTTGTTTTGATTAATACTAAGCGAGGAAAAATAGGCCCTCAAAGGGTTCGTATTAGTGGGGAGTATTCACTTTCGGAACCAAGAACACTTCCTAATTTCTTGAATTCTATTGACTATATGGAGAAATACAACGAAGCGCAGTTGAATGACGGAGTGGATCCTTTATCACTGAAATTCAGTCAAACCCTAATTGACTCATCTCGCATTAATGCAAATAGTGCGCGCTATCCGGATAATGATTTCTATACAGAGGAGTTTTTGCGTAAGTACACCCGGGATGTCAATATATTCGCTGATGTGATGGGGGGTGACGAGGATGCACGTTATTATGTAAGTACAGAGTGGGCCCAAAGCGATGGATGGTTAAGTACAGTCATACCGGATAAAACGAATCGATTCAATTTTAGGGGAAACCTCGATTTTAAAATTAATCAATACATGAAAATGGCTGTAGATGCTTCCGCTCGTTTGAATTTAAATGAAAGGCCAAATACTGGTTCAAATTATTGGAGCGAGTTTGCATCCATTCTTCCGAATGCATATCCTGTTCTTTGGGATCCGATGATAATAACAGATCAAGAAGCCCGCGATTTGGTGCTTGCTGAAGCGAACCTGGTTGACGGGAAATTGCTAGGTGGCAGCTCATCATTTGCCAATGATAATATATATGGTAATTTAGAACAAAATGGGAAGGTTAGGGATCAGCAACGTAATGTTCAGTTTGGTGGAAAGTTGGATCTTGACTTGAGCTTTTTAACCGAAGGTCTAAAAGCAAAAGCTTATGCAGGGATGAACTTCTACAATTCATTATTTACCGAACAAAACTATGAATATGCGATTTATGAACCTGTTTTTGACGAGTTGACAGGTTTATGTGATACTTTAATTATGCACGGTGTTGATACACCCTCTGATAGCTACAATACAAATTCCAGTAATTCGAACTCTTTCCGCCAGATCTCATATTATGGCAACCTGAGCTATGATCGCAACTTTGATAAACATGATGTTTCGGCGGTAGCCATAATTTATGGAGATCAGCTCACCATTAAAGACACATTGCAGAGAGATGTTTTGTTTCATACAGGATTTTCGGCTAATTATATGTACAATAAGCGTTATATAGCAGAGGTTTCGATGATGGGAATCGGGTCCAGAAAATTGGCGGAGGGTGATAGAATGGAGTTGGCTCCATCTGCAGGTGTGGCATGGGTTGTATCAAATGAAGATTTCATGGATAATCTGTCACTTGTGAATTATTTGAAACTTCGCGCTTCTTATGGAATCTCAAAAAATGATGATTGGGGCGCTTATTATTTATATGCTAACACTTTCGTTGAAGGTAGTGGCTTTAATTATTTCAATGGTACCCATAGTAACGATGAGACACTTTTTGCGTCGGTTGCCAATGAAATTTACCTTCAAAAGCGTAAAGATTTTTCAATTGGCTTAGATGCCTCGATGTTAAACAATACCTTGAATGTGGAAATGGGATATTTCAGCAGCACATCTCTTGATAACATCACGCTTATGTCCAACACTTATCCACAACTGATGGGTTTTGAAAATTTGTTGTATAGCAATTACAACAGCAACAATGTACAGGGGATTGAGTTGGGGATAAATTACACCTATAAAATATCGAATGATTTTTCTGCTACTTTAGGTAGCAATGTGCTTCACATCTCTCCAAAAATTACAAAACACGAGGAACCGGTTTATGAAGGTGCTGATGTTGGTCTTGTAAGAGAAGGAACTGCAACAGATGCAATGTGGGCGCTTGATGCCGATGGTTTGTATAGCGAGCAAGATTTCAATACAGACGGAAGTCTGGTTGATGCCATGCCTATTCCAACTTTTGGTGATGTTCAACCTGGCGATATTAAGTACCTTGATCAAAATGGAGACAATGTCATTGACCAGAAAGACCAACGTATCATTGGCAACAGTATGCGCACCCAGTTCAGTGCTTACCTTGATTTACGTTTCAGGAACATAAGTTTTTATGTCTTAGGTATTGGGAGATTGGGAGATTCAAATTACCGATCAGGAAGCTACTTCCAGGTCTTTGGAGACATAAAGTATTCAGAGTATGCAATGCAGGCTTACGGACCAAACAACAAGGATGTAAATGCTCTTCATCCTCGTCTGTCAGCAATTAGCGGCGGACACAATGACCGTAACTCAAGTTTCTGGTTGTATGAGAATAACTCATTCACTCTGCCTACTATGCAGCTTACTTATCACTTTAAAGGAGCGAATAAAATGGATTTCCTTAATGATTCAAGGGTTTATGTCAGAAGTAGCAACCTGGTTGTAATGGGAAAAAACAAAGAGTATTCAGAGGTAAATCCGTATGGTGTCCCAAAATTAGGGAGTATGGTACTTGGATTAATGCTCTCATTCTAATAGCTTGATATTTGCACTTAAAAAAAATACAGATGAAAAATGCAAAATATAATATACTGGCAATCATAGTGTTATTAGCACTTTGGTTTAATAGTTGTGAGGTACTAGAGCCAGATAGTTCAAATAACTATGACATAGAAGTCATTAAATCTCATGTGAACTATGCCGAAGGAATATTGCTGACTGCATACAATAATTTGCCGGAAACCCACTATAATTTCCCTCTGTCCTATGGTTCTGACGATGCAGTTACCAATGATCAGGGAAGCAGTCTAAAGACTACAGTTTCAGGAGGCTGGACATCAAACACAAATCCTTTTTCAAGCTGGAATACAGCATATGAAAGTATTTTTTATATAAATACTTTTTTGGAGGAAATGACTGATGTGAAATGGTTCTGGAGCAGTGAGGAAATAACTGCAACTTATGCAAAGAGATTAAGGGCCGAAGCATATGGACTTCGTGCGTGGAACTACTTCCTTCTTTTACAGGCACATGCAGGCCTTGGGGCTAATAATGAGACATTAGGCGTGCCTATTGTCGATCACGTTTTAGATCCTCTAAATGAGGATGATTATAAAATTCCGCGCGCTACATTTAATCAGTTGGTACAATTTATTTTAACAGACTGTGACATCGCTATTGAAAGTCTACCTGACAGATACGTAAATACAAGAGAATATAGCTATGATGAGGCAATGGGTGTGCAATACACCAACAGAATTAATGGGATGGCTGTTCGTATGATTAAAGCAAAAACTCTTCTTTATGCTGCCAGTCTGGCATACTCAGATGGAACATACACCTATCAGCAAGCAGCCGAAGAGGCAGCAGCGATTATGAATCTTAACGATGGATTAACCGACGTGAATTTTGCAAACCAGAGTTACCATCAATTCTATAACAACGAGGATGTAGTCAAAAATAATCTTCATTCTGAAGTATTTTGGTATACTGACCGTTCATCGGGGAATTCCTGGGAGGATTATAATTACCCACCCTCCTTGTATGGTATAGGTCGCACCAACCCTACGCAGAACCTGGTGAATGCCTTTCCTATGTTGGATGGAACACCTGTAACAATGTTGAAGATTAACTCTTCCGATCCGTATTCAGACCGCGACCCGCGTCTTTCAATGAATATTCTCTACAATGGTTCTACAATAGATCATGCAGGAAATAATTATACAATTAATACTGTGGAAGGAAGTCAGGATGCAAAAGGTAGCAGCGATCCAAATACAACATTAACAGGGTATTATCTTCGTAAGTTTATGAATTATAGCAATGTGGATATAGATCCTGCAATCAATTCATCGGGTACCCGCTACTATACATATGCACGTTATACTGATGTCTTGCTGATGTTTGCTGAAGCCGCAAACCAGGTTGGTGGGCCTGATGGTGATATTGGTGGCTTCACTGCGCGTCAGGTAATTAATGCAATTCGTGACAGAGCCGGTATTACTTTAGCAGATTATGTTAACGGACTTAGCAAAGGCCAAATGACAGATTTGATTAAAAATGAACGTAGAATTGAAATGTGTTTTGAGAAACAACGTTTCTGGGATTTGAGGAGATGGAAAATGACCAACGAAATGAAGCTACCGGTTAACGGTGTACAAGTTTCATCCGATGGTACAGCTTATTCTTATTTTACAGTTGAGAACCGTAATTACCAGGACTACCAGATTTATGGACCAATTCCTTATCAAGAAACTCAGAAATATGAAATGGTGCAAAATCAAGGTTGGTAATTATCAGCTTTTTATGTGATAGTTAAATAATTTGAAAACTTGAAGAATCGAAGGTATAAATTCTTCCAGTTATTTTAAAAAATAGAAAAATGAAGAAAACTTTATCAATACTAATTGCTGGAATTGTCGCATTTGGCTGTTCAAACAAGGATGTCGAGTTTGACGATTACGAATTTCAAAGTATATATTTCCCTTATCAAACTCCTGTTCGCACGATAATCCTTGGAGATGAGTCGGTTGGCGACAACGCTATTGACCTCGAGCATGCTTTTAGCATAGGAGTTACAATGGGTGGTGCTTATGAAAATAATGAAAACAGGATTGTTAGCGTTGAATATGCACCGGAGCTGGCTGAAAATATAACGGATGAAGACGGAAATATTTTGGAAGTCTTACCTACTGGGTATTATGAGGCCGTTTTTGATCAAATTATTATTCCTTCCGGTGAATTCGCAGGAAAGATGAGAGTTGATCTTAAAGATGCTTTTTTCGATGATTCTCTGTCAACAACAACTCATTATGTAATTCCTCTTCGTATTACAGATGCCGCCGAAGATATTATTCTTAGTGGTGAACCTTTTATTGATGATCCTGATCCTCGTGTTGCTGAAGATTGGAATGTTGTTCCAAAAGATTACACCTTGTTTGGTATTAAATACATCAATGAAACTCATGGAATGTATTTGCTTCGTGGATCAAGAATCAATTCTTCCACAAATGAGGAATTTACTTATTCTGAAAGATTCGTTACTGACAATATTATGACTAAGTTGTCAACATTGTCATTAACAGAAAATGTAATGGATATTGTTGGAGGAACATTTACGGGAAATTTTTACAGGATTTTGTTAACTTTCAATGAGGACAACAAAACAGTTACTGTTTCACAAGTGGATGAAACTTCTGCTGAGGTAACCGGAACTGGTGTTTACTATACAAAGGAAGACCCTGAAGCTGAAAGTTTTAATGGTTTTAAACATAGAACAGTTTATCTGGATTACACCGTCGTAGCGCCTGGTAAAGACTATTATATAAAAGATTCATTGGTTTTTGCTGATACTGATGTCGTGTTTGAAGAATTCAATGTTCTTGTGGTTGATCCATGATAAAATAGTTTGAATAGAATTTATTTGTAAGCTTCTACCATCTTCATCTTTCTCAGGGTTTCTATGCACAGTATCAAACTGCAAAAATAAATTCATGAGAAAAATCGAACTGAATTTGTTTCCCAATAAAATTTAGAAGTATAAGGGGATAAGGCTGAAAGAGTTTTGGAAGTAATAGTTTCTTTCGTATAGCAGAGATTGCTTCAATCGCCCTCGTACCTCGGGCTCCACATTGCATCTTCGAAAATTGACCAAGTTGAGACGAGATTGCTTCAATCGCCCTCGTACCTCGGGCT
>JAUUZQ010000011.1 GCA_030589895.1 Bacteroidales bacterium
AAGTCTGGAATTAGAAAACCTGACAGAATATAAGGTTCGTTTTGATCCTGTTCTGTCTTACGACAATCCGGGCAGAGGTGATAATATTGATATGGTTTATAATTCTCATATAGGCTTTCTGCATCCTGATGAGAACCTGGTATATAATTGCGTCATGATCCGCGATCAAATTACAGTTACAGATTATCCGCAGAAAAATGATTTCCCGGGAATGAAAGGAATGCCGGATGGTATTATTTTAAACTTTGCAGGAGTTGTTGCAAAGCATATATCAGCGTTATAAATAATTCTTCCGGAACAAGACTTTGATCAGAAAGTTCTCTTAAAAAGAGTTTTTAAGAATCGACCGGCTTTACCTGAATTATATAAGAACAGCAAAGAGGCCTTTTTTCCATTTATCAATAAGTACGGGCAATATAAGCACGCAACATGGGAAGGGAAAATTACTAATGACAGCCAGTTTGTTGAAGCGATAGAACAAGAAGCGGAAGACCTTGCGGCCCATCCCGGTCCTGATGAATGGAACCGCTTTGGAGGATTTGCAAATGGACCCAAATATGAAGCGACGGGACATTTCAGGACCATGAAAATAAATGACAGATGGTGGATCATTGATCCCGATGGTTGCCTGTTCTGGTCGGCAGGAGTGAATAGTGCAGGGAAGCTGGTGGTTGCCACTCCCCTGGAAGACAGGAATCATTTTTTTGAAGGCATACCCGAAAAAAGCGCTGAAACCGAAATCCTTTATAGTGGAAGTTCCTATAAGCATGGGTTAGCCAACCTCTATCGTAAATATGGAGAGAGTAGTGAGGAGGAATATCTTGCTGTCTCTTTAAAACGCATGAGAAGCTGGGGGCTCAATACCCTGGGAGGATGGTCTAATGAAACAGTTGGTCAACATCCCGACAACATCAAGTTGCCATATACGGTTTATATAGGCTCTGTTTATCCGGGTATCAACGATAAGTTTCCGGATGTTTTCGATCCTCGCTGGATATCAAACGTTGAGAATTTTATCGAAGAAAAGGCAGCCTTCGTGAAGGATGATCCTTATTTTTTCGGATTCTTTATCAATAACGAAATTAAATGGGGTACTCCCTTTAGCCTTGCAAAAAATTCCTTGGAAAAAGATGGTGCAAGCGTTGGGAAGCAAGTGTACGTTGACTTGTTGCAACAGCGTTTGACATCAATAGATTCCTTTAATGAAATAACAGGAGCAAGCCTGAGTAGCTGGGATGAATTGCTGAATTCAGTGCTCAATACTCAAGGGCTTGATATTTATGCCTTGAAGGATATTAATGTTGAGCATTACAATAATATGTGTGAGGTCTATTTCAAAACTACTCGGGATTTTATTGATCTATACGCTCCCGGAAAGATGTACCTGGGATCCCGTTGGCATGGTACTCACAAGAATATTTACAACATGACAGTGGCAGCAAAGTACCTGGATATATTCTCTTTTAACGCCTATGAAAATGAAGTTGAATTTTATCCATACCCTCCTGAAGGTATTGACATGCCATTTATTATCACAGAATTCAATTTTGGAGCATTAGACAGAGGTAAGTTTTTTACCGGTCTTGGCTATGCTTCCGATCAGCGAAATAGAGGTGAGAAATACGTGAATTTTATCGAGGGAGCATTGCGCAATCCCAACTGTGTGGGAGCACATTGGTTTATGTGGGCCAATTCAACCACTGCAGGACGGGGAAATGGTGAAAATGCAAATTGTGGTTTGGTCTCTGCGACCGATCAGATTTATTATGATCTTATTTCTTATATGCGGGAGATAACTTATCACTTGTACACTTATGGTACAGGTAATTCAAATATAGTTTTAGATTCACGGAGTCATAAAGAAATATACGCATACCCTAATCCGGTAGAATCACAACTATATGTAGAGATGATTCATCCTGTTCTACAAGGAGAAATTTATAGTCTGGATGGAAAGTCGGTGTGGAGTGGCCATATTACAGATGGGATCATCAATGTAGCAGATCTCACTGCAGGTGTCTACATACTTCGAATAAAAGACGATAGCTACAGTAGTATTAAATTTGTGAAGAGCTCTTGAAAGCTCACAATAAAAAGTATTGAGATCGGTAATATTAAACTTTGATACAATGATAAGAATAACACTCATTCTAAGCTTGTTTCTTTTTCTACCTGGGAAAGCGGGAGAAAAGGATGTACTTATGGAGGTGAACAGTGAATCCCCCAGGCCCAACCTGCTGATTATCCATACCGATGAGCACAATCTAAGAACCCTGGGTTGTTACCGGAAAACGATGTCAGACGAGCAAGCCTATATGTGGGGAGCAGAAGCCATTGTCGAAACGCCCTATATAGACCAATTAGCAGAAGAAGGAGTGATATGCACAAATTGGTACGCTACTTCTCCTGTGTGCACTCCATCGAGAGCTTCGATGATCAGCGGATTGTATCCTATCGCAACAGGATCACACAGGAATGACCTGCCATTAAGGGATGGCTTGATTTCTTTTGCTCAAATACTAAAAGAAAATGGCTATGCAACTTCCTATGTTGGAAAATGGCACCTGGATGGGGATGCAAAACCCGGCTTTGAACCTGCCAGGAAATTTGGTTTTGAAGATAACCGGTATATGTTTAACCGTGGACACTGGAAGGTGCTGGGTGAAGATGAAAATGGCCCAAAAATTTTAGATAAAATCAATCCAAAAGGATGGGTGGAATTTAATCCTGAACTCGCTAATGAAAAATCATTTACTACAGATTTCCTGGTAGACAGAAGCCTTGAAATCATTGAACGTGATAAAGAAAAACCCTTCTGCCTGATGCTGTCCTTACCTGATCCACATGGCCCCGACAAGGTGCGCAAACCCTATAGTGAAATGTACACCGGGATGAAGTTCGAGGAACCTCGTACTGCAAGAGCCAAAGGATATGATTTGCCAGGGTGGAATAAGCAGGACGGTAAAGGCAAAGAACAACGGTTTCTGGAAACCGGAATTGCGCAATATTATGGCATGGTAAAATGTATTGATGATAATGTTGGACGGATCCTGAACTACCTTGAGGAAGAAGGACTGGACAAAAACACCATCGTGATCTTTACTTCAGACCATGGGGATCTGATGGGGGAGCATGGCAAGCTCAATAAGGGTTTGCCCTATGAGATGTCGGCCCGGGTGGCCTTTCTTTTAAGATATCCGGGAAAAGTAAAGCCTGGTAAACAAATACAGAAAGCCTATACCATGGCCGATTTTACTCCAAGCATACTTGGGTTAATGGGGATTGATCAGTCGGATTATACTTTTCATGGTTTGGATGCATCCAACGACTTTATAAGCAAGAAGCTTAGCATAAAAGACGATAGAATTGTGTACCTGACAAATGCCTTTGGTCGCTGGGTGTCTGCAGTCAACAGGCAATATAAGTTGGTGATGTCACCAACGGATAAACCCTGGTTGTTCGATTTGGAGAAAGATCCGGATGAAATGATCAACTTCTATAATGATCCTGATTACAAAGAAATTGCTGAGAAGTTTACAACAGAGTTATTTCGGCAGATGGAAATGTATGGTGAGCCTTTGCAAAGAGAAGATATTGTAGAAGAATAAATATACATCAAAATGAAGTACTTATTGATTTTGGGATTGCTGATAATAAGAAAATGAAATTCAAACACATGAAAAATCATTATCAACTTCTTTTGCTTCTGATATTTGCTTCTTCAGCTGTATTGGGCCAAACCAAGCCAAACTTGATAATTATTCACACTGATGAACATAGCTTCAGGACATTAGGTTGTTACCGAAATGTACTGACGAATGAGGAAGCCTATATGTGGGGACAAAATACAATCGTAGAAACACCCCATCTTGATGCACTGGCGGATAGAGGCTTACTTTGCAAAAGTTTTTATGCTACATCACCTGTATGTACTCCCTCCAGAGCCTCTTTCATGTCTGGTTTATATCCCATTAAAACCGGTTCTCCTATAAATGACTACCCGCTAAATGATGATGTGATCACTTATGCTGAAATATTGAAGCAGAATGGGTATGCCACATCCTATGTGGGTAAATGGCACCTGGATGGTGAAGACAAACCGGGTTTTACGCCACTACGTCATTTTGGTTTTGACGATAATCGTTATATGATCAACAGAGGTCATTGGAAATTATTACAAGATACTCCTGATGGTGTAGACCTTATTGGTGACTGGGATGATGAAAACGAAAAATACACCTATGATATTAATGAAGCCACATCAACATCATATACTACCGATTTCCTGTTTGATAAAGCGATGGAGATAATTGAAAGAGATAAAGATGAAACGTTTTGTTTAATGTTATCGATCCCTGATCCGCATGATGCAAATGAAGTTAGAGCCCCTTACAATACCATGTATTCAGAGATGCATTTTGATACACCACTATCGATGCAGGAAGCACTGAAGGAAAAGCCCAATTGGATTAAAGATGCTAACACAATTACAACAATTCCCCAAGTGGCATTTTCACAATATTTTGGTATGGTAAAGTGCATTGACGATAATGTTGGAAGAATGATGACTTATCTTGAGCAAAAAGGTTTGTTGGAAAACACGATCGTGGTGTTTACTTCAGACCATGGTGATTTGATGGGAGAGCATGCACAAAAAAACAAAGGATTGCCCTACGAAACATCTGCATGTATTCCTTTTATCATAGCTTATCCGGGGCAAATTACTCCCGGAACGGTACTGTCCAAAGCTTATACTGTTGCTGACTTTACCCCAACCATCCTGGGCTTGATAGGAATTAACTATACAGACACCGAATTTGATGGAGAAAATGTATCTGCTGATTTTCTCAACAATACTCCACCAGAAGATCCTGATAGAATTGTATACATTACCAATGCTGGCAGTCGCTGGGTAGCTGCTGTAAATAGTCGCTATAAATTGGTGTTGTCACCTTCCGATCGACCCTATCTTTTTGACCTGGAAACAGATCCTCATGAGATAGTGAATTTCTATAATCACCCCGATTATAAAGATATAGCCAATACATTAAAGAGCGAGCTTATACAACAAATGGAACAATATAATGAGCCGCTTTATGAGGAGGGAACCATCATATATGATTATACTCCTTGTGAGAAAGGAGATAATCCTATATCAAATCCAAGTTTCGAGTGTTTATTTGATGGTTGGGATGTTTCTGATCTTACTATTGACTTCAATAATTCAACATCAGGTAGTAGTTCGGCTCTTTTTACAAAGAGCTATATCAGACAAATGATTCAGGTTGTTCCTGATACTGACTGCGCGATTAGTTTTGATTATAAATACACAGATCTGGGTGAAGGGCTTAGTAACAATGCTCTCGTAATATTCGAAGATGATACGAGAGAAGTTGAAATGGCAAAACTCCAGATATCAGGAGATAGTCTGCAATGGACAAATGCATCTGTAGCATTTAATACAGGCGCGAACGATAGCATATTTCTTCAATTAGCACGTTGGACCACTACTTCCAAAGGACTTTTGAATATTGACAATTTTCAATTTGAAGGAGAACTTGTTCCATCGTCAATATATGAAATTACTGAAGAAACGGTCGCCAGCAAAATTCTATACGATCTAAATCATATTCGGATCATTGCTCCTGAAAAAATCAGGGTAGTCAGGATGTACGATCTCAAAGGAAGACTTCTTGTTTCGAAAAATGTGGATGCAGAAAGTGTAGATTTTGATACACAAGCATTAAATCATGGAGTATATATTATAAAATTAGGCTTTGAGGGGAGAAATGAAGTTTGTAAGATTATAAAAAGATAGCTTACAAATATGCAAATTAGTTCTAAATGTTAATCAGTAGAAAAGATAAAAATATGAATGCTAAAGTTCGAAGATATTACATGAAGTATATTTTTTTTCTTATCCTGCAATTCAATGCTATTGTGACCTTCTCACAGAATCAGAAGCTGATCGAAATATCATATGATTACCTCTCTGGTTTTGTAAAGACAGAGAATGCAGGTGTATCTGTGACGCAGGATAATGCCTTACTTATAGAAATGGAGGCTGAAAATCCTCTGGTGGAATTATATGCTCCTGAAAGTATTTGGGATCTGCGTAATAATACATCCATCGCTTTCGATGTAAGCAATCTGGGAAGTACTTCTGTTATGCTCAATTGCCATATCGATGACCACCAATGGAACGAAGGAATACTCATCCTGAATCCGGGAGAAAGTGGAGTCATGAGAGTTCTGGTAAAAGGAAATAGTCTGCCTGATGACCACCCACTGACACGTTCCTACAAGGATATGCGTGGGCTACCCGGGGGTTATGTGTGGCACTGGGTTCCGCTGGATGCCGGGAATGTGAAAAAAATAAAACTCTCACTTGTGAAGCCGGGCGAGGAGGCTGTATTTTCCATCAGGAATATTGTTGCAGAGGGGGCTCTGCTTGCAAGAAGTTACGAAGACATACAAAAGAGTGCCTTCCCATTTGTTGATAGATATGGACAGTACATCGATCGTGAATGGAAAGGGAAAATACACTCCGATGAAGATTTGAAAATTGCAATCGAGAAAGAGAATGAAGATTTACATGCACTTCCATCACCTCAGGACAGAAATAAATATGGTGGATGGACCAAAGGAAAAAAGTTTGAAGCCACCGGACATTTCAGGGTTCAAAAGGTGGAAGGCAAGTGGTGGTTAGTTGATCCGGAGGGATGCCTGTTCTGGTCGCACGGTATTACTGGTGTTGCAAAAGCCGCTGCAACGACAAAAGTGGAAGGAAGGAAGCATTATTTTTTAGAACTGCCGGATGAAAGTTTACCTCTATATCAATTTGCAAAACCAAATCAGGGGAAGATTATCACCTTCAATTTCACCGGTGCAAATCTCTATTGTAAATATGGACAGGAGTGGAATAAAATTAGCAAAGAGTTAGCCCATAAAAGACTCTGGAGCTGGGGAATGAATACTTTTGGAAACTGGTCTGATCCTGAAACATATCTGCAAGGATTAACACCCTATACTGTGAGCGTTGGCTTCCCCTGGAAAAAAGTAGGTGGAAAGCTTAAATTCCCAAATGTCTTTGATCCCAACTATAAACCGATGCTCGAAAAAGCTTTTGAAAGACATTCCATGACTTGGGAAGATGACTATTGTATTGGCTATTTTGTTGATAATGAATTACACGGGTGGGGAGCGATTGGAGTCCATGTTCTGACTTCGCCGGATACCGATAATGCGAAAGTGGAGCTGGTAAAGTATTTGACCAATAAATATGGTAAAATCGATATTCTGAATACAGCCTGGTCAAGTAACTACAATTCCTGGGAATCATTGCTGAACTCAAGGAATAAGGCAAAGGGGAAAGTAGCATTTGCAGACTTGCTTGAGTTTGAAAAGATAATGGTTGACCTGTACTATAAAACGTGTAGAGATGTCATCAAATCAAAAGCACCAAATAAACTCTATTTGGGTAGCAGACTACATAATCACTATTACCCTGAAGACCTGGGTCATCAAAAGTGGATTGTTCCTATCGCTGCGAAATATTGTGACATAATTAGTTTTAACCGCTATCGTTTTGTTCCGAATGATTTGATACCACATGATGATTCTATTGATAAACCGATTATCATTGGAGAGTATCACTTTGGTGCCCTTGACAGGGGCATGCTGCATACAGGATTGCGGTCAGTGCAAAATCAGGAGCAGCGGGGAAGAGCCTATTTCGAATACATTAAAGCGGCATTAGAAAATCCCTTTCTTGTTGGTGCACATTGGTTTCAATATGGAGAGCAAGCTGTTACAGGAAGAGGAGATGGAGAGAACTACCAGATAGGCTTTCTTGATGTGTGCGATACTCCCTATCAGGAAACTATTGATGCTTGTCGCCAAATTGGCTATCAGATGTATGAAGTAAGGATGCAATCAAAATGATACGGAATTTATGAGAAAGCTACATAATTATTACCTGATTCTTATTCTATTCGTTTTTGGAGGCTGTGCTGAAAAGGAGTATGATTCATGGCGTTTTATTAACATACCTGACTATCACAATGCTGAAGGATTTGTAAATATATGGGATAAAGCTCCTGAAGGCTATGCCAGTCAGAGTGAGAAGCGTATTGCAGATCAAACCGAACTTTTCAAACAGATGAAAGAACGCTATGGAGGAGAACTGATTATACTTCCGGGCGACTGTAATGGAGGCCACTGGTACAGGGAAAAGTACCTGAAACAATTCAAGTCATATCCTGCCTATACCGATTATAATACCAGGAAGGTTATTCTAGAGTCCTCACGATTGTGTTATCAGGGACTGTGGGATATTGTACATAATGGGGGCTATGATCACTTTTTAATGGCAGTAGGCGACCACGAGCTTGGCGATAACCCATGGAATAAGGGTAGTGAAGTGATTAAACACATTGCTGCTTTTCGTCAGGGATTCTCCAATACATTCACGTTAGACAAGAACGGGAAATCACGTTTTACCCGGAAAATCGGCAATGCCTTAGCGCGCCCTGTTGGTACCATTTATGAGCACACGTCCAATGCTGTTCAATATAAAAATGTGCTTTTTGTAACACTGGATATTTTTCGCTTCGATGCTGAAGATAAGGTATTGGGTGACGAGGGAGTAATAAAGGGGGATATTGAAGGAAAACACATGGAGTGGTTTGAATCTGTTTTGAGTGAGGCTCAAAATATACCGTCAATCAAGCATATCGTGGTTCAGTCTCATCTGCCCATAATCTATCCCGTGAAAAAATATGCCAGTAGCGGTATGATGGTTGATAATGATGACAGTGAAAAAATATTGGATGTGATGCGAAAGTACAATGTGGACCTTTACCTTGCAGGTGAAGTGCATATGAATACGGTTACCAGAGATCCGAAATCTGATCTGATACAGCTGGTGGCGAGAGGCAATA
Source organism: Bacteroidales bacterium (assembly GCA_030589895.1). Lineage (GTDB taxonomy): Bacteria > Bacteroidota > Bacteroidia > Bacteroidales > JAUUZQ01. Next base: position 8,943 of record JAUUZQ010000011.1, read on the forward strand.
ACTTATCCAATATGACACTTGTTGATGTAGAAAGGGATAAATTATTAATCACAACATATCATCAGAATGGAGATAAACTGGGGAGTCTTAGCATAGATAAATCTTCGCCGAAAACAACAATTGAAGGTACAGGAATATTAAAACCCATCAATCCGAAAGGTCTTCAAATTCATTGGAGTTTCGACAAGCAACTCGATAGCACTAATTATAAAAACAGCATTGAGGGCGCATTCCCAAAACAAGGAAAACACAATCCCCTGATGTCAACCATTGTCCAGCCCATTGCATATCTTAATGATGGAGGATTTAGTTATGATTACTCACTTATTGGTAGTGATGCAGAACAGGTAAATGGGGTGTTGGGAGATGCTGCAAAAATATCATCTTCCACAAATCTGTTTGTTTTGCCAATGGGGCCTATGGATTACGGCTTTGAGCGTACCGCTGCCTGCTGGGTAAAGACAAGCGCAACAGGTCGCCAACTTATCCTGAACAGCGGTTCATATTGGAGCAAAACGGGGCAATTCTTCAATGTAGGACTGAACAATGGCAACCTTGAAGTTGCTCTGCGACCTGAAATATACACCTCGACAAGTAGTCTTAAAATCAATGATGGGAAATGGCATCATATAGCAGTGGTAGTGCCTTATGCCAATGCCAAAATTAAGGATTTTAAACTCTTTGTGGATGGCAAACTGATTGAAGGAAAGCAAACAAAAAAACCAGAAACAAGCATAAGAACCATACAAGCTAATTGGATGGCTATTGCTACACAAACCGAGACTTACAAGACTGATTTGGCCAACACAATGGATATGCAGGATTATGTGGGCTTGCTCGATGATTTTTCTCTTTGGACAAGAGCACTTACTGAAAGTGAGATTAACCGGCTTTATTCTGAAGGATTAAAAGGGAAAAATGCATTAGAAGTGGAAGAATTATTGAATAAAATTAGTGGGTAGGAAAGTATAAGGTGATAATAAATAAGAGGAAAAATGAGGAAGATATTTCTATTATTTTTATTGGCTGTGTCGTTTGTGTTACAAGCACAGCAGCAAAAAAACGCATTACTGATCATTCTCGATGATATGAATGATTATATCGGAGTAATGGGGGGACACCCACAAGCCATTACTCCAAATATTGATCGACTGGCAAGTGAGGGTGTTTTTTTCTCCAATGCACATTCCAATGCTCCGATATGTGCTCCTTCAAGGGCAAGTTTTCTGTCAGGACTGTATCCTTCCACTACCGGAAATTTTGGCTTTGACCATATCGAAGACAATCCCGTGTTGCCCAATTCGAAATTCATAATGGAATATGCTGCTGAGAATGGATTTGAGACATACGGCACAGGAAAAATATTTCATAGAAGTGCGGATGAAAAATCGGAAACCAGAGGACAAAAGAAGGACCAGGGACCTTATGCATGGGATGGAATCACTGCTATTTCTCACCCCTCTGTGCCGGAACCATTCAGGAATGTAGGGCTGTTAAATGGTTCATTTGCGCCTCTATCCGATGTGCCCCCAGGCGGTTGGAGAAATAATATCGATGCCAGTGATGCCTTTAATTATGTGTCTGAAAATTACCGCGATAAAATGTGCGACGAACTAAGCACAGATTTTGTTTGTCAATGGATTGATGAACATGAAGAACTTAAAAGTAATGGAGAGGACACTCCATTCTTTATTTCTTATGGAGGGATGAAGCCTCATACGCCTCATGTAGTGCCGCAGCGATTTTTTGATATGTTCCCACTGGACAAAGTGCTTATCCCTGAAATATTAAAAAACGACCTTGAGGATACGTATTGGCAAAATATGAGTATATCAGGATTTAATGATTTCGATTCGCTTCTGGTTTCTTATTCCACAAAGGAAGAGGGCTTGAGACGATATGTGCAGAGTAAACTGGCTTGTATTACTTTTGCAGATAGCCTGGTGGGTGTGATCGTAAATAAGATTCAAAATAGCTCCTTTGCCGATAATACAACAATTATTCTTTGTGGAGATAACGGTTTTCACATGGGCGAAAAATTCCGCCTGGCAAAAAACACGCTATGGGAAGAGAGTACGCGTGTACCTTTGATAGTCAAGGCTCCTGGTTATGAATCATCAATGGGGATTGAGATATCACATCCTGTTGGACTCATAGATATTTATCCCACTTTTCAGGATTTATGTGAAATGACCGGTGAAACGAAAAAGAATGAACAGGGAGCTGATATCGACGGACATAGTTTAAGGGCGTTTTTAGAAGATCCAAATACCGATAGTTGGGATGGTCCCGGAGTAGCGTTGGAGGCTGTGGTAAATCCTGCATCATCGGAATTTGCAATGCAAAACTACGCGGTACGATCCGAAAACTACCGCTATATCCATTACCCCTCAGGTGAGGAGGAGTTATACGATCATTCCAAGGATAATAATGAATGGAAGAATTTGATCTTTGATTCGAATTATGCCACCGTTGCACAGGAACTACGCGATGAGTTAAAGGCTTTGGTGCCTGGTATTAGTTTTGAGCTGACAACATCGATTCCTTATCTTTTTTTCGATGATTTTGAAAGTTACACCGAAGGTGACGATTTGCTAAGTTTGGGATATAAGCAGAAAACAGATGAAGCAACAACTACGACACTTACCGTTGAGGATGGTAATAAATTTGCACGTAACATTTCTATAGATGGTAGTCTCATAAGTATGCGTAAGAAAGTTACTGACCTTACTCCAGGTAAACTATATTTTTTCGAAGCAAAGACCAGGACAGAAAGTAGCGTGAGTGCAGGCTCATGGGAAGCTGAATTCCCAAATACTATTTCAGGACATAGCTGTGCTGAATGGAGCTGGTTCTCTGTCCCTCTCATTCCAAATATCGAATCATGGAGCGGGGGTATGACCATGAACTTATTTATTAGTTCGGATCAGAACAAGCAGCTGGATGTTGACAGTATTAAGTTTTATGCAGCCAGCGTCGACATAGAACCAAGCAAAGGTTTTAATGTAACGGAGTTGATTGTCGACAATGAATACTTGTTTGAAGCATCTGCTATTCCGGCAAATGAACCTTTTTCATGGTCTGTAGGGAATGGCACGGGCTCTGCTACTATCGATGCAACAGGAAAACTTACTTGTCTGTCTGCCGGATCAGCTCAGGTAATAGCCACAATGGATAATTTTTCTTCTGTAAACTGTACAACGGAAGTTTATATATGGGACGATGCCGTGAATCCAAGCATATCTATCGAAGAAATTGATGGTGACCTTGTTGTGGGAACGCCATACCTGCTGTCTGCCATCTTGAATCCAGATTATGATATCCCGGTATTATGGAGCGTGGATGACGAAACCAAAGCTATTGTTAACCAAACGACCGGATTTCTCTTGCCGAAATCTGCCGGAACAATTACAGTAACAGCAAGTCTATATGGTAATGAGGATGTTTATTCATACATGCTAATTACTATTGGGGAGCCAAGCGCAATACACAATATCAAAGATTCATATTTCAATATCTATCCCAATCCATCGAAGGGAAATTTCTATATTGACGGTGATGGTGCAATAGCACAATACAATGTGTATAATGCTGTAGGTAAATTGGTTAAATCTTCATCAGGTGACATGCTAAATCTAAGTACTTACCCAAAAGGAATATATTACCTGGTGATCGACAAAAATAATATTGAGAAATTACTATTGCAATAAACGAAATTATGAAGATGAACAGAGTATTACTCATAGCCATTCTCTATTTGCTCATGGTTATTCCAGAGATGCAAGCTCAAAACAATGAGCAAAAGCCAAATTTTGTTATCATTCTCGCAGATGACCTCGGCTATGGTGATCTTGGTTATACAGGAAGCACCCAGATCAGGACGCCCAATATAGACGCGCTCGCAGCAGAGGGTGTCGTGTTTGACCAGGGATATGTGTCTGCTCCGGTTTGCGGACCATCGCGTGCAGGATTGATGACAGGGCGGAACCAGGTAACTTTCGGTTTTGATAACAACCCGATTGTCGATCTGCCACAATTTGATAACAATTTTGTCGGGATTCCTGTAGAAATTAATACCATTGCCAACAGGCTTGGCGAGTTGGGGTATGTCAATGGTCTTATTGGAAAATGGCATCTGGGAGATGCCGCCCATTTTCATCCTTTGAAAAGAGGTTTTCATGAGGTCTGGACATATCCCCATGGCGGACACCATTATTTTAAATCTGAACCGGAAGGGAAAGGCTACCTTTCTCCCATAGAATGCAACTACAAGACACCCGAACCAATTACTTATATAACGGATGACAAAGGGGATGAGTGTGTTGATTTTATACGCAGACACAAAGATGAACAGTTCTTTCTTTATGCTTCTTTTAATGCACCGCATACACCCTTGCAAGCCACAGAGGAAGATCTGAAATTGTATTCTCACATAGAGGATAAGAATCGACGTACCTACTGTGCCATGGTGCATCGCCTGGATGTGAATGTAGGCAGGATAGTAAGTGAGCTGAAAGAACACGATCTGTATGATAATACTGTCATTGTATTTCTAAGTGACAATGGAGGCCCTGTTTCAGGTAAAAATCCATGGACGATAAATGCACCATTGAGAGGTTCAAAAGGCATTCTCCTTGAAGGAGGTATCAGGGTTCCCTTTACCATGACCTGGCCGAAAGGAATCGAAGCAGGCGCAGCCTACGATAAGCTTGTTTCTGCCCTTGACATTACTCCCACTTTTGTTGCCCTGGCAGGAGGAGACATACCTGCAAAGGAAAAGATGGACGGTGTAAATATCTTCCCTTTCATAAATGGTGATAATGCAGGAGAACCACACCCCGATATGAAATGGCGATTCACCATTAGTGCAAGTATTCGTGAAGCAGATTGGAAATTGGTTCGTTTGCCGGACCGTTTACCCATGCTTTATAATCTGAAAAATGATATTGCCGAGCAAAACGATGTGGCCGATCAGCACAGGGAAAGAGTGGTACGAATGCTTAAAACACTAGGCGACTGGGATGTTTCCTGTCCACAGGTATTGTATCTGGAGGGCAATCCATGGAGGCGGAATCAGATAGATCTCTATGATAAGGAATATCAATTGGTACAGCCGGAGGTAAATTAGCTTACTGGTATTGTCTTTTAGAAGCTAATAACTAAAAAATAAAGTGTAGAATTACACGTATATGTTGGAGGAAGGAACAGTGGAGTATAATGTAATAAATTTGAGGCGATGAAGTGGATTGTTATTTTTTACTTAATCATTGGTAGTATAAATGGTTTGTTTGCTCAAACAATTGACCTGGCATTTCAGCCTTTTAATACACAGGGTGATAATTTAATACATGTTACAACAGCTGATTTTGATGGCATTGGAGTAAAAGATTATGTAGTTGCCATGACTGCTGAAGGAAAGCTTATCGCATTTCAGCGTCCCGACCTGATCACGGATCCAGCGGCAGATATGCGTTTGTGGGAATATCACGAACTTCCTTCGATGGGAATTAGAATTATTGCAGAAGAGGCTATTAGCAGCAGTGTTGGTGAAGAAGTGATTTTACCAGGAACTGACGGTTACCTCAGGATACTTTCTTCTTCCGGCGAATTGCTGGCAGAGAAAAAAATTAGCAGCGGAGCTTTATATACAGCTGCTGTTGCCAAAGGTGTCGATGGACAAACCATTATTGTTACAGCTGGTGTCGATGGTTATATTTATTTTCTGAATACTTCCCTGATTCAGCTTGCAAAGAGGGAGCCTCAAACTGAAAATAAAACCGGTGTTTCTGGTGTAATTCGCCATGTGGTAGCAGGCGATTTCAATGGTGATGGTACGGATGAGATCATGTCATTTGTGAATAACAAGGGTTTTTCGGGAAATTGTTTTTTTGATATAACTGATTTGAATACTTATTCAAGACCTTTATACTGGAATGGACTGACTTCGGCTAACGCGGATGATGTAGCTCCGGCATTGGGTTTCACTGACAAGCAATTGCCTCACGCTTACGATATGGATGGTGATGGCGATGAGGAAGTGGTAGGTCACTGGGGTGTATTTCACCCGGAAGATGGTCCGCGAACGCAACTTTTCTCGACGATGCTTGCAGCCAATGAGACCTTGCACCTCGAAAGATATGAGCTGTATGCAAAAAATTATCTCATTCAGAATCATGGTTTTGTGAAGGAAGATAAGGAGGATTTAACAAAAACAGGAAAATACCTTTTGCAGCATGGTGTGCCGGGTGATTTTGATGGTGACGGGGAGGCAGAGCTGTTTACCGTCTATGGCGACGATCTGTTCCTGTCCGATTATGATGCAGCGAGCAAGTCGATTAATATCAGCGCCTATACGTGGGCACACAGCATGTACCATTTCACTGATGCTGCTTGCCTGGAGGACAGAAGCGGCGGAGCAGATAAAATAGTACTGGCAGGGCCGATTAACGGCGATGATCATTTTTATGTGGTAGAGCCTGCCAATGATCAATGGCGGACAGATGCCCGGAATATTTACTGTGCAGGAACCTTTGGCGAAGTGGAGTCGAATCTGGATCAGCTGACAAGCGCTGTCAATCAATTTTCCGGGGAGGATGCTGACGGGAATGAGCCAATCTGGTATGTCGATTATTTTGCAAGTGGTTTATGGTGGGAAATGACACCTGCAAACTGTGAAATTCACGCACAGGAAGTTTATGATGCACAGCAGGTATGGTATGATAAGATCGGAGGTCAGGAAAATTATAGGTCATCACGCATACGTCTGGCAGCGAGCATTAACTCAGCTATTTGGGGAGTGACCGATCAGGCAACTAAAGAAACAGTAACAGCTGAGGGTATGGTAGAGTTTTGCCGCGCCCTGGCTCAAAAGGGGGCCTACTTTTGTTTAAATATTGGACATGGTAATCATATCTACATGTACCCGGAAACCTTAGCCGATTGCTATGAAGCATCGGTAGTGAATGGTGAATGTTATATGATGGCACGTACCAAAGAATTATTGCATCCTGAGTATTTTGATCTTTATAAACCACACCTGGATGCTGTTATTGCCCGGGCAGAAATGATAGGAGAGGAGCCTCCAATGGTTATGTTGGCTGCCAAGGGACCTATTATCTCATCCATGTCCCTGGAACAAGGTGAGGATTATTTCCCAAAATATAAAGATGTGTTTGTGCCCGGAGTGGAAAATTCCAATGTTACAATGCTGGAATGGAGTCTGGCTGAGCGTGTCGGACTGTGGATGAATGGAGATGTGGAACGCTGGGGATGTAATGTAATCGGCGATAACCTGGCGGCCAACAGGGTTGCTGAATGGGGAGGAATGCGCAATGCCCACGTAGTACTTCGTCAGATGCTTTCTCAATATGCACTGGGTGCACAGGTTTTCAGAGTTACATCAGTCACAGGGCTTGAGAATCCTATGTATGAGCGAGGTGATGTGAGCGGAGAGGACCAGGTCTGGAGCCAGCCTTTTCAGAAAGGGGTCTTGAATTTCCTGAAGATCGTGGAGAAAGGTATTTATCCGCATTCACCGGAAACAAACCAGTTGAAAGCTATTTCTCCGGTATCTGTTGCCCTCTATAATGGCAGCGAAAGACTGAAGGAGCAAAGTATCAATCACGACTATTACAAATATGCACCGGAGACTGATATCTATGTGTTTAACAGGATGGCATGCTGGAATGCTTATACAGATATACCCGATACCGATATTACTTCATTTTTATATGGGACCAGGCGACGCTGGGAAAATCTGCTTCCATCCACAGTCGGAGGCTTTATCCCCATTGTTCCGCACAGCTCGGCCGAACAACTCGAAAGCAATTCCTGGTGCAAGATTGCTTTTCAGACCAATGGTGATTACTGGAGTGGGTACTCCTCTCTTGAAGCAAAGGATCTTATTAGTGAGATAGTGATGAATCGACGGCAAACCCTGGATTTTTATGTAGAGGGTGACTGCTTCTGGCAAATCACTCAGCAGAAAGATGATCCATATACTTATTATGTTCTGCTTATGGGGAATAATGTGTTATCGCCCCTTGAGCGAACTGTGAAGTTCAAGGCCGGAAACACAATCACTGGTAGCTGTCAGGTTTTTGATCAGTTGAGTACATTGGGCGAACCATTAGGTGTTTTATACACTATTTCGGATGAAGTGGAATTAACAATTCCGGCCGGTGCCCCCCGAGTGTTAAGAGTTAAATTAAGCTCCTTGCCTGTGGCTGTTCAAAGCACGGAAAACAGTATTCCTTTTACAATGAATATATATCCTAATCCTGTACTCGATGAGTTGTTTATTGAGCTGTCTGAAGCTGTGGATTCAGAAATTTTCATTCACATATATGATGAACAAGGCAAGGAGATGCTTCGGCAAAAACAAGGATCAGGAATTCAGAGAATAGATGTCAGTCATTGGAGTCCGGGTATCTACCAGGTATGTGCAATATCGGATGATAATAAAACGCTTACAAAAGTGCTGGTGAATATGAAATGAAGTAGATGCGATAAGCAGTACTTGATAATGTTGAATAGTTAAAGTAAAAAATATGGCAAAATATATTTTGTTCTTGATCGTACTGGTTTACGCGACAGACAGGGCTTTGGATGCCCAGGTGCAAGCAAACATTAATGGTGCGCTGAAACAACATACTATCAGTCCTTTGATTCAGGGAATGGGAATTATCTATTCATTTGAAGCAGATTCACTGTATGAAGATGGCCGCTTGGCTCAGATCTACAAGGATGTTGGAGCGGGCTTTCTCCGCTGGCCTGGTGGGGCGGTAACAACATTTTATCATTGGAATGACCTGAACGGACAGGGTTGGATGGACAACTGGAAGCCGGATTATGATCCTGCTAAAGATGCCGATCCAGTAGATTATATGGACCTGGATGAATATATGGCGCTTTGTATAGCAGCGGGGACGGAGCCAATGATTGGGATCAATATGAGTTCCGGAATGGAGTGGAACAGGGAAGAGGAGGCTTTAAATGAAGCAGTTGATCTGATTAAGTATTGTCAGTCTAAAAACTTTGATGTGAATTACATCTACCTCGATAATGAAACTTACCATAGTGGAAATTCATATAATGCAGATCCGGATAAAGATGGAGAAAGCTGGACGGCTGCACTCTATGGAGAGAAAATAAATCTCTATGCTGATTCCATCAGAAAATACCTTCCGGAAGTTAAACTGATTCCCAATTGGAAAAGGAATATTAAAAACGGAAATGCAAGTTTAAAAACGCTGATTAGCGTTGCTGGTGAGAACATCGATTATATTGATGTACACTGGTATTGGAAATGGGGGGAGGCCAGCTGGGAGGAATGGATCGCCAAATCACCTATGGAGATGGAAAATGAGTGGTATGACGGCGGAACGATCGCAGATGAAATTGTATCGTTTGGAAATCTGACAAGCAGCCTGGGGCATCCACATATCAAACTGGCCTCGCTTGAGTGGAATATTGGTCCGGGACCGTGGAGTGAAGACCCGAATCACAGCAAATTCAGAACAGCCCTGATGCAGTCGGAGATGCAAATGCAAATGATGCTTGGAGGCCTCGAAATAGGCTCTCTGTGGGCTGCTCACTGGCCTGGTACAGAGGATGCAAGTGACCGCTTCCTGCTTGATCCGGATGAGGGTCTTACAACCAATCCGATCGCTAAAGTATATGAGCTTTATAAGAATGCCTTAAATGGCGTATTGCTATCAAGCAGCACTTCCGATAGCGAGGTATCAGCAGCTTCTGTCATTCAGGATAATAGTAAAGCTTTTGTTTTTGTACTGAATAAGAAAATGGTGTATACGAATTTGAATATTGAGCTGGATGGATATGATATACTTTCTGTTGATCGTGCTGTGTGTTTTAAAGATCCGGGCATCATAGAAAATATTGCGGTGGTTCAAAACGATAATGTTCTTAGTTCTTTATTGCCCGGATACACACTTTCGATGTTTGAATTTCAGGTTGAGCAGTCAAACGACATTTTTACGGAAAGAGCAGAAGACAAAGCAAGTATTCATGTATGGCCCAATCCTGCCTCCGGGACCGTATCTGTCAAATTAAATGGCTGCGAAGGAGACACAAACCTTGCATTGTATAATATGATAGGAATTCGGGTTTTATCTCAGTCATTTAATGTGTTGGAATCCGATGAATTCTCTTTGTCTTTAAATAATTTATCTTCAGGAACATACTTATTAAATGTGACTGATGAGTTTGGAAAGTGTGTCAGCTGTAAATTTATGGTTCAATAGATTAATATTGGAAGAAAATTTATACCGTTGCAGTGTTATCAGTATGACGATTCTTCTAGTTCGGAGGCTTTCTTTGATTATCCGACCTCCATGGAAACGACCGTTCACACCCCTAAGCAGAGAAATTTGATTATCAGGGAGGAAATCATATTGTCGCCCCCCCCACATGTTCCAGTTCTAACTACATAAGAATAAATATTCTATTCGGGAATATCCCACCAAACAGGGGTCTTTAATCTTACCTCTGCAGTATTATCGGGGATATTATATGGATTCCTGTTCTCTTCATTATATTCATAGATCATGGCACGTATCCATTCATCCGGACCAAAAATGACATTTACATTTTCCGGCTGACGCAGACCATGATAAATAGTGCTGTCGTAATCCATTCTTCTCATATCAACCCATGTCTCAGGATTTATTATCAGGGCAATGTACTTTTGAGTCATAATGTAATGCAATCCGGCATTGAGTGGTGTGAAATCAGCATCGGTTAATGCATTAATCCTGGCTTCGGCATCAGCAATATCCAGTCCATCTACACCCAGTTTCCTCATATTGGCACTTACTCCTTCCCTGAGAGCTTCCCTTGCACCGGCAAGATCTCCTGATCGTAATTTAGCTTCAGCTTCGATGAATTTTACTTCGGCATAAGTTATAAAAGGCCATGGTGAATCTGCTTCGGTATAGAAGCCTCCGGGAACCTGCGAATAATCTGTCAGGCTCATGCCTTCATCAACTCCCCTTCCAACAACAAGACCTGTAAATAATCCGGTGCTATCGGCCGGTGGCATAATAATTGGCAACCTGGCATCCACACTATCCTCATCAAAAGGAGACGATTGCAACATAGTTACGAAGAAATTACTAAAACCACCGTAGCGGGGCATTGTTAAACTTCCAAAGTCACCATAACCTCTTCTGCTCCACGGATTGGCCTGTGTTTGTCCCCCGTCAGCATTATACGCAAATTCTGCATCCTGTCCGTCACCATCAAATGCATTTTCGCATGCTTCGATAACCGCTGCAGGGTCATATAAGGATGATTTCTTGGTGTAATGATTCAGGTAGCGGGCTTTCATGGCATAAGCGAATTTGATCCATTTTTCAGTATCTCCTTCGTATAAAATATCACCATCTCTTCTGTTTAAGGGGATTTCATTTTCCGTTGAACTTAAGTCTTCAACTGCCTCATCCAATAAAGCAATGCACTTTTCATATACTACCTTCTGCTCTTCAAATTTTGGTTCGAGTATCGTGCTCTGTCGTCCATCGTAAAGGTCATCATAGGGAATTGATCCAAGTTGATCACTTAACAATAGCAGAAGAAAGGCTTTCATGATCTTTCCGGCACCAGAATAGTGCGGACTACCCTGATCTTCACCCATTACTATCAGATCAGCAGCATTGGGATAGGTCCATACCAGGGTATTTTGCCAGATAAAATATTGATTGGTAAATTTCCAGCAATCAGGCGCCTGTCCCGGCTGTCGGTTGGCCATATTTTGTGTTATTGCGACAACCTCTCTTGTTCCCCTCCACATGGCAGCACCATTGGCCAATAGAATAGTTGGTTTGAGTCTGAGGTCCAGTGCTACATCAGCCGGAGCATTGGGGTCATCATTTATATCCAGATACTCTTCACATGAAAAAGTAAGGCTTACAAGAAGCAATAAGGCAATTATTTTCTTTGTTATATTCATGACTTATATCTTTATTTTATTAAAATGTAAATCTCACACTAACATCAAAACCTTTAGTACTGGGTGTTCCCAGGTTATCAATTCCAATGGAACCAGTTCCCATTACTGCAGCACCAATTGTGTTGATTTCGGGATCAACACCTGAATACTCAGTTAGTATGATAAGATTTCGGCCTGTCACGTTCAACTGGGCCATTGACACCTTATCCCCAAACCACTTTTTAGGCAGGTTGTAGGTAAGGGTTATATAGCGCAGACGAACCCATGAACCATCCTCTACAAAATTCTCTCCAATCTCTGAATAAGTTTTCTGGTAGTATTTTTGATCTAAAATTACCGGAACGGTATTTGGTTCATAAATGAGATTTCTATCATCATCGAATGTTCCTGTGGATCTTAAGCCTTCGAACATATGACTCTCGCCACGGTTCAATGTCATGGGATCCATACCATAAAAAATCATAGCTGCTTTTGTACCATTCAGGACCTGGTTGCCCTGACTTATATCGATGAGGAAATTCAAGACCAGATTCTTATACTTCAATTTGTTCGTAATACCAGCTGTCCATGTAGGATACCGGTCCCCTAGGACTTGAAAGGTCTTTGCTTCCTGAACCATTCCATCTGTACGTAAAAGGAGATTTCCATCATCATCCCTGCGGTATGCAGCTCCATATATTCCAAAAACAGAACCTCCTAAAACTGCAGCACCTTCAGCGATGCTGTTAAAGGCCCATGAATCTGAGTTTTCTACTTGTTTGATCTCACCGGGAAGGTCATTCACCAGACTTTTTGCCTTTGCGAAGTTTATATCCATATCCCAGCTAAAATTTCCTTTCTCAAGCAGTCGGGAGGTAAGCAGAAACTCAATACCCTGATTGGTAATGGAGCCTGCATTTAAATAACCGCCATAGGTACCTGTTGAAGGTGCCATCCTGATAAACAGGATTTGATTATCAGATGTACTATAGTAGTATGAGAAATCTAATCCCACCCTGTTTTGAAATAAGCGCATATCAGTTCCTACTTCAAAAGAACTGGTAAATTCAGGTAGCAAAGCAGGGTTTCCTGAAGGGAATGTTGCTCTAATGAACCCTTCTGGGTCAATAGTATAAGTATTTGTAGCAGATATCATTGGGGTTTGTAATACATGAGGAGGAGCATCTTTACCTACCTGAGCATATGTGGCTCTGATCTTCCAGTAAGATATTCCCATATCAGATAATGTGGATATCCCCATATCCTCAATAATTCTGGAAGGAAGCACTGATAGTCCAACGGATGGGTAAAAGAATGCATTTTTGGATTTGGGAAGGGTAGAAGACTTATCCAGACGTCCTGTTACATTTAAGAAAACCTGACTGTTCCAGTCATATCTTAATTCACCAAAAACACTTACAATTCTTTTCATGGTGATATTCTGACCTACACTTTTGTTTTCTGACACAATATTGTTTATACCAACAAAATCAGGTTCAATAAAACCTTCTCCATTCCAATTTGTACTGCGGCGAAAATAGTCTTCAACATTATTACCAATCGTAAGTCCAAAGCTGTTTTTGTTCACTTTATGATTCGCATGCACTAAGAGGGTAGATGTATTTATCCTGTTAAATACTTCATATTCACTAAGGTACCCTTCATTAAATGTAGCAGAACCCCAGGAATAAATACTTTTATTCTTTTCCATAAATATATCAGATCCCAGACGGTAGGTAATATTTAGGAATTTAAAAGGATCATAAGAGACGCTTCCAATGGCAATATAGCGGTCAACCCTGTTTGTTATGGGATTGTTAATTGCGCTCCAATATGGGTTATCTCTGGGTTCGTTCCCAAGTTCTTCAACGATCTTCTGACTTCCATCTTCATTTAGGTAATCACTCATATCAACATTAACCGGGAAATTCAGAATACTGCTGAAATTTCCCGAACTGTATGAACCCTGTCGTGTTCTGTCACTTTCCGAATTTACATAGTTAATGGATGTTGATACAGTAAGGTTTTTCTTGAGAGAAGAATTGACCTTAAGTTTGAATGAAGTCCGCTCATAACTCGTTCTGTCTATTATTCCATCCTGGTCCAGTCGGCCAACGGATGTGTAAACAGTAGTTTGATCATTTCCTCCGGAATAGGAAAGGTTATGATTTTGCGCATAACCGGTTTGGTAAAAGTCTTCCAAATTTCTGAACCGGGGAGCTGAAGCATCAATTTTTGTCGTATCCCATGAATAGGTTGAGAATGTGTTTATTCCCAGTCTTTCCAATGTTCCTTGCCCGTAATCCATTTGTTGTTCAGGAACACCTAATACATTGTCAACGGAAAAGAATCCGCTATAGGAAATTTTCGCTTCCCCGGACTTTCCGCTCTTGGTAGTAATAACAACGGCACCGTTAGCTGCTTTGATTCCATACATTGCTGCAGCAGCAGGTCCTTTCAAAATGGAGACGGATTCAATGTCTTCAGCGTTTAAGTCCAGACCCCTGTTTGATCTGGCCACTAATGACCCTGCTACAGTACTGTTATCGATTGGAATCCCATCCACAACAAACAAGGGCTGGTTGTCGCCACTCAGGGAGTTGCCACCACGTATCATAATAACGGAGGATGCACCGGGAGCTCCCCCGGAATTGGTAACACTAACTCCGGCTACTTTCCCTTGCAGTGCATTGATCAGATTGGTTTGATTTCCTTCCAGCAGTTCCTCACTCTTCACATTCTCCACAGCGTATCCCAATGACTTTTTCTCTTTTTTGATCCCAAGAGCCGTAACCACCACCTCGTCCAATCCCAGGGCATCACTTTCCAAGGAAATATTTATGGTATTTTGCTGAGCGATTTCCACCTCCTTGGTTTTCATTCCAATAAAAGAAAAAACCAATACTTTACCATCTGAGCTAACTAATATGGTATACCTTCCTTCGGAATTTGTGATGGCTCCGTGCAGGCTTTCCTTAACCATTACAGTAACTCCCGGTAAAGGACTTCCGTCTGATGCTGTAGTCACAATTCCTGATATTGTCCTTTCCTGCGCATAAGCTTGCAGAATACTTGTCAGGAAGAACACTAATAAAAAGATTCTTTTCATCATAATTAGTGGGATTTAGATTTGTAGATTTATGTTAATGTCTAATATTTTAGTTCATGAAAAAAATTTATCAATAACTCACAAATTATGAAAATAATAGGAAATGACAAAAAGTTATTAGAAGTGATGGTAATACAGGAGTGTTATTGCATGCTTCAGCGAAGGACTGTCAAGCCGTCAGTAACAATAATCACCAAACCTGTAATTTCAAGTAAATTTGTCCGACTAAACAGCCGAAAACAATACTATGGCGTTTTGGTATTGAATTTGTAACTTTCGTCAGCATTACGAAAACAACAATTAAAGTATATATAAAATATGGATCTATTTAAACCTATGGATAACCTGGAATCAAAAGGGAATCCTGAAAGCAATGCGGAGAAAGCCAATGAACATGTTCAGTGTTTAATCATTGGATCAGGACCTGCCGGATATACTGCCGCAATTTATGCCGCACGTGCAAACTTAAAGCCGGTATTGTATACAGGAATGCAAATGGGCGGACAACTGACCACCACCACAGAAGTGGATAATTTCCCCGGATATCCTGATGGAACCGATGGTACAGCCATGATGGCTGATCTCGAAAAACAGGCACGAAGATTTGGAACTGATGTACGTTTTGGTCTTGCTACCTCAGTCGATTTTAGCGGGAAGGTGAAAAAAGTAACTTTCGATGAAAAAACAGTTCTAATGGCAGATTCTGTAATTCTTGCTACCGGTGCAACTGCAAAATACCTTGGACTGGAATCGGAAGAAAAATATAAGGGTTATGGTGTTTCTGCCTGTGCTACATGCGATGGTTTTTTCTATCGCGATAAGGTTGTGGCTGTTGTTGGTGGGGGAGATACCGCTGCAGAAGAGGCAACTTATCTGGCTGGAATTTGTAAGAAGGTTTACCTGATTGTCAGACGCGATGAACTACGTGCATCCAAAGCTATGCAACATAGAGTTAAGAATACTGAGAATATTGAAGTACTCTGGAAGCACCAGACAAAAGAGCTGAAAGGTGAAAATGTAGTACAGTCAGTTGATCTGTACAAATTCAAAGGTGAAGAAAATGAAGAGATCGTCTCTTATGATATAGATGGCTTCTTCCTCGCTATTGGACACACGCCGAATTCAGATATTTTCAAAGATTATATTGATACAGATGAAACCGGATATGTGAACACTGTTCCCGGTACATCTAAAACCAATGTTCCCGGTGTATTTGCTTGTGGTGATCTGCAGGACAAGGTTTATCGTCAGGCCGTTACTGCTGCCGGTAGTGGTTGCATGGCCGCCCTCGATGCAGAGCGTTACCTCGGTGAGCAAGAGTAAGCCTCACAACACACACCAAAGAAAAAGCCGGTCTGATGATTCAAACCGGCTTTTTTATTTTCATTGCGTTCATCAATGCATTATCGCATTATCGCATTGTTGCATTGTCACATTACCACTAAACCCTCAGCTTACTGATGTCTGTGAAAGTTTCAGTATCATATTCTCCTGACTTCAATTTCGCATGACAAATTGTAAAGGCATCAATGGTCTCCTTTACGTCATCCAGATTGTGCATTGAAGTTGGAATAAGTCTCAGCAGGATATCTCCTTTTGGAATAACAGGATAGATAACCATTGAACAGAAAATACTGTAATTCTCTCTCAAATCAAGGATCAGGTTGGTTGCTTCTACCAATCCACCGTGCATATATACAGGTGTAACCGGAGATGCAGTAACGCCAATATCAAAACCTTCTTTTTTCAAACCTTCTTGTAATGCCTTCACAACGATCCAGAGATTTTCGCGAAGCTCAGGCATGGTTTTCAGCATTTCTAATCTCTTCAATGCACCAATAACCATAGCCATTGGAAGAGATTTTGCATAAGTTTGTGAACGCATATTGTAACGCATAAAATCTATTACATCAGTATTACATGCTATGAAACCTCCAATTCCTGCCATTGATTTGGCAAATGTTGAAAAGTAAAGGTCAATTTTATCCTGTACACCAAAATGTTCTCCTGTTCCCATTCCGCTTGCACCCATGGTACCAAATCCATGTGCATCATCAACCAGTAGACGGAAGTCATATTTATCTTTCAATTTGACTATTTCTGATAAATTGCCAAGATCACCGGCCATTCCAAATACACCTTCAGTGATCAGAAGTACTCCACCACCTTGTTGGTCGGCCCTTTTTGTTGCACGCTCAAGTTGTTTCTCGAGGTTCTCCATGTTGTTGTGTGGAAAAACATATCTTTTTGCAAGAGACATTCTCATTCCGTCAAGAATACAAGCATGAGACTCAGAGTCATATACGATAACATCGTTACGTGTTGTAAGAGCATCAATAATTGAAGTCATCCCCTGGTATCCGTAGTTCAAAAGAAAAGCATCTTCTTTCTGAACAAAATCAGCCAGCGCTCTTTCAAGCTCTTCGTGCTTTCTGGTTTGCCCTGACATCATTCTTGCACCCATAGGGTAGGCCATTCCATACTCAGCCGCTGCATCAGCATCTGCCTTGCGCACTTCAGGATGGTTACCTAATCCAAGATAATTATTGAGACTCCATGTCAGTACTTCCTTACCACGAAATTTCATATGTGCCGAAATCTCTCCTTCCAGCTTGGGAAATGAAAAATATCCATGTCCGGCTTTCGCATACTGACCAATTGGTCCTCGGTCTGTCGTTATTCTTTCGAAAATATCCACTTGATTGTGATTTTAATTAATAATGGCTGCAAATTTACAGTTTTTTGTTGTGCTAGCAAATATTGAGAGACTAAATGACTATATCATACGTTTTATAACATAAGAAACTGCGAAGAAGTTTGTGGATTAGATTCATTTATTGTAATTTTGCGCCATGTTAAAAAATCGTGTTCATATTGTTCTCTTGTTATTGCTGACTGCCGGGCTCATTACAAGTTGTGGTGAGTATGAAAAAATACTTAAAAGCAGAGATTATGCATTTAAGCTGGATAAGGCTATGGAGTATTATGAGGCTGAGGAGTTTGTGAAGGCAGGAACGCTATTCGATCAGGTTGTTAACATATACAGAGGTACCATTAAGGCAGATACTATAAAGTATTATCAGGCAAAAAGTTATTACGGACAACGTGATTACATACTGGCTGGTCATTTTTATGGAGAATTAGCTGAAACATATCTCAATAGTGTATTTGTTGAAGAGTCTGAATTTATGGTGGCGTATTGCTATTACAAGTTATCTCCCAGAGCCGAATTGGATCAGGATAATACATACAGGGCAATCAATGCTTTCAAGATGTATATGATGAAATATCCTACATCAGAGAGAGTGTCTGAGTCTCAGGAGCTGATCAATGAGCTGAGTGATAAAATTGTGGATAAATCATATATTAGCTCAAAGCTTTATTACGACCTGGGTTATTATAAATCTGCAATTATTGCATTGCGCAATAGCCTGGAGAATTATCCGGAAACTCAGTTCAGAGAGGAACTTATGTTTTTAATCTTAAAATCGAGTTACCTGCTTGCTGATAATAGTATTGAAAGCAAACGCATGGAGAGATTTCAATCAACAGTGGATGAATACCTGACATTTAATTCTGAATTTCCGGAAAGCACACACTTTCGTGAAGCAGAAAAAATGTATGACAGCTCTCAGAAAACATTAAAAGAATACACAAAAAATTGATTTAGATGGATTATAAAAAGACAAAAGCACCATTATCTACTATCACCAGAAATTTAACAGTTACTGAAGATCACACTGATAATATTTATCAGAGAGTAATGGTAGTATCAAAACGTTCCAATCAAATTAGTGTTGAATTGAAGCAGGAATTGAATCAGAAACTGGAGGAATTTGCTTCATATACTGATAACCTTGAAGAAGTTTTTGAGAATCCCGAGCAAATTGAGATCTCAAAATATTATGAAAGACTTCCCAAACCTACACTTATTGCTCTTCAGGAACTTGAAGACAACGAAGTTTATTTCAGGTTAAACGAGCCTACAGAAATCACAGAGTAAAACTCCCCTGATGGACCTTTCCGGGAAAAAAATAATTCTATCTGTAACAGGGAGCATTGCTGCATATAAAGCAGTTTTGTTACTCAGGTTATTGTCAAAGGAGGGGGCCGATGTTCAGGTTCTTATGACAGAAGCAGCCAAGGAGTTTATCACGCCGGTGACACTTTCTGTACTTTCAGGGAAATCTGTACTATCAGATTTTTTTAATGAAGCCGGGGGCGATTGGAACAGTCATGTGGATATGGGTGTAAATGCCGATCTCATGATCATTGCTCCGGCCACAGCCACTACTATTGGAAAGATGGCAAATGGAATTGCAGATAACCTGGTTGTCACAACCTATTTATCTGCCCGTTGCCCGGTAATGTTTGCCCCGGCTATGGATATGGATATGTATCTCCATCCTTCAACGCAAATGAACATTGAGAAACTCAGGTCATTTGGAAACATTGTTCTTGAACCTACTGAAGGTGAACTTGCCAGCGGCCTTTCAGGAAAAGGAAGAATGGAGGAGCCTGAACAGATTATTGAGTTGATCAAACAGCTCAATCCTGTCGAAAAAAAAAAGGCCTGAAACGAGCTGATAGCTTGTCCCGAACTTCTGTCGGGGAACGTACCGGAGTTCATAAAAAAATACTCATAACAGCTGGCCCCACATACGAAGCTATAGATCCCGTACGTTTTATTGGTAATCACTCTTCCGGAAGGATGGGATATGCCATTGCAGATGCTTTTGCAAGAACCGGGGCTGAAGTATACCTTGTCTCTGGTCCAACATCCATTCATCCGGAACAGTCCGATATTAAGATTATTTCAGTGGTTTCTGCTTCGGATATGTACCGTGAATGTGCAAAACTGATTGAAGAGATGGACATTGCACTATTTGCCGCGGCAGTTGCCGATTTTTCCCCTGAGAAATCTTTAGACAGTAAAATAAAGAGTGAGAAGGATGAGCTTGTACTTAAGCTTATACCTACAAAGGATATTGCTGCCGGATTGGGTAAAACGAAAAGAAAGGATCAGTTATTTGTCGGATTTGCACTTGAGACGGAACATGGGATTGAAAATGCAAAGAGGAAGTTGATTCGTAAAAACCTGGACCTTATTGTGATGAATACCCTTGAGGATGAGGGTGCCGGATTTGGGACTGAAACTAATAAAGTGACAATGATTGATAAATCCGGTAATATTGATAAATTTGATCTTAAGCTTAAGTCGGAAGTTGCCTTGGATATTGTTGAAAAGACTTTAAAATTATTGAAAAATGCGTAAGCTTATTCTATTAATCACAGTATTGGTATTGACAGTTCAACTGCAGGGCCAGGAACTGAAATGTAACATCCAGGTGGTGAGTCAGCAAGTGCAAGGGACTAATAAACAGGTTTTTGAAACGCTGAGAAATGCTATTTTCGAGTTCATGAACAATAAGGTGTGGACGAACAATGTCTATACGATGGACGAGCGAATTGAATGCAATCTGATGTTTAATATCACAGAGCAAGTATCTGCAGATGAATTCAGGGGAACTTTACAGATTCAATCCAGCCGACCTGTTTACAATACAAATTATAAAACGACAATGTTTAATTTTGTCGATAAGGATATTCATTTCAGATATATTGAATTTGAACCACTGGAGTTTGATTTGAACTCACATTCCTCAAATCTCACCTCTATACTTGCTTTTTATGCCTATTTTCTTCTTGCACTGGATTATGATTCATTTTCATACATGGGAGGTTCTCCCTATTTCGAAAATGCTGAAAAGATTGTAATTAATGCACAAAATGTTGTTGAAAAGGGATGGAAACCCATAGATGATATGTCGCACAAGAATCGTTACTGGCTGTCAAAGGACTTTTTGGATCAGGAGTATTCACCTGTCAGGGAGTTTATTTACAGGTATCACCGACATGGACTCGATATGATGGATTCAAAAGTAATTGAAGGAAGAGCAGAAATAGCAACTTCTATTGAGTTGTTACAAAAAGTTTATCGGAGCAGGCCCGATCCATATATGTATATACTCAGGCTTATATTTGATGCCAAAGCTGATGAAATGGTAAAAATATTTTCCGAATCCTTTGTTGAAGAGAAGAACAGGGTTCATAATATGCTTACTGAGATGGACCAGACCAATGCCAGCAAATATAAAACCATTCTGGAAGACAACACCCAGTTAGAATTTTAATGATCAGGAATTTAAAGATCAGGAATTATGCTTTAATTGAGCAGCTGGAGATTGATTTTATCCCCGGTTTTATCACTATTACAGGTGAAACCGGCGCAGGTAAGTCTATCTTAATGGGTGCACTCTCTCTTATTCTGGGACATCGTGCAGATACAGGTGTATTGATGAATAAAGAGCAGAAGTGTTTTGTTGAAGGAGAGTTTAAAATCGATGGTAAATTCAAACAATTTTTTGATATAAATGATCTCGATTTTGAAGAATTGACACTCATCAGGCGAGAGATTCTCCCGGGTGGAAAATCCAGGGCTTTTATTAATGATACACCCGTGGTGCTCTCAGTTCTGAAGGACCTTGGTAGCCAACTCGTAGATGTTCATTCTCAACATCAGAACCTTCAGCTTAGCGATAATGTTTATCAGATGGAAGTTGTAGATCATGTGTGTGGAAATGAAATCCCTCTGAGCAAATACAGGGAGCTGTTTTCTGCCTATTCTGCTTCTGTTCAGGAATATAAAAAACTAAAATCTTCCATTGATAATCTGAAAGGGGAACTTGATTTCTATGAATATCAGTTTACAGAGCTTGAAGCTGCAAAATTGATTGAAGGTGAAATGGAGAAGCTGGAATTAGAATTAAGTACCCTGGAGCATGCTGAAGAGATTAAATCTTCACTTGTTGAATCTTACCAGGCACTTTTAGGTGATGGGAAGGGCTTAACGCTTATAAATGAAGCTTTTAACCTTCAAAGGAAAATTGCAAATTTTCATCCTCCTTCATCCTCCTTTTCAGAACGTCTCGAATCTGCATATATTGAGCTCAAGGATATTGCAGCTGAGATGGAGTCTATTGCCGGCTACACCGAATTCAATCCTGCCCGCCTGAATCAGGCCAGAGAGAGAATAGATATGCTCCATTCCCTGATGCAGAAACATAAGCTAAAGAGCATAGAGGCGTTGATAATCTTAAGAAATGAGCTGGAGAATAAAATTTCTGAAATAAGTTTCTCCGATGAGAACATGGAGAAGCTTAATAAGAAGATTCTGAACCTGAAGATGAAAGTAGAATCGAGTGCTGAGAAGCTTCATGTCGCCCGGGAATCATCCGGTAAACAGATTGAAAAAGAGATCGTTGACATGCTTCAGTTGTTGGGAATTCCTAACCCAACTTTCAAAGTGAAAGTGGTGCTTACTGAAGTGCCGGACGAAAATGGAATGGATGATGTCAGCTTCCTGTTTTCAGCAAACAAACAATCGCCGGCAGAGGAGATATCGAAAGTTGCTTCAGGTGGTGAGATTTCCAGGTTAATGCTTTGTATAAAATCATTGCTTTCTGATTATAAAGGTCTTCCAACACTAATTTTCGATGAAATAGATTCAGGCGTGAGTGGTGAAGTAGCAGAAAAGGTTGGCATAATAATGAAGGAGATGTCAGGAGGGAGACAGGTAATAGCCATAACACATCTTCCTCAGGTTGCCTCACAGGGAGATTCTCATTTCCTTGTGTATAAAGAAGAGAATGACCTGGCCACTACTACCAAAATAAGTGTACTTACTGAGGAAGAGCGGGTTCAGGAAATTGCAAAATTGCTTTCCGGTGAAGAGGTGACTGTGGCTGCACTTTCCAATGCCAGGGAACTGCTTAAAAACTAATAATACTTCAAATATTGTAACATGGTTCGCACAATATCTGACTTCAGTTGTTAATAGTGTGAATATTTAAAAATATTTAATCTCAAAGAATATGTCATACAATTTACTTAAAGGAAAAAAGGGAATAATATTCGGTGCTTTAAATGATAAATCTATTGCATGGAAAGTCGCTGAAAGAGCACATGAGGAAGGTGCTGAATTCGTTTTGACCAATGCTCCTATTGCGCTGAGAATGGGGACAATAAATGAGCTCGCTGAGAAATGTAATGCCCAGGTGATCGCGGCTGATGCAACCAGTCTGGAAGACCTGGAAAATCTTATTTCCCAAACCATGGAAATTATGGGTGGAAAGATTGATTTTATATTGCATTCTATTGGTATGTCACCGAATGTCAGAAAAGGCTATAAGTATGACGAATTGAAATATGAGATGTACCACAAAACACTGGACATTTCAGCATTCTCATTGCACAAAGTATTGAGTGTGGCAAGAAGAATGGATGCTGTCAACGATTGGGGTTCTGTGGTTGCACTTTCTTATGTTGCAGCACAACGAACTTTCTTTGGATACAATGACATGGCTGATGCTAAAGCCATCCTGGAATCAATTGCCAGGAGTTTCGGGTATATATATGGAAGGGATAAGAAAATCAGGGTCAATACCATTTCTCAGTCACCTACCCCGACTACAGCAGGTAGTGGTGTCAAAGGATTCGATAAACTGATAGACTATTCTGAAAGAATGTCACCGCTGGGAAATGCTACTGCTGAAGAATGTGCGGATTATTGTATTACGCTTTTCTCAGATCTTACCAGGAAAGTGACCATGCAGAACCTGTTTCATGATGGTGGATTCTCCAGCATGGGCATGAGCCTGCGTGCCATCCAGCAATATGAAAAGAGTTTTGAAGAGTGTCCCCCAATCCCGGATGAAGAGTAATTCACCCTTCTCATACGCATTTGCTCATTTTTTCTATATTTACCCCCGACTAAACACTAAACCTCCTCACCATGAGCATTGCAATCATCCTTTTCTATCTGCTTTTCCCTGCCGCATTACTTTATTTAGGTACAAAGTATAGCTTCATTAATAAAATTGGTATTGTCGTATTTTGCTATGTGGGTGGACTTATTATCGGGAATGTCAATATGGTACCGGCTGAAATGTCTGGTATTCAGGGTGATCTGATGGGTGCTGCTATTCTTTTGGGTATTCCATTGGTTCTTTTCTCCGAGAATATCCTCAAGTGGATAAAGTTGGCAAAATATACATTTATTTCTCTCTTGCTGGGCGTAGTTTCAGTTGTTATTATGGTGTTTCTTGGGTATTATTTGCTGAGGGATCATATTCCGGAAGCCTGGAAAGTTGCCGGGATGCTGATTGGTGTCTATACTGGAGGAACTCCAAATCTGGCAGCCATTGCACAGGCTTTGAATGTTGATGAGGACATGTATATTCTTACCCATACTGTTGACCTTGCTATAGGAGCAATGGTATTGCTGTTTCTGATTACCGGAGCGAAAAGACTTTTCGGATCATTCATGAAACCCTATAAGTCGACTGGGGAATACAGTGAAAAGGAGAGTGAAGTCATGGTGAATGATTTTGAATCATATAAAGGTTTCCTGAAGAAGAAGAATATTCCCGGAATACTGAAAGCTTTTACCATATCCTTGTTGGTTTTTGGAGCCGGATTTGGCATGACATTATTGTTTGAGGGAGATGCAAAGGATACGGCAGCGATACTTACGGTTACTACACTTGGCATTCTATTGTCGCTTGTTCCATTTGTAAATAAAAATCGCAATTCCTTTCAACTCGGAATGTATTTCATTTACGTTTTTTGTGTGATTGTGGCGTCGAAAGCCAATATTATGGAGATATTCAATCCGGATTCATGGGAAATGCTGATGTATATATCAATATATGTGGCCATGGCCATGATAGGTTCATTGATATTGCATTCTTTGTTATCATGGGCTTTAGGTATCAGCACAGATGATTTTATCATGACTTCAACAGCACTTTCAAACTCACCGCCATTTGTTCCTGTAGTTGCTGCAGCAATAAAGAATAAGGAAGTGATGATTCCCGGAATGATCATTGGAGTCATTGGCTACGCAATTGGAAATTATTTAGGGGTGGCAATAGCATACTTGCTGAAGTAGCTCTTCTGACCTTTTCCATAACATCTAATTCAAACCACCCTTTTTCTTATCTTCGTCACAAAGAATTCACATGAGAAAACTGATCACTAACATTGCTTCACTGGTGGGTATTTTGGATAGTTCCGTTAAAATCCTGGCCGGAGCAAATATGAATATTCTTGCGTCAATTGAAAATGCGTGGCTGCTTATTGAGGATGGCAAGATTGCAGATTTTGGGAAGGAAAATATACCAGAATCACTTGACGAGATTATTGATGCTGAGGAGGGAATTCTGATGCCTGCATTCTGTGATTCTCATACCCACCTGGTGTACGCAGGAAGCAGAGAGAAGGAGTATGAAGATAAAATCAAAGGTTTGAGCTATGAAGAGATAGCCAAACGCGGAGGTGGAATTCTCAATTCTGCAGAATTACTGCACCGGACATCAGAAAAAGAGTTGTTTAATCAATCTTTGGTCAGAGCACATGAGATCATGGAATTTGGAACCGGGGCAGTGGAGATAAAAAGCGGATACGGATTGTCAACCATTGATGAAATGAAGATGTTACGTGTGGCGAGGAGGATAGGAGAGGAGACGGACCTTACTGTTAAGACTACATTTCTGGGGGCGCATGCCTTCCCCGAAGCCTACCGATTGAAGAGGGATGAGTATGTGGATTTGATTATAAATGAAATGATTCCGGCTGTGGCATCTGAAAAACTCGCAGATTATATTGATGTTTTTTGTGATCGGGGTTTCTTTTCTGTTGAACAGACCAGCAGAATTCTGGAAGCGGGATTGAAGTACAATATGTTGCCGAAGATACATGCAAATGAACTTGATTACTCCGGTGGAATACAAGTTGGTGTTAAATATGGAGCAAGATCTGTTGATCACCTGGAATTTACCGGTGATGAAGAGATCAAAGCATTGCAGCGCAGTCAAACGATGCCTACATTGTTACCGGGAGCCTCACTTTTTCTGGGAATGACATATGCACCTGCCAGGAAGATGATTGATGCCGGGCTTCCTGTGGCACTGGCTTCTGATTATAATCCGGGATCATCGCCATCAGGGAATATGAAATTGGTGATGTCGCTGGCAATGATGCAAATGAGGATGATGCCGGCTGAAGTTTTGAATGCGACAACTATTAATAGTGCTTATGCAATGGGAGTTGAAAATTCTCTGGGTTCTGTTACCAGGGGAAAAACAGCAAATCTGATCATTACGAAGAAGATTCCTGGGATTGGATATCTGCCTTATGCCTATGGGTCGGATCTGATTAGTAAGGTGATACTTAATGGAAAATAACAATAACAATGAACCAAATAATTGAATGCGTCCCCAATTTCAGCGAAGGAAATGATATGGGAATAATCAAGCAGATTACTGATGTGATAGAATCTGTTGATAATATTAAGTTACTGGATGTTGATCCGGGGAAGGCAACAAACCGTACAGTTGTTACTTTTGTTGGTGAACCTGCAGCGGTGATTGAGGCTGCTTTTCTGGGAGTAAAAAAGGCTTCTGAAATTATCGACATGAGTAAGCATTCAGGAGAGCATCCACGATTTGGAGCAACGGATGTTTGTCCCTTGATACCAGTAGCGAATATTACCATGGAGGAGACTGTTAAATGGGCGCATCAGCTGGCTGAACGGATTGGCAAAGAATTAAAATTCCCGGTTTACTGCTACGAAAATGCAGCTTTTAAAGAGGAGCGAAGAAACCTGGCCTCTGTCAGGTCCGGAGAGTATGAGGGATTGAAAGAGAAACTAAAGGATCTTAACCGCACTCCCGATTTTGGTCCTGCCACTTTTATTGCCAAAACCGGTGCTTTAGCAGTGGGAGCCAGAGATTTTCTGGTCGCATATAATATAAATCTGAATACAACATCCACCCGTAGGGCGAATGCCATTGCTTATGATGTGAGGGAACGTGGCAGAACCAAAAGGGAAGGTGATCAGTTTACCGGAAAAATTATCAAGGACGACAAGGGCAAGCCAGTCATGATACCCGGGTCGCTCAAATCTGTAAAGGCAATAGGATGGTTCATTGAGGAGTACGGAGTGGCACAAATATCAATGAATCTTACCAATATATCTATTACTCCTGTTCATGAGGCTTTTGATGAAGTTTGTCTTAAGGCAGATGCCAGGGGAATCAGGGTAACGGGATCTGAATTGGTTGGACTGGTGCCTTTGGATGCCATGCTGGATGCAGGTCGCTATTTCCTTTCTAAGCAGAAGCGATCTCTGGGCGTTTCAGATAAGGAACTGATAAAGATTGCTGTAAAATCCATGGGACTTGATGAATTAGGGCCTTTTGTTCCGGAAGAAAAGATTATTGAATATCAGATTAACAAGGCTTCCTCAGGTGCATTGGTTTCCATGAGCCTTAAAGATTTTATGGAGGAGACCGCCTCTGAATCACCTGCTCCGGGTGGTGGATCGGTAAGTGCCTATATTGGCTCTATGGGTGTGGCGTTAGGTACCATGGTTGCAAATCTCTCCTCTCATAAAAGA
Source organism: Bacteroidales bacterium (assembly GCA_030589895.1). Lineage (GTDB taxonomy): Bacteria > Bacteroidota > Bacteroidia > Bacteroidales > JAUUZQ01. The sequence goes on from JAUUZQ010000011.1 coordinate 36,522, forward strand.
GGCTGGGATGATAAATGGGAGATATATTCCAACTGGGCAGTGAAAGGGAAGGAGCTTCAGGAAGAATTATTGCGGCTTGTTGATGAGGATACTGCTGCATTTACGAAAATAATGGATGCTTTTGCATTGCCAAAAAATAGTGAATCAGAAAAGGAAATCAGAACTGAGTCAATCCGCCTGGCAACGCTCCATGCCATCAAAGTGCCATTGAGGGTTATGACAACAGCCATTGAAGGATTTGAATTAATTGATGCCATGGTGGAGTCAGGAAACCCAAACAGCATATCTGATGCCGGAGTTGGAGCGATTGCGATACGTTCATCTGTTCTAGGTGCTCATTTGAATGTATTGATCAATATGGATGGGCTTGAGATGGATGATGAACTCCTGAGCATAAAAAGTCAGGCAAATATAGTGGCAGAAAAGGCTGTTACACTTGAAGCTAAGACACTTGCTAAAGTTAAGTCAGCCATAGAAAAACAATAATATTTCTTTATCCGTGAGATGCTGAAATTCCTTTAACAATACTGTTCTCCTTAAAAGAAAAGCTAATTTAGAATTATTACAGATAAACTAAATATCCTGTCTTTTTAACTATTAGTGTGAATAAACTAACATTAACTGTTAAATAATATACTCTTACTCCTCAACTAATTTATGAAATGTTTATTTAACTAATTTATAACGAAATATGCTTATTATTTCAATGAATTTCCGACTGGAGTAATTATCATTTTGTCATGTATAGTATAGCTTTTAAGGCATAATAATGCGATTTACCACCAATATATAATTTGATATTTATTACATGAAAAAAACATCTTTCGTACAGAATAGCTTAAAAACATGTTTATTTTTTTCAAGATCATCAAATTTTCTTTAGATTTGGCAGCTAGAGTCAAAAGATTTGTTCTATATATTAACCTAAACTTTTATCTATGAAAAGAATTTTTTTCTTAGCCTTACTCCTTTTTACGTTTGTGGGGATTAATCTTCACGCACAAGGATCGGAGGTAACGGGTACAGTCACATCAGCTGATGATGGTTCTGCACTACCCGGGGTGTCGGTTGTGGTACCTGGTACTACAATTGGTGCAGTAACTGATTTCAACGGACAATACACAATTGTTGTTCCTGGAAGCAGTACAGCACTTATGTATAGTTTTGTGGGTATGGTTACCCAGGAACTTTCAATTGATGGACGTTCCATCATTGATGTTGTTCTGGAATCTTCTACAACTGAACTCGATGAGGTTGTAGTTACCGCTCTCGGTATTAAACGAGAAAAACGTGAGGTAACTTACGTAACGCAAAAAGTAGCTGGTGACGAGTTGACAGTTGTTGCTCCTACAAGAGCTGCAGCAGCGTTGGCTGGTAAAGTTGCCGGATTACAGATTAACATTCAGGACAACGGAGTAAATCCATCAACACAAATCCTTCTTCGTGGTTTGCGTTCAGTTAGTGGAAACAACTCAGCCCTGATCGTTATTGACGGGTCTATCTCTTCATCATGTGCGTTTGATGATCTGAACCCTAATGACATTGCCAATATCAGTGTACTGAAAGGTGCTACTGCAGCAGCAATGTACGGATCAAAAGCGGGTAACGGTGCTCTTATTGTTACTACCAAAACCGGTGAATCAGGTCAGAAACTTATAGTTGGTATAACTTCTTCATATACAGCTGAAAAAGTTGCTTATATGCCGAAATTTCAGACTAAATTTGGTACTGGTTGGGAAGGTGCTTATGACGCTGTTGAGAATACAAACTGGGGACCACGTTTCGACGGTACCATGCGTCAGATTGGACCAACATTCCCTGACGATTCTCCAATGACCACACAGATGGTTGCGTATTCTCCTGTTAAAGACAACCTTTTGGATTTCTATGAAACAGGTGATACATGGAGTAACACTGTATATATGAGTGGAAGTAAAGACAACAGTAAATTCTACGCTTCTTTTGGCGACCAGAGGGCTGATGGTATTGTTCCTCAGGATCAGTATAAGAGAAATTCTGTTAGAGTGAATGCCAGTAAGAAAATTGGTAAAGTGGAATTATCAGTTAATACCAGTTTCTTTCAGGATAACACAGATGTTGTTGGTGGTACCATCGGAGACCAGGACAGGACTCTATATTGGTTCGTACTGAATACCTCTGCAAATATTCCATTGTCTTCATATAGCGATTGGTCAAATCCACTTAGCTATGGTTATGGTGATAATTATTATAATGCATATTACCAGAACCCATATTGGGGAGTTGGAACCAATAGAAATCTTGATGAAACCAACCGTTTCACCGGTAACTTTAACCTTTCATGGGATATTATGGAGTGGTTGAATTTCACCACTCGTGTAGGTACTAACAGTAACTGGGGTAGTGGTAAAAACTGGCGTGCTCGTCAGACCTATGATGCCAGCTTACAGCCAGCACATAGTACTGTAAACTCATTTGTTGAGGATACCGAGTTCCAATCAACTGATTATACAGGTGATGCATTGTTGTCAGGAGACTTTGAAGTTAATGACGATATCACAGTTAAAGCAGTTTTGGGTGCTAACGTTAACACGTTCGATTATTCTTACTTAAGAATACGTGCGAATAACCTGAGTATCCCCGGATTCTACGATGTATCAAACGGTACTGGTAGCCCTGAGGTTGCAAGAGATGAGTCAGTAAAACGTGATTTTGGTTTCTTCGGTGATGTTACCGTTGGATACAAAAACTGGATATTCCTGAACATGTCAGGAAGAAATGACTGGACTTCTACTTTAGCACCTGGAAATAATAGTTATTTCTATCCAAGCGTTGGTTTATCATTTGTATTTACAGATGCTATTGCTGCACTTAATGACAATGATATCCTGACTTTTGGTAAATTGACAATGAGTAATTCAACAGTATATAACGACCTTGGCGCATACAGAATTAATGAAATCTATAGCCAATCAGCTGGTTTTCCTTATGGAGCTGTTAATGGTTTCGTCCTTTCAAATACTGCAGTTGATGCAAATATTAACAAGGAGAAGATCAATACAAACGAACTTGGTTTGAACTTAGGTTTCCTTAACGGAAGAGTTTGGTTTGATGGTGCATACTTTATGACTGCAACAACTGACCTGATTACTTCAACTACTCCATCCGTTTCTTCAGGTTCTACAGTTTTCCTAACAAACATTGGTAAATTGTCAGGCTCAGGTGTAGAATTATCACTTGGTGGTTCAGTACTGAAAATGAACGATTTCCAGTGGGATGTTAATGTTAACTATACTAAGTTTGAAACCACTGTAGATGAGATCTATGAAGGACTTGATGAGATAGCTTTAGCTACTTCAGGTCAATATGGTATTTATGCAGTGGTTGGGGAAGCATTCCCACAAATGAAAGCCAATGTATATCAGGAAGATCCTGATGGCAGAATAATTGTTGATCCTGTTTCAGGTCATCCATTAGTGGAAACTGAACTTGCAAACATGGGTAAAACTACTCCTGATTATATCCTTGGAGTAAATTCTGTTGTGAGATACAAAGGTTTCTCAGTAACTGCAACATTAGATTACAGAACTGGTCATGTTTATTATGAGCAGGGATCTTCAGCGATGGAATTCACAGGCAGATCAATTGCCAGTGTATCTGCCAATCGTCAGGACTTTGTAATTCCTAATTCAGTGATCGAAACCAGTGAAGGTGTATTTGTTGAGAATACAAATATTCAGGTTTCAGGCGGACGTCATAGTTACTGGTCAGACAAGTACAATGATGTTAAATCTAACTACGTGAAAGATGCATCAGCTGTTAAGCTCAGAGAATTTTCAGTTAATTATACATTACCTGCAAAAATGCTGGCCAAGGCACCTGTTTCAAAAGTATCTATTGGTTTTATTGCCAGGAATCCATTTACATGGTTGCCTGAGGAAAACAGGTTCTCTGACCCTGAATTTAACAACTCAAATAGCAACGTAATTGGTATTGGTGGTTATTACCAGTCACCTCCTACCAAGTCCTATGGATTTACCGTTAATATTGAATTCTAAAAAAGAAAAAGAAAATGAAAAGAATATTAAAATACATCAGTATTTTGGCGGTAATATTACTGCTAAATACTTCCTGTGAAGAGTTTTTGGATGTAAATACAGATCCAAATAACCCTACATCAGTGACACCTGATCTTGTATTACCTTCTGCCCAGAAGTATACGGCATCTATAATACAGAAGGATCGCAGAATAAGCCATTTTGGTAACATGATGATGCAAAACTGGAGCCAGAGTGACGGTTTTTCATGGTACACAGATGAGTTTAAGTACAATGTAACCTCTTCCTTTTATCAGAGAGTTTTTAACTACTCTTATACCAATTCTTTAAAACAGTATCAGATTCTTGATATGCTTGAGGATACCAGGTATGATTATTACAGAGCTATTGGTAAGATAATGAAGGCATACCATTTCCAGCTATTGGTGGATATATATGGTGACATTCCTTATTTTGAGGCTCTATTGCGCAAGGACAATGCAACTCCGGTATATGATGATGCAGCAACTATATATGCAGCTCTGATCACTGAATTGGATGCAGCTATTGTTCTTATCGATGAAGCGGTTGCTCCTGATGTTCCGGATATTGATGATGCTATGTTTGGAGGAGATATGGACAAGTGGATTCAGTTTGCAAATACTGTTAAGCTGAGAATTCTTGTTCGTGAATCAGATGTAAGAGATGTTACATCAGACCTTGCAGCTATTGCAACTCAAGGATCCGGATTTATTACCAGTGATGTACTTGTTAATCCTGGTTACCTGATTGAAAAGGATAAGCAAAATCCTATTTGGGGTGATCTTGGCTGGGATGAAGGTGGAACGCAAACACTTTCCAGCAAAGCAACATGTGCTACTCAATTTATTCTTGATTATCTTACTGGTCTTGCTGATCCACGCATTGATTACATTTATGAAGAACCTGCTACAGGTCATTTAGGTGTAGTACAGGGATTATTGGATTATGATACTCCTGTTCTTGATGCTTTTGTTCCAGAATTAGTTTCTAATATCGGAGACGGTATTCTTAAGAGCGGAACTATGGGCGCTAACATCTTCTCAATGGCAGAAGTATATTTTCTGCTTGCTGAAGCTGCTGAGAAGGGGCTGATTACAGACGACCCAAAAGCACATTTTGAAGCTGGTATTCAGGCTTCATTTGATTACCTGGGTGCTGGTAGTGCTGCCGGATATTATAGTTCTGCAATTCCTCTTGCTGACTGGAATTCTTCTACCGGTGATGAATTAGAAGCTATTATCACACAGAAGTGGATCGCTATGAATGGTATTACTGCTGAGCAATCATGGTTTGACTATAACAGAACCGGATTTCCTTCAGGATTACCTGTCTCTTTACAAGCAACAACACCTGACAGGCCAGTGCGTTTGTTCTATCCAGCAGGTGAATTATCAGCTAATGGTGACAATGTGCCAGCTCAGCCTGATGCATTTACAGCCAAAATATTTTGGGCTGAATAATCCTTTAAAAATTTAGAACATTATGAGAAATATAAAATATCTAATTATGCTAGTCTTCAGCATGGCTTTATTGACATCATGCTTTGAAGATGATATAGAGCTTGACCTGAACGATCAGGGCCTGAATGTAGTGACGCTTGAAAGAGTTGCTACCAACCTTACTGCTGAAGCGAATGGTAATGAGTATACATTTGATGTAAAGATCAAGGTTGTTGGTCCAACAGTTATGGATCTTACAAATGATGTTTCAGTTACTTTTAGTGTAGATGATGCTTCAACAGCTGTTGATGGTGTTCATTACAGGATTAATAATAATCCCTTGACACTAACAGCAGATAACAATTATCTTGGACTTTTGAGCATTACGCTTATTACTGTAGGTAATACACCTCCTTTGGAAGGTACTCCTGAGTTTGACGACTGGGATGCTCCATTGTTATTCCTTTCTATTGCTGCGACTGGTGATGAAATGGTAACAGGTAGTGGAAAAGGTGCAAATTTTACGCTTAATTTTACAGCACCGAATCCGTACAAAGGAATCTATGACACTGAAATGAGATATTTCCATCCAACAGCTGGTGGATCTCATCCAACTTTTGATCCTTTTGATCCTAATGATCCTTATGGAGGAGTTCGTTTTGAACAAAAGGAATTGATTGCCGTTACAGGAAGAAAATGTGAAACAGGATTTGCCGTTTGGGGAACTACTGATTTATGTTGGATTACTGTAAATCCTGATAACTCTATCAAATTTGAGGTTGGTGATACATGGAACTATGATGTAAAAACTGGTGATCCTACTGACGCTGGCCATGTGCCTTATTTTGATCCGGCTGATGGTGCAATTTATATGTACTATTATTATACTGGTTCCGGTGGAGATAGAATCTTCTGGGAGATATTTACACCTACATTTTAATATTTAAAATAAAAATATAATGAGAAAATATATTAAATTTAAATTACTCGGACTTGCATTCCTTGTTGCTGCTCTCGCCGGTTGCGATACTGCAACACAGGAAGTGAGTGAAGTGGTAAGCCCGGATGGATATCCTATGGTTACATTCACAACCGATTTTACAGGTACTTCATTAGCTGAAGGTGATACCATCGTCTATACGATAACCATGGATAAAATGCTGGATCGTTCCGTAACATTCCGTGCAACTCAAACTGGCGGAGATGCTGATGGTCATGATATCATCGTTGAACCTGCTGTTATGTCTCCTTATACCCTGGAGACTGAATTGTTGATTATTTGTGTTCAGGACAACAATCCGGAAGTTGGCGAAAGCTATACTGCTGAAATTGGAGCTACCAGTCTTGCTGACAAGTATCTGGTTAATCAAGATGTTGTTAATCCAACAATTAGTTTTGATGTTGCGAATGTTAATGATCCTACACTTTTGACTGTTGTTCTTAGTTGGGGTACAGATGCTGACATTGACATCGTTACATGGAGTAACACAACTACTTATCCTATGACTGAATGGGGAGCTGGTGGAGCAACAGGTGCTAATCCTGAGATTGATCAGGCTATCTGGCTTGCTGACCCGGTTGGAACCTACTTTGTTGATTTCATGCATTGGGGAGCACCACCATTTGACTATGTACTGACATTGGGTTATCCTGATGGATCAGTTGATGTCATTGAGGGCTTCTTCGATTCAGATAATCTTGATAATTATATTCTGGATCCATGGACTGCCTGGGGTGGTTCTTATCCTTCATACAGGATTCTTGAAGTTGAGAATGACGGTAGTGTATTTACTGTTACTGTTCTCTAATCACAATCCTATACTTTTTAAAAAGGTGTCTCTCATTGAGGCACCTTTTTTTTGATTATATTCGTCTATTCTGATTTTTCAATTATTGGTAGTGCAGTATTTAGCATGCGTCCTTCTGATGCCTGCCATACGATATTACTCTTTGCCAGTTAAGCTGATACACTGCATTAACTTATTGTTGCATTGTCGCATTGTCGCATTGTTGCATTATTGCATTGTCGCATTGCCCCATCCAATCATTTTTATATCTTTGCATCTTCAAAGAAGAACCATAATTATTACAGTATTATGAGCGATTATTCTATTACCCATTTAAGGGAGCTTGAGGCGGAGGCAATATATGTTATCAGGGAGGTTGCAGCACAGTTTGAGAAGCCTGCATTGCTGTTTTCAGGCGGCAAAGATTCAATTATCATGTACTATCTGGCTCGTAAGGCTTTCTGGCCCCAGGTAGTACCATTTCCATGCTTACATATTGATACGGGTCATAATTTCCAGGAAACACTTGATTTCAGGGATAAATTAATGGATGATACGGGTGGAAGATGTATTGTTCGCCTTGTTCAGGATTCAATAGATTCAGGAAAAGTAGTTGAAGAGACTGGTATAAATGCCAGTAGGAATTTGTTGCAGACGGTGACTTTGCTGGATGCACTGGAGGAGTTGAAATTTGATGCTGCACTGGGTGGCGGAAGGAGAGATGAAGAGAAGGCGCGTGCCAAAGAGAGATTCTTCTCGCATAGAGATGAATTTGGTCAGTGGGATCCAAAAAATCAACGTCCGGAATTGTGGAACATATTTAATGGGAAGAAGCATATGGGTGAGCATTTCAGGGTTTTCCCCATTAGCAACTGGACCGAAATGGATGTCTGGCAATACATTTACCTGGAAGAAATTCCGATTCCAAACCTATATTATACCCACAAACGTGAAGTTTTTTTACGTGATGGAAATTGGCTTGCAAAAGCGCCATTCATGGAACTAAAGGACACTGAAACATTGGAAACGAAAGATGTGAGATGTCGCACGATTGGAGATATATCATGTACAGGTTTAACATTGTCCACTGCCAATTCGCTGGAGGATATTATCCAGGAAGTTGCTGCTACACGTACTACAGAGCGTGGCGGTCGTTCGGATGATAAGCGATCTGAAGCTGCAATGGAGGACCGCAAGAAGGAGGGGTATTTCTAGAGGTTATTTTCTGATTATATTTTTTACGAAGTTTACAAAATTTAGAATATGAGTACTGACAACAATCCTGCACCAGGATATTTAGACATGGAGTTATTGCGTTTTACCACTGCCGGAAGTGTTGATGATGGTAAAAGCACATTGATTGGTCGCTTGCTATATGATTCGAAGGCTATTTTTGAAGACCAGATGGAGGCACTTGAATTAGCAAGCAAACACAGGGGTGAGGAGCATGTGAACCTGGCCTTGCTTACTGACGGCTTAAGAGCAGAGAGAGAGCAGGGAATTACAATTGATGTGGCTTATCGCTATTTTGCTACCCCAAAGCGTAAATTTATCATTGCCGATACTCCGGGTCATGTTCAATATACCAGGAACATGGTGACAGGGGCTTCTACAGCCAACCTGGCATTGATACTTATTGATGCCAGACAGGGTGTGTTAGAGCAGACCATCAGACATGCTTATATTGCTTCACTCTTAGGGATTCCACATATCGCCATTTGCGTTAACAAAATGGATCTTGTTGATTACAAGGAGGAGGTATACAATGATATTATCGCAAAGTTTGAAACTATAAGAGCTAAGCTTAATCTGAAGGATGTTCAGTTTATTCCAATAAGTGCATTGAAAGGAGATAATGTTGTTGATGCTAGTACCAATATGCCCTGGTTTACGGGTTCTCCTTTGCTGGAACTTCTGGAAACTATTGACATTACTACAGATGCTGATTTTGATAACAAGAGATTTCCGGTTCAGTTTGTGATTCGTCCGCTACGCGATGAGTATCATGATTATCGTGGCTATGCAGGTAGAATTGCAGGAGGCGTATTCAGACCCGGGGACAAAGTAACGGTATTGCCTAAGGGAATAAGAACTACTATTGAAACTGTTGATACCATGACCGGGAGTCTTGATTATGCTTTTCCTCCACAATCTGTTACTCTGCGCTTATCTGAGGATATTGATATCAGTCGGGGCGATATGATCGTTGGAGAAGATAATCTTCCGAAAATTAGTCAGGAAATTGATTTAATGGTTTGCTGGTTGAATGAAAAGTCAATGGTTTTAGGTGGAAAATACACCATAAGACATACAACAGCGGAACTCAGATGTGTTATTCGGGAGGTTAAGTTTAAAATGGATATTAATACTCTTGAAGAAAATACTAAGGATAAGAATGTAGGCTTGAATGAAATTGCCAGGATTAGTATTAAGACTACCAAACCGATCTTTTATGATAGTTATGTAGATAATCATATTTCCGGGAGTGTAAGTATTATTGATGAGGCAACGAATAACACGGTTGGTGCCGGTATGATCATATAGTTTGTAAAAAAAATAAATACTTAGTTTCCTGCTAATACTATTTCATCACTCTTTTCATTACCCTGAGTTTGTGGGTGTATGTGCCAAGACTCTCATTGAAGATTCCTTGTTGGTCAATGTTGTCGATTCTGACATTTCCGGAGGCATGGATTATTTTGCCATCTCCAAGCATCATCCCCACATGATGTATCAATCCCTCACTATCGTCAAAGAAAGCTAAATCACCCAAGCTTACTTCATTTAGAAAACTTAAAGTTTCACCTTGAGCCGCCTGTTCACTGGAATCTCTTGGCAGGTCCAGTCCCATGGCCCGACATAAATATTGAACCAGACCGGAGCAATCAAACCCAAATCCTGATCTGCCACCCCATATATATGGAATGGCCAGCAATTCATCAGTAATTGATTCAAAATTATTATTTGCTTCAGGTCTTAATATTTCTGACAGATTGCTCAGTTCATAAGTACAATCGCCTATCATAAATTGGCGACCATTCAGTTCGGGAATTGAGCATCCAATTGTTGGAACTACTATCAAGCCAGTAGTTAAATTCTTTATTTGTAGTGAGTTTTTGAAAACAAGTGAATGAGTTTTGACTGGCTCATCAATAAATTCAATACATTTTTTATCGATCCATCCTTCATAGTTGTCATATATTAACCTGACATACAACCATCTACCTTCTTCGTCAAGAACTTCTACTGATTCACCAAACAGAACCTGGCTGACCATTTCGGATCTCTCATACGGATCTTTTCTAATTGGTATATATGTCTGAAGACAAATTCCATATTTTTCTTCTTTCTGGTTCATGAAATGCTATTTTGAAAGAGATTGGTAATTCCTGTAAATTATTCAGGATTAAAGATAATTAATTTAATGCTAGCTTGCTTGTATAATCATCGCTGGCTTATAATTGTTATAGAAGATGTATCTTTGCGGGAACAATGCAACAATGCGACAATGCAGCAATGCAACAATGAATAAAAAAATAATCCTATTAATTTTTTATTCACTCATTAGCTCATTGACTCATTGTTGCATTAACGCATTAACGCATTAACAAATGAATATAAAAAGTAAATTCCTTCGATATTGGAAAACACTACAAATAGGGTCCCTCTACCTAATAAGTATATTTCTCGTTTTCCTGATGTATCCACGTGAAGGAAAATTTCAATATGAATATGTTAAAAATACTCCCTGGCTGCACCAGGATTTAATTGCACCATTTGACTTTCCCGTTTATAAAGATGTGAATCAAATGACCAGAGAGACTGATAGTATCTCGAAGAATTGCCTGTCATATTTTAAATTGGATACAGCTGTATTTTTATCTGTGGGAGCTGATTATATAGAGGATGTGAGCCTCTTGTCGTATGAGGATGATCTTGATGCCAGATATATCAGAAATTATCACTTGCTGATTGATACACTTCCCGGGATTTTAGGAGAGTTGTATAAAATTGGAATTATTGAAATGCATCCGCTTATACAAGTTGATGATCCTGAGGAATTTGAAATAATAGTTCTAAGAAAACAGATTGCTGAAGAGACCGCCTTGATGGATTTGCTCACCGAGAGAGAGGCATATGAGCGCACAATGAATAGTTTGATTGCTATAACTTCTATTTCTGCTGATCAAATATTATCCGACCTGACAATCACAAAGTATATTCGTCCAAATATTCTATATGATGAATCCATGACTGCAAATGTTCTAAATACAAAGCTGGATGAAATTGTTGCCACTCAGGGAATGGTACAGTCAGGTCAGATAATCATTGCACGGGGAGAATTGGTATCTCCATCTAAATACCGTTTGGTAGAATCGTTGCGACAGGAGTATGAAACAAATCTAAATGTGAACCGCAATTATACGCTGCTCTACATGGGACAGTTTATACTTATTGCTTTGCTCTTTCTGGCTTTGCTATGGTATGTAGCTAATTTCAGAAAGGATATGATGAATAGCAGTGCCCAGACCTTATTCATTTTGATATTAATCATTTTGATGGTTGCATTGGCAAAAGTGACGGTAAACAATGAACATATCAGTTACTATGTGATTCCATTTGCAATTGTACCGATCTTTCTGAAAACATTTTTTAATGTAAGGTTTGCTCTGTTTGTCCATTATCTGATTCTCCTTCTGGCAGGATTTTGGATACCCAACAGCTATCAGTTCCTGCTTATGAATTTTCTCGCGGGAGTAGTCGCAGTATTTTCAATGAGATCATATTATAAGAGGGGAATTCTGTTTTATATAGCCAGTTTTGTCACTTTAACATATTCATTGATATATATTATACTTTCTCTCCTTCAGGAAGGAACCTTTGAAGGTATTGACTGGACACAAATTTTATGGTTTGGCGGAAATGGTCTGTTGATTTTAACGGTTTATCCTCTGATATATATCTTCGAGAGAATGTTCGGTTTCTTATCTGATGCAACACTTTTTGAATTGTCTGATACAAATCAACCACTCTTAAGGGAGTTGGCTGAGAAAGCCCCGGGGACGATGCAGCACTCATTGCAAGTAGCTAATATGGCAGAGGAGGCGATCCGCATTATTGGAGGCAATACGCTCATGATCAGGACAGGTGCTTTATATCATGATGTTGGAAAAATGGAGAATCCATACTATTTCATTGAAAACCAGAGAGATGGGGAGAATCCTCATGATAATCTGGATTTCAAAACCAGTGCCAGAGTAATCATTGAACATGTAATAAAAGGAGCTGAAATTGCGAAGAAGCACAAATTACCTGAGCAAATTATAGATTTTATCAAGACGCACCATGGAACATCTACTGTACAGTATTTTTATAAGTCATACCTTAATAATAATCCTGAGGATGGTATAAGCACAGAAGATTTTTCATATCCCGGACCCAAACCATTTTCTAAGGAGATGGCAGTACTCATGATCGCAGATTCAGTGGAAGCAGCGTCGAGAAGCATGAAAGATATCAATCCCGAATCCATCAAGGAGCTTGTTGACCATATTGTTGACCATCAGATTAAAGAGGGACAATATTCAGATGCCGACATTACTTATCGGGATATAACCACTATTAAGGATATTTTCAAGAAGAAGTTGACCAATATCTATCATGCACGAATTGAATATCCCGAATAGCGGTTTATTGAACCAATTCGATTACATCAACATTGGGATAGGCTGTCACATTAAATTGGAAAAATGAATTTTCCAGAGCCTCAACATGGTTTATTCCTGAAACAAACATAGAATAAAGGATTCCCTTCTTGTGCCGTATCCGGATAGCCTTTAATTTACTGTTATTTGGCTCGATATAGAGTTTTAATAATGCATATGGACCTCCAAGTTCCATTGGATACAATTGTATCTCTGTGGTACTGACTCCACGAATACTGGCTTCGCCAATGATCCTGTATTTGAACTCTTCTTTATACTTCCGTAGAAGTGTAATGGGATCAGAGAACATGAATTCTTTGTTTTCAGGATCGGGAATACTGATATATACCTCTTCGACCTCAAGATTAAGAGAATATTGTTTTTCACCATCATAAAAGATGACAAATTCCTCCATTTCTAATTTGTATTTATCTCCCAGCAGGTACAGGATGCCATCTCCCTCGACAATACTACCGGTTTGAAGGTCTTCTCTCGAATAATCGAACTCAATTTTCAGTGAGTATCCGGGATCGAGGTCTTTTGATATATTATCCAAAAAGGGCTCAGCATCAGTATCTTGTTGTGCCCAAAGGGATACACATGGAATTAATATAAGCAGTATAAATAGTTTTAAAACTTTCATCTGTTAATTATTTTTATCTCCCTCTTCCGATAGCTGTCGGGACCCATTCAATCAGGCTTCTCTCTATCACTTCTGCATTTTACACTCTACACTATTCACCCTTCATCCTGTTTTTAGTTTTCAGCCCTCTCATACGCGATTAATAGAGTATTTACTGTAGTCCTTTCAAAATCTGTTCCAAACTGAATTCGTCAGGACAATGTACTTGTCTGGCCTTACTCCCTTCAAATGATCCAAGTATCCCGGCAGCTTCAAGCTGATCAACAATTCTGCCTGCTCTGTTATAACCCAGTGACAGTTTTCTTTGAATCAGGGAGGTGGATCCTTGCTGATGTTGAACCACCAGTCTGGCAGCCTCTTCAAATCTATCATCTCTCTTATTCAGGTCCACTTCAACAGCTTCACCTCTTTCTTCTTCAACAGGTTTTAATTCCAATGCAGCGGGATATCCTCTTTGTTCACTGATAAAATCAACCAGATTGTCAATTTCAGGTGTGTCAACAAAAGCACATTGTAATCTGATGGGGTCATTGCCACTTAAAAAGAGCATATCTCCACGGCCAATGAGTTGATCGGCTCCGGGACCATCGAGAATGGTCCTTGAATCTATTCCGGAGGATACCCGGAAAGCTATTCTGGCAGGGAAATTTGCTTTGATAACCCCGGTAATAATATTGGTGGTAGGTCGTTGTGTGGCAATTATTAAATGTATTCCTATGGCACGGGCAAGTTGTGCCAATCTTGAGATAGGATGTTCGATATCCCGTCCTGCAGTCATAATCAGATCAGCAAATTCATCAATAACCACAACGATGAATGGCATGTAACGGTGCCCTTTCTCAGGATTTAATTTTCTGGAGATAAACTTGCGATTGTACTCCTTAATGTTTCTTACATGCGCATTTTGTAGCAAATCATATCTTTCATCCATCTCACCACAAAGCGAGTTTAGTGTACTGATCACTTTTTGTGTATCTGTGATGATCGCTTCTTCTGTATCGGCTAATTTTGCAAGGAAATGGCGCTCAATTTTTGAATATATGGAGAGCTCGACTTTCTTTGGATCGATCAATACAAATTTCAACTGAGCCGGATGCTTCTTATATAATAGCGAGGCTATCATTGCATTGAGGCCAACAGATTTACCCTGACCTGTAGCTCCTGCCACCAGCAAGTGTGGCATCTTTGTTAAATCGAATGTAAAAGTCTCATTTGAAATGGTTTTTCCGAGGGCAATCGAAAGTTCATGGTCAGATTCCTGGAACTTTTTAGATCCCAGGATTGTTTTCATGGCGACAATTCGTGGATTCAGATTGGGAACTTCAATACCTATCGTACCTTTCCCTGGTATCGGAGCAATAATTCTGATTCCAAGTGCAGACAAACTTAGTGCGATATCATCCTCCAGGTTCTTTATTTTTGAAATGCGAATACCGGGTGCCGGAACGATTTCATACAGGGTGACAGTAGGTCCAATTGTAGCCTTGATCTTATCAATTTTGATCTTATAAGATGCAAGTGTTTCTACAATGCGGTTTTTATTTGATAATAATTCTTCATTCGAGACGGAGGAGTCTCCAGAGCTATAATCCATTAAAAGATTTAAAGGAGGAAGCTGATATTTAGGAAGATCAAGTGTAGGATCATAATCTTTTAGTTCTCCTGTTTCATTGCCTGATATCTGCTTTTCTTCTGTGGTCTGCTCAACTGTCAGGACAATATCACTTTCATTTTTAGGGTCTTGTTTCTCAGATTCAGGCTGGTTATTCCCGGTATCTGTGACAATGAAATCCTCTTTCTCTTCTTCTGTTTTGTTAGTATTTATATCTGAAAATCCGGTATCAACAACTAATTCTTCATCGATGAATTCGTCTTCTTCACTCCCCATTTCATTTTGGGTATTCTTGCTTTTTCGCTTCGCTATTTGTGCTTTTAACCAACTTAAGCCCGCTGTGCCGAATAGCAGAAATACAACATATAGTATAGCCAGAATAAATACTGTGCCGATCATCCCAATGGAAGCAATTAGCCAGCGACTAATGTGATAGCCATGTGCTCCGCCAGGTCCGCTTCCAAGATAAGCATTGGCACTGCCAAATATAAGACCCAGTGTTACTGAAACCAGAATGATTAAAATCAGAGAATTTCTTGTCGTAAGCCATGGCTTAAGAATTTTGATCTTATACAGGTTCAAAGACCAGACAATAAGTATGAAAGGAAATAGTAAACTCGATATCCCAAACCATTGGTTTATGAATAGATCAGACATCCATGCCCCCAACTTTCCTCCTTGATTATAGACTGTAATGTCAGGACCTGAGAAGACCTGAGCCCATCTGAAGTCCTGATCTGCCTCCCAATGGAAAAAATATGAGATAAATGATAAAACCATATAGAGCGATACCAGAAGCAATAAAATGCCCGTAGCATACTTTATTCGCTCATCTTTAATGAACGCTACAAATGATTTTAAAACGCTGTTTTTCTTTTTCTTCTTTTTATTGGCCATTGGCTCCTGTTTCAAAAAATTAATTTAATTGTCTAATACCCCGAACCCTGAACCCCGAACCCTGAACCCCG
>JAUUZQ010000128.1 GCA_030589895.1 Bacteroidales bacterium
ATCTCATTTGAATATGATGCCACGCTGGTTGCCTCCGACGGACAGTTGAAATATACACCTATATTTCCCGTAAGGCTGGATGGAAATAACAAAGTGCAATGTTCATCATGTCATGATGCGCATGATGATACCTATTCCAATTTCCTGGTCGCATCAAATGAATTTTCTGATTTGTGCTTCAAGTGCCACGACAGGAAATTCTGGAGCCTCTCAACACACAGTACATCAACAGCATCGTGGAATGGATCAGGGATCGATCCATGGGAACATAACGAAGACTCCTATTCCAGTGTAGCACAAAATGGATGTGGGAATTGCCATACCATGCATACGGCAGGAGGTAAAGAACGCCTGTTGAAAGCTGTGCTGGAAGAGAAGAACTGCCTTGATTGTCACAATGGGAATGTTGCTTCTTCAGAAAAGAACATTGAGATTCAGTTGACGAAATCATATAGACATGATGTGATGGCATATAATGATATTCATGATCCAAATGAATCTTCCCTTATTACACTTCCAAAAAAGCACGTTGAATGTGTTGATTGTCATAATGGTCATGCTGTGAATAGCAGTTCGGCTGATGCCCCAAATGCAAATGGATTTCTTGCTGGAATAATGGGAATTAACCAGAATGGGAATGCCATTGATCCTATTCAGTATGAATATGAACTATGTTTCAGATGTCACTCCGACAATCCCGTTTCCAGTCCGACTACAAGCAGGCAGATTGAGCAAGCCAATACGCGACTTGAATTCGCAGCTACGAGTGTATCTTTTCATCCGGTTGAGATAAAAGGAAAAAACAACAGTGTTCCCGCTCTGGTTCAGCCTCTCACTGAAAGCAGTATGATTTACTGTTCTGATTGTCATGCCAGTAACGGAACAGGTGCTCCGAAAGGGCCACATGGGTCAATATACCCACAGATATTGAAGTACCAGTATGAAAAGGCGGATGATACCCAGGAATCGGCTTTTGCCTATGAATTGTGCTACTCATGCCATACACGCAATAATTACAATAGTGATATGGGGGATAAAGTTCAGACGAAAATTCATTACAAACATGTAGTGGAAGAGAGAACACCTTGTAATGTGTGCCATGATCCCCATGGAATCAGTAATATGCAAGGTAATTCTATCAATAATTCGCATCTGATAAACTTTGATAAAAGCATTGTTAAGCCGCGGTCAGATGGAAATATGTATTTCCAGGATGATGGATACCGAAGTGGCCGTTGCTATCTGATGTGTCATGGGAAAGATCATGATCCAAAAGAATATTAATCGGAGATAAGATTTATTTGAAACAGGGACTCTTGCAGATTATTATTCCGAGACATTGTATTTCAGTGAATCAGAACTTACACTTATATATTATGTCAGCTAACTAAATTCTGACTCTATGAAGAAGCGCTCTTTTCGATCAATTATAACGGTTATGCTTGTTGTTGTTATCTCAACAATTTCATACTCAGCATTTCATATCTACAGTCATCAGCTGGAAAAAAGGATCTATTCAGAGTTTGAAAAATCTATTGTAGAATACTCATTGGATGAGTTTGATGGTAATCACGCTTTTATCAGGAATTCGAGTTTGATTTTTACTGTTTCTATGGTGTTTATCATTATCGCCTTTGTTCTGTTTATTCACTACAGGTTTGTCCGCAGATCATTACGTGAATTTAATGATACTATTCAGGATGTAAACAAGGGTGACTTACATTCAAGGCTGTCTATTCCTGAGACAAAGGAGCTTGGGAAGCTTGGGAAAAACTTCAATAGCATGCTGGATAGATTTCAGGTTGCCCAAAGAGAACTTAAAGAATTTCATACAAAGGAGCTGCGCAGTAATTACAAGCTGGCAACCATTGGAGAGATGGCAGCAAGGCTGGCACATGAGATCCGTAACCCAATTACCGGGATTGCAAATGCCATTGAAATTATTGTAAATGATACCAATGATCCTGAGAACCTTCCGATCCTGGAAGAGATCCAGCGGCAGGCAAAACGGGTAAATGATGCAATTTCAGATCTTTTGAAATATTCACGGAAGAAAGACCTGGATTTATCATTGTATAAGATCAATAAAGTGATAAAACCGGTAGTGTCTTTTCTGAGAAATCAGTTGGACAATAAAGAAATAAAATTTGAACTGAAATTGATGGATGGTATTCCTCCACTACGTTTTGATAAAAAACAGATGGAAGATGTTTTGCTTAATCTGGGATTAAATGCAATTCAGGCAATTCAGGAGAAGGGAATGATTACTTTTCAGACGGAATTTAATTCTAATGAGAGCAGACTATTGATCTATGTTAGCGATACTGGAAAGGGAATTCCGGAGAATGAGCTATCCACAGTTTTCCACCCGTTTTTCACTACACGCAGTGAGGGAACAGGATTGGGACTTGCCGTTGTGAAAGATACGATTGATAAGCACAGGGGCGAAATCTGGGTTGTAAATAATAAAGGAAGTGGCTGTACCTTCACTATCTCTTTGCCTGTTGAAAGAGAATAGATATTTTTTCTATATTTATGCCGAACAGGCTCGCTGCTTTGTAATTAAGTATTGCTGTTAAAGTTAAGTAACAAGACTCTACGAAATAAAAGGAATTATAGAATGACAAAGCAATTAAAAATATTGGTGATAGATGATGAGAAGCTGATTCGCTGGTCATTCGAAAAAAATTTGAGTGAAAAGGGGTATAAGGTTATTACTGCAGAAAATGGTACTGAGGCGCTAAAACTATTTGAAAATTACAATCCAAATGTAGTATTCGTAGATAATCATTTGCCCGACATGAAAGGCTTGGATATCATCTCCAGGATCAGGGAAGATAACGTGGATACATTTATCATATTCATGACTGCTTATGAGACTGTAGACGTGGCGGTTAAAGCAATGAAAAAGGGGGCCTTTGAATATATCCGAAAGCCATTTTCGTTCGATGAGATTTACCTTATCATTGAAAATATTTCAGAGAAAATAAATATAAAGAACGAGTTATTATTATTGCGTCGTGAGGAGAAAGAAAAAATTACGTTTAACCACATTATTCACGACTCGGCTACAATGAAACAGATTATCCGGGTTTCAAGAAAAATAGCCATTTCTGACGCAACAACTGTACTTCTTCTCGGAGATAGCGGAACCGGGAAGGATGTATTTGCAAGAGCCATTCATAACGAAAGCAGCCGGAAAACGAAACCCTTTGTGACAATTAATTGCTCTTCTTTACCTGATACATTGCTGGAAAGTGAACTGTTTGGCCATGAAAAAGGGGCATTTACCGATGCTATAAATCTGAAGAAAGGGCTGTTTGAAATTGCCGAAGGCGGCACCGTTTTTCTGGATGAGATTGGCGAAATTAATCAGGCTACACAGGTAAAACTTCTGGGAGTTGTTGAAAACCGGACGATTATGCGTTTGGGAAGCACAAAAGAGATTCCGGTGGATGTCAGGATCGTTGCGGCCACTAACAAAAACCTCAGGGAGTCAATTGAGAACAAGTCATTCAGGGAGGATCTATACTATCGTCTGCAGGTTTTCCAGATTGAGATCCCCCCGTTGCATGAGCGTAGAGAAGATATTCCGGTATTGCTTGATTATTTTCTTGCTCTCTTTAACGATATGTTCAGAAAGAAGATTGAGGCGATAGATCCTGAAGCAAAAGAGTTGCTTGGTCATTATCTCTGGCCAGGAAATGTAAGAGAGCTGCGCAATGTGGTTGAGAGAGCCGTAATTCTTCAATCGGGCAATATACTGATGGCAGATAATCTTCCCTGCGAAATAAATGGCATGTTGCCTCAAAAGAGCAATGGTTCAGGGTACCTTTTCAATTTTCCAAAGGAGGGCATCTCACTGGAAAAACTTGAAAAGCAATTGATCATGGAGGCCTTGGTGATGGCAGATTTTAACCAAACTCAGGCTTCAAAGTTATTGGGGATTTCAAGAGATACCTTGAGGTATAAGCAGAAGAAGTATAATTTATAGGGGCATATCCCCCAGTCTCCCCTGGGTTATATCCCCCACTACATTTCCCAAATCCTGCATCTACAGAGTAGAGAGGAGTTATTACGCTAATTTACGGACATATTGTTCAGCATACGTGATTATCAGTTATTTAAGCTAAATAATTGATGAATTGTATGATTATTGGCAGTTTTGACTATCCCTTTTGTGACTCAAAACAAACAATCTTAACATAATTTATAACATAGATTGTTAAAATTATCACACAATCCAAATGCGCACTAATATAGTTACTTACGCTGCATGGCATGTATATTGCATTAACATTGTGAAAGAAAAAAATTAAACAAAAAAATAAATTACTAAAAATTTAAAGCTATGAAATCTATTAAATTACTCTTTACGTTGTTGTTTGTGGTGGGGTTTATATCAATTGGGTTCGGGCAAGGCGAAATTACCGGTTCTGCTCATGATTTTAGTGGTGGTTTTACCTGGAACACTAATGGTGAAATCTGTAATGTATGCCATGCACCGCACAATAATAAAGCTGCAGTGGCAGGATCTCCTTTATGGAATCACTCTAGAACCACGGAAACTTTTATTATGTATGATGAAAATGTACAATCAGGAACTATGCAGGCTTCTCTTGAAGCTGAGCCTTTAGGTGTCTCCAAATTATGTTTAAGTTGTCACGATGGTTCTATCAACCTGGGTGCTTTTGGAATGACGGTTCTCGGTGCAGATTCAGCAGGTATTAATAATGATAGAATGACAAGCCATGCTTTGGTTGGTACAGACTTATCCAATGATCATCCAATTTCATTTCTGTATGATGCTCAACTTGTTATTGATGATCAAAATGGAGCATCAAATCCTCAATTAGCAGATCCTACAATTAACCCGGTTTTAGCCTTGTTATCTGGAACAAATACCGTAGAATGCTCATCCTGCCATGATGTTCATAATAATGGCCCCTCATCAGCTAACTCACTTCTTAGGGTGGATAATATTGGAAGTTTATTGTGCAAAACCTGTCACCTAAAATAGAATAATATTTATATTAGTTATATTTGAAGGGCGGTAAACTACCGCCCTTTTTCTTTGGATCAATTTAATGTTCTTGTAATTATGGGTAGAATCAATTTTTATCTTACATGTATCTTTACTATATCATTAATAGGATTGGCGTCATGTTCAGAACGGCTGCACCCAACTGTGGACAACAATCCTGTATTTTACCCGTCAGCTCCTGATACAGCACGTATTCAGTTTCTTACAAGTATTAGTAATTCTGAAGACATTGAAGGAAAGCAGTCAATGTTTACAACATATATTGCAGGTCCGAAAGAGGTTAAGCCTATTAAAAAACCTATGGGTCTTCACATCCAAGGTGGAAAAATATTTATATGTGATCCTGCTGTTGGGGGACTTGAAATTATTGATCTGGATAATATGTCTTTTAACTATTTTAATCCCGGTGGCAGAGGAACAATTAATGTACCAAGAAATTGTTTTGTAGACGATGAAGGAACATTATTCGTATGCGACCTAAAACGTAACGAGATAGTTGTATTTAATAAAGATCTTGAATTTGTAAATTCATTTGGGGATAAGAAATTTATCCCGAATGATATTTTCGTGACAGGTGATACCATATTTGCTTCCGATCCTGTTAATCACCGAATTAATGTTTATAGTAAATCCAGTCAGCAATTGTTTTTTACCTTTCCAGAAGCAAAGCCTGGCGATGAGGGATATCTTTATAATCCAATAAATATTTGTATGGAGGGGGACAGAATTTACGTAACAGATTTTGGAGAATTTAAGATTAAGATATTTGATTTGAATGGTGAGTTTTTAAGTTCGGTTGGGAGTTATGGTAAGTATTCAGGACAGTTTGTGCGACCCAAAGGTATTGCTGTTGATCGTGAGCAGAATCTTTTTGTAACTGATGCTGGTTTTGAAAATGTCCAGATATTTAATAAAGAGAATCAGCTACTTCTTTTTTTTGGAGGTCCTTACCGTGGTCCGGGAGATATGTACCTTCCTGTAGATGTGACAATCGATTACAAGCATTTGAGTTATTTTGAGAAATATGTCGACCCGGCTTTCAGTTTAAAGTACCTGATATTTGTATGCAACCAATTTGGCCCTGATAAAATATCTGTTTATGGGCGCATAGAACCTAAATAATCAACGGTGTGGGCAATGCAAAAAATAAAGGATATATTTCTTGGATAGCAGTTTTGCTTTTTCTGGGAGCATGCTCGACACAAAACCAATACCGTACACTTTCTTTTTTTTCGATGGTGTACCCAATCCGGAATTAACAATAGAAGCGGCTAATTCTGATTCATTAGACCAAATAGGTGATATTACAAAGGTTGTGGACAAGGAGGTGAAGCCTGCTTTTTTTGTCCACCAGCCATACAGAGAAAGAAAATGTGACAATTGTCATGACAAGGAGCGAATGGGCAGTCTGAAAATGTCTATGATGGATCTTTGCACTGAGTGCCACTCAGGCTTCAAGAAACAGTCAACATTTGTGCATGGTCCTGTTGCAGGAGGAAACTGCACCCAATGCCACAACCCACATAAAGCAAAGAATGAAAAACTATTGTTACGAAATGGTCGGGATTTATGTTTGAATTGCCATGATACAAAAAACATATATAAAGGAGATTTTCACAGTAGCAGTAATGAATTAGATTGTCTTAGTTGCCATAAGCCGCATGGCAGTGTAAACCACTCCCTGCTTCAGAAGGGTGTATGTACCCTGTGCCATGAAAATTTCAATGAAAAATATAAGGTGGTGCATGGTCCTGTTGCCAGTGATAACTGTTCGGTATGTCATGTACCACATCGCTATGGTACAGAAAAACTGCTCTTGCACAGTGGCAGGGAGTTGTGCCTGAACTGTCATAATATCAAACAGGTGTTAAAAAATGATTACCATACAGATTTAGGTGAAACCAGCTGTACAGAATGTCATAATCCTCACGGGGGTGAGGACCGTTATATTTTTAACTAATGGAGTTATAAATTCTTTGAAAACCCTGAGAATAGTATATTGTTTGCTAATCTTAATGTTTGTGGATGGGTATTCGCAAGACTATGGATTTGCTCCGAGATTTTTGAAATTTACTTCTATAGACGGTCAGGTGGATTTGAAGGGAATGTACTTAAGCAGACAACACAATTCCATTGACTTCATAGAATCTCAACGAGGCAACTACAAGTCAGTGGGGTTTAAATTAAATACAAGCGGCTTCATCTGGCATCCAAATTTCCTGTTGCTGGATATCGGAGGAGAATACAGTCCTGAATCGAATCAGGATGATTACATAGTAACACCAGATCGTTCAGAAATAAGAACCCTAAAGGGCTTAAGACTCGGTGCTACTATCTTTAACAGTAAACCGCTTACAATCGATACCCGTTATTATTTGAACAGTAGTTATAGCAATCGTGAAGTATTAACCAACATAGAATCAAATAGCAGATCCTGGACAACATCATTGTCTTTACGAACTAAATACCTCCCTGTGTTTGTGACTTATAACAACATGAAGAGAGATGAGGTAGAGATACAAACCGGACGCAATTTCAAAAATGAGCAAAGCAAATTTGAAATATTCACACAAAAGAGTTTTTTTTCTCGCGATAATCATACTTTGAATTATTCACGGAATAATTATTATTGGCGGGACAGGAACCTATTTGAGACTCAAAGTTTAAATGACATCATCTGGTTAAACAACAGCCTTTATTTTGATAAAGAAAGACGATATGCTTTTCGATCATTGATCACAAATACCAACCGAAGAGGGAGTCAAACATACGATGCTTTTGATGTAAATGAGAACCTTACTCTAAAATTACCGGCAAATTTAAATTTTATGAGCAGCTATGTTTTTAAAAATCAACGACAACCGTTTCAAAAATCTATTCAGAATCAAATATCAGCTCGTTTAAGTCATAAACTCTACCAAAGCTTAAATACATCCTTGTTTTATAATTATAATGTCAGTAATCATACCTCCTATCTATCTTCCAGCAGCATGGCAGGATTTAATTTAAACTATTCAAAAAAAATACCAACAGGAAATTTGAATTTGTTTTATAGATACGCTTATAATGGGCGAAGTAATGAAAGTGAATCAATTGATTTAATGGTTACTAATGATGATTATATTCTTACAGATGGTGTAATCACAACACTTAACAGACCTAATATTGATATCAGCACGATTCTGGTAAAAGACAACACTGGCAGTATTATTTACCAACGAGAATTTGATTATATATTGATCGAAAAGGGGGCTTATATTGAAATTCAGCGCGTACCCGGAGGTCTGATCGAAAACAACTCCTCCGTTTACATTGATTATGTTGCAATACAGGAAGGCTCATATAGATACGATGTTATTATCAACAGTTTTTCTGGAACAATCACTCTTTTTAATCGATTTCTGGAGCTCTATTACCGGAGTCATTTCAATGATTTCATTAATGTGGAGAAATCGGATCTGCTGATTCTGAATTACATTAATCAAAATGTAGTTGGAGGGAAAATAAATTTTGGGATTTCTGAAATGGGTGCAGAATATGAGAACCATAACAGTACCATTACACCTTATAAAATGGTACGATATTATGTAAATGTTCAGAAGCAGATAAATAATTTCGTATTGCTGTTGAATGGTAATTACCGAAATTATAATATCGTGGATGAAAATATTAACAGAAAATATTCAGACGTCTCAGGGAAGGCCATTTATGAGTTTAGTCCACGAACAAATCTCGATTTAATGTTTGGATACAGAATTCAAAAGGGACCTGGAATTGACTTAGATATTCTTACGGCAAGAAGTGAATTTAGAACGCGTTACAGACAACTATATTTAAAATTAGGAGCAAGCTTGTACTCCCGTAAATTGGTGAAAAGTGAAAATATTTACAGCAGATTTTACATGGAACTATCCCGCAGATTCTAAAAACTCAGCATTATGAAAAAGCATAGTATATTATTCTTCTGCATATTTTCTTTATTTATAA
>JAUUZQ010000012.1 GCA_030589895.1 Bacteroidales bacterium
AATCCTGGTATAGGAAATGCCCAGATTCGTCCCCTGTACAAACGAAATCATTCTGTCAATAAATTACTTAACGAAGTAGTCTCTTCACCAAATTTCAAAACTGCAGGATTTGCATTTTATGCCATTGACATGAAATCCGGGGAGCTTATTGCATCCGTGAACCCTCACCTGGCTCTTCGCCCGGCATCCACGTTAAAATTGTTAACTACCGCTACTGCATTGGAACTTTATGGTCCGGACCACAGATTTGAGACCAAGCTGCTGTATACCGAAAGAATGAACCCGGCAGGGAACAAGGAAATTGAGAATATTATTATCAAGGGAGGAGGGGATCCCAGCCTTGGCTCCAGGTACTTCAAAAAAAATACAGGTAAAAACTTTATTGATGAATGGTCTGAAGCAATAAAAATGCTTGCGATTGATTCACTTCATGGACAAATCATTGGAGATGCCAGCGTTTTTAGTTATGACATGGTTCCTCCTTCTTGGTCCTGGATGAACATGGGACAATACTATGGGGCAGGACCCTGTGGCTTAAGTATATATGACAATTTTTATACTCTCTATTTCAATACTTCTGATTCTGTGGGAGCGCTTGCTCAAATCGTTGAAGTATATCCTGAGCTCTCTCTGAATTTTGACAATACTGTTACATCTGATTCCATTACCTGGGATAATTCTTATATCTATGGTGCACCTTATAGCTATGAACGCACAATTCGGGGTAGCTTACCGCTAAACCGCAAGAGGTTTGGTATTAAGGGGTCAATGCCCGACCCGGCATATACAGCAACTGTTCAACTGGATTCTATAGTGAAGTCTCTGTTAGTGGTAACGGCAGGACCTCCAACCACCATGCGCCTCCTGAAAAAGGAAGATCCTGATTTATCCCGGGATGGAGTTGTTTTTCACACAAGCTATTCTCCTGCTCTGTTCGATATTATTAAAGAAACAAACACTGAAAGTGTAAATCTTTTTGCAGAGCACTGCCTGATTCATTCAGGCATCAAGCTTGGTGCTGCTCCTGAAACCACTATCGCTGCCGATTCTTTAATTTCTTTTTGGAAGAAGAAAGGAATGGACACGCAGGGAATTGCTATGTATGATGGCAGTGGTCTGTCGCAGTACAATGCCATCACTCCTTATCAAATGGTATGGCTTCTGCGATACATGAAACAACAAAGTCCATACCATGAAGAATTCTACAACTCCATGGCAGTTGCAGGAAATAGCGGGACCCTGGAATCTTTGTTCAAGAAAAGTGTTGCAGAAGGACAACTGCGGGCAAAAAGTGGAACCATCAACCATGTAAAAGCATACGCCGGTTATGTCAAATCCATATCAGGACGGGATATAGCATTTTCCATGGCAGTCAACGGTTTCAGTGGCACGTCTCGCGAAGCAAGAGCAAAGCTTGAACAACTGATGATTGCATTGGCAGAATTTAATAAATAAAAAAACCGGGTGAAACCCTCGTGCACTACTGTTCACAACAGTCTATTATCATAAGGTAAGGATTCCTCGGTTTTTGAAATTAATTATATAAATTTGTCGACTTATTTTCTATTGAAATACAAGTGTATAACTCAATTTTATTCTGGTGAAAACTATTATTCTCTACATGCTCTCATTCTTGTTTCTCTTCGGAAAAATTTCCGGACAAGAGGGAGAAAAATGTGATCTCTGTTCCGGAACTAAAGGCATGATGTATACAGCGCTTGCCGGTAATCCTTTAATGGATCAATATGATATCACCTTTACAAAGCTGGATTTGAAAAGTGATAATAAGTCCACTTTCATCAGTGGTTTTGCGGAAATTGAGGCCAAAATTATAGATGGCCCCCTTGATACATTTTGTATCAGCCTTTTTGATGATATGCAGGTAGATTCGGTTTTTATTAATGACATACAAAGCTCATTCGACCATTCAGGAAACGAAATCAAAGCAATCCCAAGCAGTCCGGTTCCTGCCGGAGAAGACATAAATGTTGTCATTTACTACCAGGGGTATGCTTATGATAATAATAATTATGCCGGTGGATTGCGCAATACTACCATCAGCAACGAAGCACTTACTTATACTTTTACACAACCATTCGGAGCCTCTGTGTGGTTTCCCTGTAAGCAGGTGCTTGAAGACAAAATTGACTCCCTCCATATTTTCATAAGCATTCCTTCAGCATATAAGGCTGCTTCCAATGGCCTGTTGACAGCAACGGTTGACATTGGAAATGGTTATACGCGGTATGAATGGAAGACCAGGTACCCGACGGCTTACTATCTGGTAGTCCTCAATATCTTTGACTATGAAGAGTATAATTTCTATACTCATCCCGATGGTTGGGAAGATTCCATTCTTATCCAGAACTTCATGACAAGCGAAGAGCATATCAGTTTAATGAAAAATGAACTGGACAAAACAAACGGAGTGATGAACCTCTATTGCAAGCTTCTCGGACCCTATCCTTTTAAGGAAGAGAAATATGGGCATGCCATATGGGGGAAAGGATTTGGAATGGAGCATCAAACGCTCACATCCATGCCATATACAATCGATTTTCGCAGATTATCACATGAGCTTTCCCATCAGTGGTTTGGAAACCTGGTTACTTGTGGCTCGTGGCAGGATATATGGTTAAATGAAGGCTTTGCTACCTATTTTGATTATCTCGCCCTGAAACTGCTTGATTCAGAATGGGCCGGAAGAAACAGGATAGATTACTATCATAACAAAGCTCTTGAAGACGGATATGGAAGTGTTTATGTGCCAGAGGAAGATGCGGAAAATGCCAGCAGAATTTTTGACTATTCCCTCTCCTATTGCAAAGGAGCTGCAGTATTACAGATGCTTCGGTGGGAAATGGATAATGATGAACTGTTCTGGCAGACGCTTCAAAACTATCTCCGGGAATTTAGCAACAAAACAGCCCTGACAACAGATTTTATCAGGATAGTTAATGAAACAAGTGGTGAAAATTACGATTGGTTTTTCGACCAATGGATCTATGGAAATGGCTACCCGACCTATTCCGGAACCTGGTATCAGGAAAATGACACCCTTGTTATAACAGTAAACCAGACAGCTTCAAGACCGGCATACACTCCTTTTTTCAAAATGCGAATGCCTTTTAAAATTTATTATGCCGGCGGTTCAATAATTATAGATCTGCAGCAAACGCAAAGTAATGAAGTATTTCATATTCCTTTCAGCCACGATGTTTACTATCTAAAAATCGATCCAAATAATGAAGTATTGAATAGAAAACAGGGGATGACCTACCAGGGACTTGATGTCCATAATAAGAATGCTTCTGTCAGGATGAATACCTTCCCGAATCCCTTTACGGACCACCTAAACATCTCAACTGATCTGGCTCAGGGTGCACACAGTTTTATCGAAATATATAATTTAACCGGAATAAGGGTATTGGCAAGAGAGAGTACTTCAAAAGAAACAGTGCTTAACACCTCTTCCCTGAAACCTGGGATCTATCTGATTTCCGTTACAAGTGACACAGGAATAAATCAAGTCAAAGCAATTAAGCGATAATTTCAGTCTTCCTGCATACCTTCTGACAATTCCTCTACTCAATACAGCCTACTCATAAATCATATACCAGATATTAAAAATGAGGTCGGATCGTGATTCCAATAAACTGTAATTTCATGTACGAAATACAGAATATGAAAATTTGTATGATATCTTTTTTTAAGGGATTTAGCATTGGAATCATTTGTTTTACAGCATTTTTCCAATATGGATTTTTGTTTTTTTCAAATTTGTATTACCTTTGGTTTAACTATATTCATTATTAATTAAAATTATAGACTATGAAAAGATTTACTACTATTTTTATTCTTGCTCTTATGACCATGGGACTTTCTGCTCAAACATGGAGTGATTTGTTTACTGAAGATTTTGATGATGGAGCAGCAGATGTACGCTGGACCGTTGTAGATGATGCAGGACCAAACTCTTCCGATTTTGCTTATGATTATATTGCAGGCGGAATTGCTGCAGCTCCTGGTGGAGGTGGATTAGGTCTTAAGTTTGAAGCAAACCTTGGTGAAGGTGATCCCCTTGTTGGTGTTGGTAGTTCAATTTATGCTTTCCCTCTTGGCCAGTCATTTACTGGTGAGTACAAAGTTTCATTTGATTTATATATGAGTTTTGAAGGGGAGACAGGATCAACAGAATTTGGTCTGTTTGGTGTAATGCATACTGATGAGGTCCTTCCAAGTGCAAATGGAATTGACTATGCTGTTACGTGTGACAATGGTTCTGCCAGAGATATCAGGGTTTATGAAGATGGTGTTGAATTATCAGCTTTAGATTTTGAAGGTGGTTATCTGTTAGACGGCGATGGTATACCAACGCAAAATAATAATACAGAGGATCCTTATAATGTTTTACTTGGCACCGACAACCCTGGAAATCAGTGGTTAAGCGTTAGTATCGAAGTTAAGGCAGATAGTGTTCTCTGGTTGGTAAACGGTTATGTTTGGTCTGCAATTGAAAAAACACCAGTAGATGGTAACATAGCTATAGCATATGCTGACTGGTTTTCTTCATTATCAGAATCATTTAATTTTGCGATTTATGACAATGTAAAAGTTCAAAAAGACATTACAGGAATTGAAGAAATGAGTATTAGTAAAATTTCATTGTACCCAAATCCTGTGTCAGATTTACTTAATGTTGTTGTTAAAGAGCGTTCAACTCTTGAACTTATCAATTCTATCGGACAAACTGTATACAGAAGTACAGTTGAAGGAACATCAACAGTTGAGCTTTCTGATGTGAAATCAGGAATCTATTTTGCAAAAATCACTTCTGAAAGTGGCAAAGTAGAAGTTCAGAAAATTATGGTGAAGTAAGAAAATCAGATATTGATTATAATAAAAAAGGCGGGAAAATTCCCGCCTTTTTTATTGCAAAAAATTTTCTTTTATATTACTGCTGCCTCCAATAATTCCAGCCTGCACTTATCTGCATCAAATGCTGCCCGGATTCCTGTAGGAATTGTTATCATTCTACTTATATGTCCAAATGAGAGGCCATAAGCAACTGGTATCCCCAGCGGTTTCAAAAGATCGTCAAGTGCCGTCTTCAGGGAGAGTCGTGGTTCATCATTAATGTTGCAATCACCCATTGCTCCCATGACAATTCCTGCCGCCTCCTTCATGTTGGTGCCTGACAAGAGATGAAATACCATTTTATCAACACGGTAGGTCTTCTCTTCTATATCTTCAAGATAAACAAGCTTATCCTTAAAATCAGGTTCAAACCTGCTGCCGATCATAGAATCCAATACACTGATATTCCCTCCTGTAAGAATACCTTCAGCCAAACCTCCTGTAATGGTATAACGATCAAATTCCGGATTATCCTTCGTCTTCTTTTCACGCCTATAAGGATAGCTGTAAGTGGTTTTCGGATCCATTAGCACCTTTTCAATTGACTTAATACTGAACTTGCTAAAACTGGATATCCCCACCGGTCCGTGGAAAGTAACCAATCCGGTCTCTTCATAAATAGCCGTAATAATTGCTGTGATATCACTGTATCCGATAAAAACCTTTGGGTTTTTTCTGATTAAGTCATAATCAAGTAGTTCCAGTATTCTGATTGATCCATATCCTCCCCTGACACACCAGATACCATCAATATCCTTCCTGGTAAACATTTCCATCAGTTCATCAGCACGCTCCTGATCCCTGCCGGCAAAATATCCATATTCCGACAAAACTGACTCATTGTAAGTAGTTCTGAAACCAAGCGCTTGTAGTTTATTTACCGCGCCTTCAAGCTGCTCTTTAGAAACGGAGCTGCCTGGAGTAACCAGGCCAATCAGGTCTCCCTTTTTTAGCTTTTTTGGAAGGATCCTGGGTTGCGTTTCTCCGGAATCATACTCCCATTGCATCCCTTTTGCAATCCCTGGTGAGACAACAGTAAGCGCAGCTATAATTCCCGATCTCTTTAGAAAATCTCTCCTTGAATTCATCTATCTACATTTTTCAAACCTTGAACCAGAGCCATGCTTAAACCCATACTCTAACTCAATCTGGCACTTTAGTTTACTCCAGTCCTGGTATCCCACCAAACCTGGTATCCCCAATAGTTATCAACTTCAGTCACATCACCCGGAATATTTTCTGAGTTCAGGTTTTGCTCACTGGTTGGGTAAGGGAACCTGAAAGGTGTCCTGTTGTGTCCTGTAAGATTCGAATCACTGGCTGGAGGAAGTGCGGGTATATCTGTCCTTCTCATCTCAGCCCATGCTTCCCAGCTTTGTCTGAACAATGCAATCCATTTTTGAATATATATCCGATCAAGATCATCGTTCCATACTACCTGGGGTTCCAATAGATAAGTACCAATAAGAGCAGGTTCAATCCCATACTCCTCACAAGATGCGGTGATCCCAGCCTCATAAGCAGCTTCTGCATCAGCCATAACAAAACCACGGGCTGCAGCTTCAGCTTTAATAAACTCTATTTCGGCATATTTCATGAAATATACCGACCCGGCAGGGTTGTTTACGAATAATGCTCCTACATTCGAATTGGCATTTTTTGATGAATATTTTTGCCCTACCTCAAGGCCAATATATTCTCCTGTTGTTATGGTATCAGCATATATGGGTAACCTCGGGTCGTTATAGTCAATAAGAATATCTGCAATTGGCTTTGCAATTTTATCATCACCAATTGAACTATGTCTTGCAGTCCATGGTTCAAACCACTCCCCTTCACCCGGATATGCAATATATGCATTGTCCTCATTACTCTCAAAAACCGGATAGGTATCCGGGTCGTTGAGTATCTTTGAAATTACTGCTGTTGCTGTTGAAGGGTCAACATTGGAAATCCTTATGGCCATACGTAAATGGAGTGAATTACAGAATTTTCTCCATTTTACAATATCGCCGGCATAGAGCAAGTCACCATCCGGAACGAATCCACTTGCAGCTCCTCCTGAAAAAATTTCATTTGCATCCTCCAGTTGAAGCATCAAATCTTCATATATTACTTTCTCATCATCATACGCCGGATGAATCACTCCGTCAGTCAGTTTCCCGGCATCAAAATACGGAGCCTTCCCGTGCGCATCAACCACCATCTGCATCGCATAGGATTTCATTACTATCATTACTGCCTCCAGTATTTGATTTTCTTGTTCTCGTGCCGTTTCAATTACAAAATTTGCATTTGTAAGCGTATAAACATAAGTTCCTGACCAAATAGAAGTTGGTACACTACCCCGATAATTGGTAACATCAGTATAACTTCCTTTTGTAACATGGCCAACAAAAGCTGCGGGATATTCCATCTCAGTAGTCCCAAATCTGGATGACAAACCCTGTATAACATATGCCATCACATTTTCCGCCGGTGCATTAGGCGGATTATTAGGATTGGTATTGATCTCCTCAAAGTTTCCGGTACAGGAAAACATAAAGAGGATTGTCAGGCTTATGGCCGTAATTTTCATTTTATTTATTGTCTTCATGATCATTCCTCCTTTAAAATTTAACATTTAGCTTAACCCCAAGCGTCCTGGTGGGTGGCAGTTGATACGTCTCCAATCCTGTTCCGCCCAAAGTACCCCCGGTTGATACCTCCGGATCAATATGAACATCGTTGCTCTCATGTGTGTAAAGCAAGGCAAGATTTCTTCCAAAGAACGACAAAGAAGCATTTTGAATACCCAGCTTACTTACCAAAGAATGTGGCAAATTACAGTTCAGGACCACCTCACGCAGTTTAATAAAACTACCGTCAATGATTGACAATTCACTCCAGGACCTCGAATCCGCCCAGTAACGATATGGGTCAACAGCTGTCACGTTAGCTTGTCCGCTCACATCTTCTTTGGTTCCGTCTCCATCAAGATCCAAAGAAGTCCCTTCATCGTAAACTCCAGGAACAATCAATCCGGTTTCACGAACACCTCCCTCAACTGTCGATTGTAATATTCCTGTCTTTTGGCCAACTGCTTTTGTATAACTGAAAACATCTCCGCCTTTCCTGAAATCAATCAGCACGGATAATGATATACCCTTGTATGAAAAGCTATTTCTTACTCCTCCTATCCAATCAGGATTCACATATCCCAGTACTTCAGGATCAGCTGATTCATAAGGCATTCCCTTATTATTTACAAGAATATCACCATTTTCATTTTTTGCAAAAGTAGTCCCATAAATCGCTCCCCACTCCTGCTCTGGAAATGCCATCAAGGTATTTCCATACATGCCAAAGGTGCCTATCTGAAGCTCATTCATGCCATCTGCCAATTCCATTATCATGTTATTGTTTTTCGACCAGTTCAGGTTAACATTCCAACCGAAATCTCCTGCTTCAATAATAGATCCGTAGGCTTCTAATTCAACTCCATAATTGCGAATACTCCCGGCATTCTTCAACCATGCAGAATATCCGGTAGACGAGGCTATATCAACTCGCAACAATTGGTTTTTTGTTGTTGCATCATAATAAGTGACATCAAAGCCTAACCTGTTTCCAAAAAACTTGAATTCTCCTCCGGTTTCATAACTATAAGTCATTTCAGGCTTTAAATCCGGAGATGACATAATCGTTGCTCCTCTGAACATATCAACACCATTAAAGGGTGTTCCATAAGGGCTAAAATATCCGGAAGTTTGATATGGACCAACATTATCGTCTCCGACCACGGCGTATCCGGCCCTTAACTTACCATAAGTAAATATGTCAGATTTGATCTTCAATGCGTCCGTAAATATAAATCCAAGGTTTGCTGAAGGATATGTGTACCTCCCGTTTTCTATTGGAAGTACAGAACTCCAATCGGTGCGCAGTGTTAAATCGAGAAAAAGGTATTTCTTAAAACCAAAATTTGCAGAACCAAACACGCTATTAGTCACTCTCCTATACTTAGAAAAATCTACATAATAGTCGCCTGCATAATTAGATGTAGAGAAGAAATCCGGAACGACAAGGTCAAAACCATGTGTAGTGGCATACTGATCATATGATTGGCGGTAATTTCCTCCAAATGTTGCAAACAGTGATATGTCATCTGTTAAATTCCTGTCGACCTTCAACATCAGGTCTGCATTGCTTTCACTTTCAAGTCGCATCTGCTGCCATAAATTACCATTGGCAGCATTTTCATACATGTCTGTCCAATCACGTGAATACTGATGATAAATATATCTTCTGCTCTCATTAAAAAAATCTGTACCAACTCTTGCTACAATATCTACCCCCTGAAACAAGTTATAGGTAATTGCTACATTCCCAAAAACCCTGTCTCTTTCGCGTGACATAGTGTTCTTATATGCATTCCAGTATGGATTCGGATGCTGGGAAGCATATCCCATCATCCAGTTGTATGCCATGGGCTCTCCTTCATACATAATGATATCATTATAATGCTCCTTCATATGTTCAAGGTTTACCTGTCTGCCAAACCATGAATTAAATTCCAAAAGTGGATTCCTCATTGAATTTCCCATCTGAGGAAGATTATCATTATTCAGGTTGGTGTAATTAATATTCACATCCAGCTTTAATTTTTCTGATAATTTCATTGATGAGTTAAGCCCCAGGTTTATTTTTTCCTGATCAGTATTTGGAGAAACTCCCTTTTGCTTTGTATAGCCTATAGAAAATCTTCCGCTTGATCTTTCAGTCTGATTTGTCATGGAAATATTATTTACAGAAGATAAGCCTGTTTCATAAAAATTCCTCACATTGTCAGGACGGGAGATCCAGGGTGTGGCAGTCGGATTCCCATCAACATCCAGTGGAGAATCAAATTGCGGTACCATTAATCCTACATCAAGCCGCGAACCCCAGCTCTCATCAGCCCCTGCATGTTTTCCTGTGCCATCAGTGGCCCAACGATATCCCCTCATATCATGATATTCCTGGTAGGTCAGATCGGGACGATTCAAATTTGTTTTAAAGCTTTCATACGAAAACTCACTACCATCAAATCCCTGTCCGTACTCATTCTGGTAATTCGGCAAAATATAAACTTCATCAAACCCAATCGAGGATGAAAATTGAATTCCCAGTCCTTTTTGTGAACTTCCTTTCTTGGTCGTAATCAAGACCACGCCATTTGCACCACGACTTCCATAAAGGGCAGTAGCACTGGCTCCTTTCAAAACCGAAACACTTTCAATATTCGAAGGGTCAATGTCCATGGCAGCATTACCGAAGTCTGTATAAGTTGTAGAGCTACGGGCTGAAGACGTACTGTTCATTATAGGTGTTCCGTCAACCACAAACAGTGGTGATGAAGCTCCTCCAAATGATTTGTTACCACGGATTTTAATTGTGGTTGAAGCTCCTAGCTGTCCGGATGAAGTAGTAATCTGGGCTCCCGCAATCCTTCCTGAAAGGGCAGAAATAAAATTCTGGGGGTCGGATTGAGACATTTCATCCCCACTAACTTCCTGTACCGCATATCCCAGGGATTTCTTTTCCCGTTTAATACCCAGGGCAGTCACCACCACCTCCTCCAGCTCTTCAGTATCCACATTCAATATGATGTTAATTTCTGTCCGGTCTCCAACAACAATTCGTTGTGTTTCATAACCAATATAACTGACCACTAACACATCTGTTTCACTCAAAACAGAAATTGAATAGTGCCCGTTTACATCAGTAATTGTACCAGTCATTGTTCCTTCTGTACTCACGGTAGCTCCTGGTAACGATTCTCCGTTAGCACCGTCAGTAACAGTACCTGAAATCGTTATCTGTGAAAACAACTGCAGTTGAAACAAGAGCAGTGTTGCAATCAGTGTAAAATGCTTCATAGTCGTTATAGTTTTAGGTGTTAATTTTTTTAATTCCTATTCCGGGCCAGGTATTTAGTGTCACCTTGCCATCCACAACTTTCACTCCTTCAAATATATCATTGTCGATTAACAGGTTCCCATCCAGATCAGCCCAATCTACCAGGGGAGAGAGCTGGGAAGCAGCTGATACCGCGCATGAAGTCTCAGTCATGCAGCCGATCATCACTTTCATATCAAGTGCCCTGGCTACTGTGATCATTTTATGCGCCTCCCGCAAGCCTGTACTCTTCATTAGTTTGATGTTGATTCCTGAATAGATTCCTTTAAAAGAAGCTATGTCATCAAGCCGCTGAAAAGCTTCATCAGCAATGATGGGTAAGGGACTGTTTTCCGTAAGCCAGGCAATGTCATCAACAGCAGTCTTGTGCAATGGTTGTTCAATAAACACAATACCCTGCTCTTTCAGCCAGTGAATCATGTCCAGTGCCTCGTGCTTGTCCTTCCATCCCTGATTCACATCAATATAGATAGGTACATCTGTTACCGATCGTACCGTATTGATCATCTCCTTATCATTGCCTCCTCCAAGCTTAACTTTCAGCACCTTAAATCTGCTCGCTTCTTCAGTTTTTATTTTTACCACCTCCGGGGTATCGATTCCGATAGTAAATGATGTCTCGGGAGTATTTTGCGGATTGATGCCCCATAACTTATAGAGCGGCTGATCAAGCAGTTTTCCAATAAGATCATGCAATGCAATATCGATACATGCCTTAGCTGCC
Source organism: Bacteroidales bacterium (assembly GCA_030589895.1). Lineage (GTDB taxonomy): Bacteria > Bacteroidota > Bacteroidia > Bacteroidales > JAUUZQ01. The sequence goes on from JAUUZQ010000012.1 coordinate 11,582, forward strand.
CTGTTGCCTTCATCAAGAGAATCCACATATGATAGAATATCATCAAGCATGAAGGGATCTTTGAACTGTCCAAGATCCACTTTCTGAAGGAATCTAATCACAGATTCCTGCGATTCACCCAGGTAAGGAGGCATTGAGGCTTCTCCATAAGCAATGATGCCTTCATATTCTATCTCAGTCAGAATCACCGGAGTGGTATTCCTGGAATGGCCTGCAACGGTAAATGTGTGACTCAATTGCAAATCATATGGCCTGAAGCTTAATTTCATCTTTCCGTTTCCTGTTATTGCCGGGGCTTTATTGCTATTACATGATATAACAGGTATTACTGCCGCTGCAGAAACTGCTCCAACACTCTTTATAAATGTTCTTCTTCCAAAACTCATTGGCTAAACTATATTATTTCTTTATAAAACTTATTCTCACGTATAGGATGATATCCTTCATCCTCAATACCAATAATCCTCATCGCCCTGATAAACCTCTTCGGGTATGCGGGTATAAAATTCTCCCGCGCAGGGTCCATGCTGTTAATCCTGACCCTTTTTGATGCGTGGATAAACTCAGAGTCACCAATATATATAGCAACATGCGTTACTTTCTCCGATTGAGTTTCATTTGCCCGCCTTCCAAAAAACAAAAGATCGCCCACTTCCAGCTCATCATATTCATATTCTGAAGTTATCGGTTTACCACAATAAACTTGTTGGCTTGCGTCACGCATCAACTGTAGCCCGTTCATAAAATAGACCATAGAAGAAAACCCACTACAATCTATCGCCTTAGATGATGTCCCCCCCCAAAGATAGGGAACACCCTTAAACTTCAGGGCAGTTTCAATCAATGCTCCCTGTTCCGGGATCCTGTCTAAAACCTCATCCAGATCGATCACTTCAGCTCTTTTCACCCAGGCTAATCTCCCATCCGGATACTCAACCTGGTAAAAACCATCCTGAACAAGACGAACATTGAGTATACATCCAATCACCAGATCTGATATTGGCACAGACATGTCATTAGGATCAGAATATGAAAAGCCATATTGCTTGTTATAGATAACCTTCTTTGCGTCTTTAAGCTGCTTCAGTTTTTCCGGATCAATAGACTCTATAGCTCCGTCATCAATCCATCCCAGGTAAAGATTTGGGGTCTGCACCAGGTACCAGTCCTCTTTCTTTTTGAGTATTCTAACAGGAGTCCCAAGCAGCGACTGTGAAACAATATCAGCCATATGGCGAGGTTCTGATCGCATATAAGCAACTGAATTATTAATCAAACCATTTACGATTTGTCCTACACCTTCCCCGGGAAGTAATATCAATGTATTTATTACACCGCTGAATTGCTCATCTATTGCTTTTGAAATGATCAGAAAAGCATCTTCATTTGCTATTTCACCACTTAATTCAATAATACTATTCTCCTCAGATACAGACAATTTCCACAATTCAATACGGGTATCCGGTGCTAAATTTGTTTTCAGTGAATCGAGTAGGATGTTAATCTCTGATATAATCCTTTCATTTTTTGACGTACATGATACCGATAACAAGGTGACAAGCAGAATTGCCAGAGTAATGTGCTGTAATTTTCTCATTTATAATTCTTTATACATGAATATCAGCATATTTAATTACTATATTCAAATGTATAATAAATTATTTGTATGACAAATTAAATTGTACAACAATTAAAAAGAAAAACACATGGGTATATAACAAGGGAAAGCTTGCTTAAAAATATTAAAAGGAAATAGACTTCTGACCTGTCATATTTTAAGAAACTCAGGATTTAATTTTCAATATTTTGTAAAAAAGAACTCTTCTCCTCAATAATAACATTTTTTCCTTTCAACATTATTTCTAAGCGTGGTCCCTTTTCATTCTCAATTACCACTTTTGAGCCGTTGATATGAATTCTGATTTCGTTCTTCCTGAAAACAATCCTGAATGAAAGAGATTTCCACTGATCCGGAAGATGTGGATTAAGATGAATCATATCATCTTTTACACGAAAACCGCCAAATCCGTAAACCACCGACATCCAGGTACCTCCCATGCTTGTAATATGTAAACCCTCTTTAACTTCATGGTTATAATCATCTATGTCAAGCCGTGAAGTTCTCAGGTAAAGCTCATATGCCTTCTTATCATATCCCAGTCTGTTGGCCAGAATCGAATGAACACAAGGAGACAATGATGATTCATGTAAGGTCCGGGGTTCATAAAAATCATAATTTGCTTTTATGGTTTCAAGGTCATAGTCTTCTTCAAAAAAATAGATTCCCTGGAGAACATCAGCTTGCTTGATATAACAAGAACGCAGAATACGATCCCACGACCAATGTTGATTTATAGGTGATTCTGATGGATCCAGATCTGAAGCAAACCTTTGTTCTTTATCAAGGTATCCATCCTGTTGTAAGAAGATATTCTTCTCTTCAGAATGAGGGAAGCACATATTCTCAACAATATCACTCCAGTTGTCTATCTCTTTCTTTTCATTAAAATTGTTCCTGGAAAGAATCTCCTTAAATCTGAAAGCATCATTATTTTTTGCATACTCCAAAGACTCCATGGTGTATTTCAGGGTCCATTGAGCCATCAGGTTGGTATACCAGTTGTTATTTACATTGTTCTCATATTCATTGGGCCCTGTAACGCCCAAAATAACATATTTACCCTTTACATCAGACCAATTCACCCGTTGCTTCCAAAACCTGGAAATAGCAATTAATACATCCAGACCATAATCCAACAAATAATCCTTGTTTCCGGTATACCTTATATAATTGTAAATAGCATATGCTATAGCGCCATTCCTGTGAATCTCTTCAAAAGTTATTTCCCATTCATTATGACACTCCTGTCCGTCCATTGTAACCATAGGATAAAGCGCAGCTCCATCTTTAAATCCTAATTTTTCAGCATTTTCAATGGCTCTTTGCAAGTGTTTATGGCGATAAATAAGTAAATTTCGAGCTACATCTTCATTTGCAGTACTGAGATAGAAAGAAACGAGGTAAGCTTCTGTATCCCAATAAGTACTACCCCCATATTTTTCGCCTGTGAATCCTTTTGGCCCGATATTCAATCGCTCATCTCTTCCTGAATAAGTCTGGTTCAGGTGAAAAATATTAAACCGGATTCCCTGTTGAGCCAGGGGATCACCATCAATAATGATATCTGAACGAGACCAGTTCTCCTCCCAATGCTCCTGGTGATTTTTAAATAATGTATCAAATTTTAAATTAAATGCGCGCTCAAGAGATTTTTTGCCTGATTCAAGCAAGTCCTTTTCCGGATAGTTCATAGAAGAAACAACAGAAACATATTTATAGATTATGACCTCCTTGCCCTTTAGAACTCTGCCCTTTACCTTATTCCCAACAAATCCCTGATTATGAATTAACTCCACGGGCCAATCGCTCTGCTCTCCATCAATACTTACTTCATATTTCATCGCAAATGAAGCGGAAAATTCCGATTTTCTTGTTTTAGAGATAAGAAAGGCACTTCCTTCTTTTGCTCCGGAGTCAATCACATCCCAAAAATGCTCATCATAATTCGAATCCATGTTTTTTACATTTCCATCGATATATGGAGTGAAAGCAATTTCAGCATCAAAATTTATAGGTTTTACACTATAACTTATAGCGCCAATCTCATCATCTGCAATACTTAAAAACCTCATCACATTTACCTCAAGCATCTTCCCCTCTTCACAGCTAACTGTAAACGATCTCGAAAGGAATCCATGCTTCATATTCAATTCTCTTCTGAAACTATGTAATGTACAAGTATGTAAATCCAGTTTATGACCATCAATTTCCACACAAATACCAATCCAGTTAGGCGAGTTCAATACCTTGGCAAAAAATTCAGGATATCCATTCTTCCACCAACCAACCCTGGTTTTATCGGGATAATAAATACCGGCAATATAACTACCCTGTAGAGAAGCTCCTGAATAGGCTTCTTCAAAATTAGCCCTCTGACCCATTCTGCCATTCCCCAGACTAAAAATACTTTCAGAAGCCTCTTGCATTTCAGGGTGAAAAGCCTCCTCAATTACACTCCATTCATTAACTTTATAATGATTATTCATCTTTTTCTCCTTTCTATGAAAGCCGACGCTCCATTTCATTATCATCATTTACAAAAAGTACTAATACAGCAGCAATCAACAAGGATATTCCTCCCACAAGCAATGCATACATACTATCACCACCGAAAAGTGATTTTACCATAAAACCCAATATTGTTGCAGCAAGTATTTGGGGGATAACAATGAAAAAGTTGAATATCCCCATATAAACACCCATTTTTTTCTGAGGCAATGCTCCTGTTAATATTGCATAAGGCATCGACAGAATACTTGCCCAGCCTAATCCTATCCCAATCATTGAAAAAATCATGTGTTCCGGTTCTTTCAGAAAAAAGATGGATGCCAGTCCAATACCCCCAACAATCAATGAGATCATATGGGTTGTTTTCCTATTCGTCAACTTAGAAAGAAAGGGCAGAAGCAATAGTCCAAATCCTGCCGCAAACAAATTGTACCATCCAAACATGCCGCTTACAAGATTGGCTCCTTCATTATATAATACTGATGTAGTATCATCAGTTCCATATAGATGGTGCGTAACTGCTGAAGTGGTATAGATCCACATTGAGAACAATGCAAACCAGGAAAAAAACTGCACAATAGCAAGCTGTCCCATGGTTTTAGGCATCCTGTAAAGATCTGTGATAATGCTTACGAGTCCGTTTTTTGTTCGTCCTGCAGTAACCAGAATTGCCGTAATAATCTGAAGAACTCCAAAGGCAAACAGAGCAATTACAAGTACATATAACTCTTTTTCCAGTTTAAGAAAGAATATAGGCAGAGCCAACAAAATACCCACTGCAGTCCAGATGATTCCCCTGGTCATGTATTTTTGAAAACGCTCATGATCCGCTTCCCTCTCAACTATCTCTTCTTCACCCTCCTGATAGCTATCGGGACCCATTTCCTCATTTCCCTTTTCAAATTCTTCAAGCTCCTCCGGAGAGTACTCTTTTGACCTGAAGACAGTCCAGCCCACTGCCAATATAAACAAAGCACCACCCAGATAAAATGAGAATTTTACCGTATCGGGAATCTCACCTTCTGGCGCTGTATTTGCAACATTGAACCAATTGGATAATATATATGGGAGCCATGATGCAACAAAAGCACCAATACCAATAAAAAAACTCTGCATGGTAAATCCCAGGGTTCGTTGTTCATCCGGCATCATATCACCTACAAATGCCCTGAAAGGTTCCATTGAAATATTTATCGATGCGTCCATGATCCAGAGCATTCCTGCTGCCATCCATAAAACAGGAGAATTTGGCATAAAAACAAGAGCAATAGATGCCATAATGGCTCCTGCCAGGAAAAATGGCCGACGACGACCCAGGCGTGTCCATGTTTTATCACTTAAATACCCAACAATTGGTTGAATAATAAGTCCGGTTACCGGTGCGGCGATCCACAATAGCGGAATCTGATCAATTTCCGCACCCAGTGTTTGAAATATCCGGCTAACATTTCCATTTTGAAGGGCAAACCCAAATTGGATACCCAAAAACCCAAAACTCATATTCCAAATTTGCCAGAAACTCAATTTAGGCTTTTGCATAATTACATTTTCTTTACTTAAAGATTCAAATAATCCCTTCTAAAATATATAGATACTTAACGAGCCCGGTAAGAGATCATTTATTAAAATAATTAAGGGAAATTTTCAGATATAAATAAAAAAATCCCTGACCATAAAAATTATGATATCAGAGATCTAAATACAATGAAACTTGTCGGACGAAACTTTTAATTCCGTTTCAAAAATACTACAAAAAACATGTATAAAGCAAATTTTTGGGAAAGAAAAAAACAATCAAAAGACCTGAAATCGCTGTGTACCCTATTGCAAACGTTTGCGGAGATAAAAGAAAATTTAATGGATAAAGAGGAAGCCTTTTAATTCTCTCTCCCTTCCGATAGCTATCGGGACTCCATCTCCCTCGTCGTCCCCCTCAAAATCAACTCCGTTTTAATCACTTCCGTAACAGGCTTAAATGACTCATCCGGATTGTCGATTCGTTTAAGAAGAAGCTCAGCCGATTTTCTGCCAATTTCAAAACCATGCTGACTTATGGTTGTCAGGGGTGGATCAGTAACAGTAGATATTAATCCATCAGTAAAACCAATGACAGATACATCATCAGGAATTTTATATCCTAATTTCTTTAGGGTATTTACAGCACCGGCAGCCGTCATATCATTAACTGCGAAGATAGCATCTGGCGGATTCTTCTGCTTCATAAACTTTGGAGTGAGCTCAATTGCCTCTTCAATAGTGTCGCATTTCATGATCAGGTTATCATCCAGCTTTATTCCATTCTTTTCCAAAGCGCTTATATATCCTCTCTGTCTTTGATAACCAATAAGTAAATGCTGTGGTGCAGCAAAATGGGCTATCCTCTTACACCCTGTTTTTATCAAATACTCCACTGCATTCAAAGCCCCGGAAAAATCATCAACAATTACCTTATCCGTTTCCAATGCGTCAACCACCCTGTCAAAAAACACAATGGGAAAATCATTGTCCATTAACTCCTTAAAATGACCGAAATTTCTCGAAGTTTTCGACACTGAAACCAATACTCCTTCTGCTCTGTTTGACTGAAGTGCCTGAGTTATGGCTACTTCACGCTCATATATTTCACTCGATTGAAATATCATTACATTATATCCGGCATTTTGTGCTACATCTTCAATTCCTGATATAACAGATGAGAAAAAATGGTGCACCAACTGAGGTACAATTACACTAATGACATTGGTTTTTTGGCTTCGCAGACTCAAGGCAATTGCATTTGGTGTGTATTTTAGCTTTTCAACAAGCTCCTTCACCAATTTTTTAGTTGTCTCACTTATATCAGGATGATCCTTCAAGGCTCTTGAAACGGTAGAGGGCGAAACCCCCAATTCTCTGGCAATATCTTTTATGGTAACCTGGTGGCTCATTTAGATAAATCTAATCGATAAATATAACAAAAAATAATACTCAGAGACCTCTTTTTCGTTCAATTCCACGGGCCTAAAATGTCTGTAAATGAGCAAAATTTGATTTTTCTGTTCAGAAACATACCACTAAAACCCCAATTACAAACGTTTGCGGAGACGATTGCGGTGATTTTCAGCATTTATGGCATATAAGGATAAGCACACTGCTTTATGATTTAATATCTTGTCACGACTTTAAAAAGCTACATCGTATAAAATTTGTCGGAATTTTATCGGAACAGATATCAGAGATCCTTGATGATTAAATTACACTTAAACTATTATTTATGAAGCAGAGAAAATTTTCTATCTGGAAGCTTCTAATACTTGCCTTGCTGACAACATCAATAAATTTATCGGCACAAGTTAGTACCATTACAGGAACAGTTCTTGATGAAGTTACAGGTGCAGCTCTTCCGGGAGTTACAATAATGGCAAAGGGGACCACCCTGGGAGCGGTAACAGATTTTGATGGAAATTATACTATCAAGGTTATGCCGGGTTCTACCTTACTCTTTTCATATATCGGATATTCATCCTATGAAATTCAGGTCAACGGACAAACAATTATTGATGTTGCGCTATCAGAAGAAACACAATCACTCGATGAGGTGGTCGTGATCGGATATGGTACGCAAAAAAAGAATGATAAAACCGGAGCTGTTTCAAGTATTACATCAGATGAATTATCAACTGGCGTTCTTACTGATCCAATCCAGGGAATGCAGGGAAAAATTGCAGGTGTCAGTATTACCAAAAAAGGGGGAGATCCAAATGGCGGATATTCTGTAAAAATACGTGGCTCATCCGGTTTTGACTCTAATACAAACCCACTATATGTGGTTGATGGCGTTCCCGGTGTGGATCCAACAACCATCGCACCTGAGGATATAGAATCTTTCAACATTCTAAAGGATGCCTCCTCAACTGCCATATACGGAGCAAGAGGTGCAAATGGCGTAATCATTATTCAAACCAAGAAAGGGAGCCAAAGTGAAACTGCTAACATTGATTTTAGCAGCTATATCTCCTATGATCAAGTGGCCAACAGACTCGACATGCTTAATGGAGATGAAATGCGACAGTACGTTATCGATAATGGATTGAATTTTCAGGATGGAGGTGCAAATACTGACTGGCAGGATGAAATTTACCAAACAGGTAAATCACAATCTTACAATTTAGCTGCATCCGGGGGAAGTGAATCTGGTACATACAGAGTTTCCCTGTCTCATTCTGACTGGGAAGGTGTGGTCAAAGGAACTTCGAAAACCAGGACTATTGGTAGAATCAATATGATGCAAAAGGGAATCAATGATCGACTTACATTGTCTGCATCTCTGGCAGGAACAATCGAAGCAAACGATTATATAGGTTACGGAGCAAGCGGAGCAAATGATGTGCTATACCAGGCTTTCCAGCGTAATCCAACAGATCCTGTATATAATGATGATGGATCATTCTATGAATTACAACGTGATTTTAATTACTACAACCCTGTAGCCTTAATAGAACAGATCCAGAATACAAGGGATGCCAAAAGATTCCTTGGGAATCTGAAAGCTGATTTCGAAATTGCTGACGGTCTTGTTGCCGGAGTAAATCTTGGATATATCCGCGATGATTCAGAAAGCTACTATTTTGAACCCTCAACATTACGCGGAGGCACTACATCTGGATATGGAAGCAGGTCTTATGGTAATAGCGAATCTAAAATACTGGAATCTACTCTTTCCTATAATAAAAGTATGGGGAATGGACATAGTATAAGTTCTGTGGTAGGATATTCATTTCAGGAAGATACACGAGATGGATTAGGTGCAGCAGGAAGAGAACCTTTGTCTGACTATGTAATGTCTTATAATATAAAAACACTGAATGATGTTACTGTTGGCGATATATATTCATACTATGAAAACAACCGGCTCATCTCGTTCTTTGGAAGAGCAATTTATAACTTCAATTCAAAATACTATGCAACAGCTACCTTGAGAAGAGATGGTTCATCAAGGTTTGGTGCAAACCAAAAATGGGGTTGGTTTCCATCCGGATCAGTTGCGTGGAACATGAAACAAGAAGATTTCTTATCAGGCGTTTCGTTTCTAAGTATGTTAAAACTCAGGGCTGGTTTTGGTCTTTCAGGAAACCAGGAAATTGGAAACTATCATAGCATTAGTGTAGTAAATATTGATGGTACAACTGTCAATTTTGAAACAGGAGAATCGGCGGTTAAATTCAGTCAACCCTATAATGACAATCCTGATCTGAAATGGGAAGAAAATTCGGAGATAAATGTGGGTGTGGACTTTGGATTCCTGAAGAATAAAATTGCAGGTTCCATTGAATACTATCACAAATCAACATATGACCTCCTGGCTTCTTATGCTGTTCCTGTTCCTCCAAATATTAATCAAAGAACATGGGCCAATGCAGGAGAAATACTCAATCAGGGAATAGAATTCAATATTGATTACTTTGCTGTAAACAATAGTAATTTTTCCTGGAAAACAGCCCTGGTATTTGCAAAAAATAATCAAACGATAAAATCCTTATCAGGTCCTGGATATGACTGGACAGATGCTGATAAGAAAACTGGATGGCTGTCGGGACGAGGACTGGTTGGTGACCAAAACTGGACACAGTTAATTGAAGAGGACTATGAATTGGGAACCTTCTATATGCCAGAATATGCAGGTCTCTCTGAAGATGGAAAATTTCTGTTTTGGACCGCTGCAGGCGGAGTAACCAGAAATGTGGAAGATGCCGAACGAAGAGTGGTGGGCTCTGCGCTTCCTGATTTTGAGATGGGATGGTCCAACTACTTTACTTTCTTCAAAAACTTTGATGCAAGTATCACTATTCGCGGAGTATATGGCAATGATGTCCTCAATGTAACCAGAATGGTTTTTGAAAACCCAACTATTCTTCCAACACTGAACACCTTAAGCAGTGTAATTGACGAAATAGATCGTGGACTTACAGACGCTCCAAAGGTAAACAGCTATTATCTGGAAGATGGTTCGTTTCTGAGAATTGACAACCTGGTTATTGGATACAAGCTCGATATAAATGAAAACGACTGGGTAAAGAAACTTCGTGTATACTTCTCTTCAAACAACCTTTATACACTTACGGGGTATACAGGAATCGATCCTGAAACATCTTATGATGGAAAATCCTTTGGATTGGATATGTACAACGTATATCCAAAGACCAGGACATTTACACTTGGATTACAGGTCACATTTTAAACAGGACAAACATGAAAAAAATATATAGTTTAATTATTATCGCAATCACTCTTTCCGGATGTGTTGACCTGGAAGAAGAGCTGTATGACCGATTACCCGGTGATATATATCCTGAAAATGAAATACAGGGAGCCCTTATTACCGGTCCGATTTATGAACCCATGCAAGATATGCTGGACTGGTCCGGATGGTGGTTTGCACAAGAAGTACCTTCTGATGAGGTCACTTTTCCTACCAGGCATACTGACTGGGACGATGGTGGAAAATGGCGCGTATTGCACCAACACACATGGACCAATACAACGGAGGCAATAAATAGCATGTGGAGTCGGTTCTATAGAGGCATTGGTGAAGCAAACCAATTGTTGGAGTTGTTGGGAGACAGTAGTGAAGACCCCGCTGCTGCTGCAACAATTGCAAAAGTTAAAATAATGAGAGCATACTATTACTACCTCCTCATTGACAATTATGGTGATGTGCCATATGTTACAAGTTTTTCAGATGCCGAGGAGCAACCGGGAAAAGACGACCGTGCTATAATATGGCAGGGAATTGTAAATGATGTTGAGGAAAGTGCTCTTAACCTGGGAACATCACGGCCCAAAAATGCTGTGACAAAAGGAATGGCATATACCCTTCTGGCAAAGCTCTATCTTAATGCTGAAGTATATACAGGAACCGCCTATTGGGCAGAGGCTGAAGCGGCTTGCGATAGTGTTATTGCCCTGGGATATACACTGGAAGCAGATCCACTGGCTCCTTTTATTACAGAAAACCAGGATTCTCCTGAAAACATCTTCACAATTCCTTATGATGAAGATACATACAAGGGATTCAACCTGCATATGCGTACACTGCATTACAATAGTAATCTCACATACAACATGACTGCCGGTCCCTGGAATGGTTGTGCGGTAATGTATGATCATTACAATAGCTATGAAGATGGCGACATCAGAAAAGAAGATGGATTTCTGGTGGGACAACAATATACTTCTGATGGTGTGAAAATTACTGACGCATCAGCTGAAGGTTCAAATCTGATTTTTGATCCATATATTCCGGCTCTGCAAATGGACCTCACTTATACCTTAGTGGAGATCAGAATGTCAGGAGCTCGTGTGGTCAAATTTGAAGTTAAAAAAGGCGCGAAAGACAACCTTTCAAACGATTTCCCTGTCTTTAGATATGCAGATGTACTGTTAATGAAAGCTGAAGCCAACTTCAGACAAAACGGAGCTACAGCTGAAGCTGCAGGTTTAATAAACGAAATTAGAGACAGAACAAATGTCTCTTCATGGTCAGCAAGTGACCTTACGCTGGAATCTATTCTTGCTGAAAGAGGCAGAGAGATGTTTTTTGAAGGACATCGCCGTCAGGATCTGATTCGTTTTGGTGAGTTTAACAAAGCATGGTGGGAGAAAGATGCTTCTACCCCCGATAGAAATGTATTCCCTATACCGCAATGGGTTATTGATACAAACCCAAATCTTGCTAATTAAAATAAATATTAACATTAATTACTGATTTTTAAATTTAACAATTATGAAAAATTACTTTTTTAAAGGAACTAGTTTCCTTATGCTGGCATTGGTCGCAATGATTTCGTTTACATCCTGCGACAATGATGATCCGGATGATGATCCGGTTCTCGTAGAAGATGGTCTTTATATTCAGGGTCTTGGTACTGCTCTTGATAGCTTAAGCGGAAATGGCTTAATGTCGAAAGCTAACAACGAAGTTACTCAAGCTTCACGCTCTTCTCTCTACGAAATGTATATCGCTGTAAAAGGTGGATCTGAAGGTTTCAACCTTGTTAATGTAGTAGGTGGCGTTGCTGAAAATTGGGGTCCTGCAGCAGATTTTGCACTTGTTGCTGAAGGTGACCTTGATAATGAAGAACCTAAAAGTGGTCTTTGGCGTGGTTCATATGAAATCTCTGAAGCGTCATTTACTGTAACTGCAGATGGTTTATATCACGTAATGCTTGACACAGAAATAGGTGTTGTTGCTATTGCAAAAGTTGAGTGGGGTCTGATTGGTGGTGCTACTCCTGGTGGATGGAGTGATGACACTGAACTTACAGAGTCCGCATTCGATCCAAACACAATTTCATTTAACATTGCTGAAGTAACTATTCTGGAAAACGAATACAAATTCCGCTATTCAGGTGGATGGAAAGTTATCCTGGATACTATCGTTGATAACGGAGAAGGTAAATTAGGCGTAAAAGTGAATACAAACTTTGGTGGCGCTTTAAATAACCTTACTGCCGGTGGAGACAATATCGCAAACGCAGAATATGCTATTTATGCATTTGACATGACATGGACACTGGACGGTGGACATATTGCAACACAAACTTATGTGAAAGACGGTGAGCCTCTTGCTGTCTATCCTGAAGAGCTATATATGATTGGAGCCTCTATCGGAGGTTGGGACTGGGCTGCTAATGGAATCCAGATGGTTCCTGCACACAGTAATCCACACGTATTCTGGCAAGTTGTATTTATCGAATCTGGTGTTGCTGATGCAGGTTTTAAATTTTCCCCTGTAAAAGATTGGATAGGTGATTTTGGTGTTAACTCAGGTGACGGAGCAACTGATGGTGTATGGAATAAAGGTTCTGATAACGTTCCGGATATTGCAACTTCAGGATACTACATGGTAGTTGTTAACCTGCTGGATGAAACTGTTGAAGTTAACGCTCCTATGATATATGGTCTCGGTGATGCATATGGTAACTGGGATGCTGCTCAGGCTGCTACATTGTTTACAGTAGATAATACTGCTAAAGTAATAACTTCCACTGCTACTACTGCTGATGGAAACTTCCGCATGCATGTTGCTGCTGCTACTCTGACAAACGGAGATGGCAATGCAATTGACTGGTGGCAAGCTGAGCTTGCTGTTATTGGTGGTGCTATTGAATACCGCGGAACTGGAGGCGATCAGGCTGCAGTACCAACAACAACAGGTCAGGTTGTTACATTAGACTTTGTTGCCGGAACAGGAACAATTCAATAATTAGAAATCTCTTATTAAAAGAGCATGCAAATTTGCATGCTCTTTTTTTCCTTATACCCTTTTGATTGCTTGTAGAATATATTTGTGATTATAATTCCAGATATTGATATACATCTTGTCTAATACTTACTTATGAAACACATCGCCAGGAATACTATAATTGCTTTTCTTCTACTGCTTTCTATTGCATTAGAAGCTCAGATTATTACTTCTGATCCGGCCATTCCTTTCTCCTCGCAAGCAGTAACTATATATTTTGATGCCAGCCTTGGAACGACAGGTTTAAAAGACTTTACCGGTGATGTATACGCCCATACCGGCGTCATTACTAATTTAAGTAACGATGGCACCGACTGGAAATATGTTAAAACCAACTGGGGAGAGAATACCGCCGAAACAAAACTAAGCAGAATCTCCACAAATTTGTACTCACTTGAAATTACCCCGTCCATTAGAAATTATTATGGTGTAACTGAAGGGGAAACAATCACACATATGACATTTGTCTTTAGAAGCGATGCCGAATATAATGGATCCTACCTTGAAGGAAAAGATACAGGGGGAGCAGATATTTTTGCTGAAGTATTTGAAGAGGGCTTAAACGTGAGCATTGTCAATCCGGATAAAAATCAAATTACAAATGTAAACACTGACATTGCCTTCAGTGCTTCATCATCAGAAGAAGCTTTACTTAGCCTGTTTCTAAATAACAACCTGGTTAAATCGCTTACTTCCACTACACTAACACATAATTTTAACTTCGATACGCCAGGCGATTACTGGCTAAAAATCATTGCTGTTGCCGCAGAAGAAGAAGTGGCTGATTCTGTTTTTGTTCATGTAATGACAAATCAAATTCTGGATCCATTGCCGGAAGGATCGCAAGATGGAATAAACTATATTGATGACAATACTGTACGACTGGTGTTATATGCCCCGGGAAAAGAATCTGTATTTGTAATTGGAGATTTCAACAACTGGATTCCCCAGGCTGCCGCACGAATGTTTAAAGATAACAATCGTTTCTGGCTCAACATAAACGGTCTGAATCCGGGCGAAGAATATGCTTACCAATATCTGGTGGATGGTGAGCTCTACATTGCTGATCCATACACCGTAAAAGTTCTTGATCCATGGAACGACAAGTGGATCAGTTCAGCAACATACCCCGATTTGAAACCTTATCCCTCAGGATTAACATCCGGCATCGTAAGTGTTATACAACCCGGTCTGTCTCCATATGAATGGAAAAGCACAAACTATACTCCTCCTGATAAAGAAAACCTGATTATATATGAGCTATTGGTAAGGGATTTTATTGCTGCCCATGATTGGCTTACCTTAATTGACACGCTGGATTATTTTAGCACCTTGGGTATCAATGCTATTGAATTGTTACCTGTCAACGAATTTGAAGGAAATGAAAGCTGGGGATACAATCCCTCTTTTTACCTTGCTCCGGATAAATATTACGGTCCTGCCAATGACCTGAAAGCGTTTATTGATTCATGTCATTCACGTGATATAGCTGTGATTATTGACATTGCCATGAACCACTCATTCTCACAATCTCCATTGGTTCAACTATATTACAATGGTTCTACAGGAAAGGTAAGTTCAGATAATCCCTGGTATAATATAGATTCTCCAAACTCTGTATACTCATGGGGCTTCGATTTTGACCATGAAAGTAGTGCAACACAATATTTTGTCGATCGGGTAAATTCACACTGGCTGACAGAATTCAATGTGGATGGTTTCCGTTTCGATTTTACCAAAGGCTTTACAAATACACCTGGCGACGGAAGTGCATATGATGCATCCCGGATTGCAATATTAAAAAGAATGGCTGATGAGATTTGGACAGTTAAACCTGATGCTTATGTTATCCTGGAACATTTTGCTCCAAACAACGAAGAAGAAGAATTGTCGAACCATGGAATGATGGTCTGGGGAAACATCAATTATAACTACAACGAAGCCACAATGGCTTATCACGAAAATGGTAAATCTAATTTCAATTGGATATCCTATAAAAACAGGGGGTGGAGCGATCCGCATGTTGTTGGCTATATGGAAAGTCACGATGAGGAAAGGCTGATGTTTAAAAATCTGGCATTTGGCAACTCAGATGGTAATTACAATATTACCAATCTAAATACAGCCCTGGAAAGGATGGAATTGGCCGGGGCCTTTTTCTTTACAATTCCAGGACCAAAAATGATCTGGCAATTCGGTGAATTAGGATATGATTATAGCATCGATTTTAACGGAAGGGTTGGCAATAAACCCATTCGCTGGGACTATTACGATGTTGGAAAACGTCTCAAACTCTATCAAATTTATTCCAGTCTGATACACCTCAAAACCTCAGAGCCGGCTTTTTCAAGCAACGATTTTATACTCAATGTCTCTTATGCCATAAAACGAATTGAACTTAATCATGCTGACATGGATGT
Source organism: Bacteroidales bacterium (assembly GCA_030589895.1). Classification (GTDB taxonomy): domain Bacteria; phylum Bacteroidota; class Bacteroidia; order Bacteroidales; genus JAUUZQ01. Next base: position 27,414 of record JAUUZQ010000012.1, read on the forward strand.
GCGCATCATTGGTAACTTTGATGTCGTAGCGAATGAAATAGATCCAAATTTCAGTAAAACAGGACTTTGGTATGATTTTTTTACCGGCGACAGCATAAATGTTACAAATACCAATGACCTTATCTCGCTTTATCCGGGTGAATATCGAATCTATACCACTAAATATCTAAAAACACCTGAAATCACAGCAGCCATTGAAAATTACTCACTCTCTGAATCAAGTACAATTATTTATCCTGTTCCTTCAACGGAAATATTATATGTTTCAACAGTAAACAACACCAGAAGCATTACAGTCTTCGATCTGAATGGTCGAATGATGACACAATTCAATAGCCGGGGAACACAACACACCCTTAATATCTCGAAATTAAATAGCGGAGTTTATTTTCTTCAGATTGAATTTGAAGAAATACAAGCTGAATATTTAAGGTTTTTGAAGGAATAATTATTTAAAAACCCTTTTTTCTCCAAAGCCTCAAATTGTCAATCCCTCAACAGTTCACCTTTATTTCCTTGCAAATTAACTCACACTCGTATATCTTTGTCCGTTTCATTGAAACTGAAGTTATTAATATATTAATTACATGCAATTAGCATGCCTGACAAAGGTGTAAAAGGATAGAGTGAATGGCTAAGAAATTTCCAGAATACAAGAAGTTTAATCTTTCAGATATCAACAAGGAGATAAATGATCTATGGAAAAAGGATAAGACCTTTGAAAGAAGTCTGAGTTCAAGAGAGGAAAAGCCTTCTTTTGTATTTTATGAAGGACCTCCGTCTGCCAATGGTATACCGGGTATTCATCATGTAATGGCACGGACTATAAAAGATGCTTTCTGTCGATATAAGACCCAGGCTGGATTTCATGTAAAAAGAAAAGCCGGTTGGGATACCCATGGTCTTCCTGTTGAATTGGGCGTTGAAAAATCGCTGAATATCACCAAAGAAGATGTCGGTAAAAAGATCTCTATTGAAGAGTACAATAAGGCTTGTCGTACCGATGTAATGAAATATACCGATCAGTGGGAAAATCTTACCGAACAGATGGGGTATTGGATTGATATGTCTGATCCGTATGTAACTTACGATAACAAATACATTGAAACCCTGTGGTACCTGCTGAAAGAGATGATGAAAAAAAATCTTCTTTATAAAGGATATACCATTCAACCTTATTCTCCTGCGGCCGGAACCGGACTTAGCACACATGAACTTAATCAGCCCGGGTGCTACCGCGATGTAAAAGATACCACTTGCGTTGCCCAGTTTAACATAACACGGGATGAGAAATCGGAATTTCTTTTTAAGGATACAGACACCAATGTATATATTCTTGCATGGACAACCACCCCCTGGACACTGCCCTCCAATACTGCACTTTCCATTGGGAAAAACATAAAATATTCCCGCATAAAAACATATAATCAGTACACAGGCGAAATGATCACTGTTGTATTGGCAAGCGACCTGGTGAATAATTACTTCCCGGAAAAAAACAGTGAGCTTCCTTTTGAAGAATATGAAGCTGGAGGAAAACTAATCCCCTTTAAAATACTGAATACATTCAAAGGAAAAGAAATGCTTGGGGCCTCTTATGAGCCATTACTCGACTGGGTAAGCCCCGAGGGCAAAGCATTTAAAGTAATCGCCGGCGATTTTGTAAGCACCGAAGAAGGAACAGGGGTGGTACACACATCTCCAACATTTGGTGCTGACGACTACCGTGTTGCAATGCAAAATGGAATTGCATCATTGACAGTTCTGGACAAAGAGGATGTTGTTCAGCCCCTGGTTGATAAAAAAGGCCGCTTCTTCCCTATTGATGAGCTAAATGCTGATTTCGTTTCAAAATATGTCAACACAGACAGCTATGGCGAATTTGCCGGAAAATATGTGAAAAACGAATACGATAGCACAAAAGCAGAGGGTGATACAACAACAGATATCGATATTGTTGTATTCCTCAAACAGAACAACAAGGCCTTTCGTATTGAGAAACATGTCCATAATTATCCGCATTGCTGGAGAACAGATAAGCCAATTCTATATTATCCTCTTGATTCCTGGTTTATTAAATCGACAGCCATGAAAGACAGGATGATTGAACTTAATCATACCATCAACTGGAAACCTGCAGTAACAGGAACCGGAAGATTTGGAAAGTGGTTGGAAAACCTTGTAGACTGGAACCTTTCTCGTTCCCGTTACTGGGGAACTCCGCTTCCTATCTGGGTAACTGAGGACCGAAAAGAACAGATCTGCATCGGCTCCGTCGCCGAGTTAAAGGCAGAAATTGAAAAGTCTGTAAATGCCGGTTTTATGAAGGAGAATCCATTACAAGACTTTGTGGAAGGTGACTTTTCTAAAGAAAATTATGAAAAATTCGACCTTCACCGTCCATTTGTTGACAAGATCATCCTTTGCAGCGACTCTGGTCAGAAGATGGTTCGGGAGCTTGACCTTATCGATGTATGGTTCGATTCGGGAGCCATGCCTTATGCGCAACTTCACTATCCTTTTGAGCATAAAGATGACTTTGATCAGTACTTCCCGGCTCACTTTATCGCCGAAGGAGTTGACCAGACGCGCGGTTGGTTCTTCACGCTACATGCCATCTCTACCATGCTCTTCGATTCTGTAGCTTTCAAAAACATCATCTCAAATGGTTTGGTGCTGGATAAGAAAGGAAACAAAATGTCGAAACGACTGGGAAATGCCGTTGATCCGTTCATAACAATTGATGAATATGGTTCCGATCCGCTGCGTTGGTATATGATTACCAATGCACAACCATGGGACAATATTAAATTTGATATTTCAGGTGTCGATGAAGTAAAAAGGAAATTCTTCGGAACCCTATATAATACCTACTCATTTTTTACATTATATGCCAATGTAGACGGTTTCAGGTACGAAAAAGAGGAGGTTCCGGTAAACGAGCGTCCTGAAATCGATCAATGGATCATCTCTTTGCTTAACTCATTGGTGAAAAATGTGAGGAAGCAATATGACAATTATGAGCCAACCCGCGCAGCACGATTGATACAGGAGTTCGTGCTCGAATATCTCAGTAACTGGTATGTTCGTCTGAACAGAAAACGTTTCTGGGGAGGAGCATTCGATACCGATAAACTCGCTGCTTATCAAACACTCTACACTTGTCTTGAAACAGTTGCAAGGCTTGCTGCACCGGTTGCTCCGTTCTATATGGAAAAGCTGTTTCGCGATCTCACATCAGTTACTGGAAAATACGATGAAGCCTCTGTACACCTGGTTGATTTTCCCGGTTTTGATGAGGCGTTAATCAATGAAACCCTGGAAGAGCGAATGGATATAGCACAGCGAATTACATCAATGATTCTTGGTCTCAGAAGAAAAGTAAGCATAAAAGTTCGTCAACCTCTGAACAAAATCATGGTCCCTGTATTGGAAAAGGGGTTTCAGCTTAAACTGGATGCTGTTAAGTCTTTGGTTTTAAATGAAGTGAATGTAAAAGAGATTGAATACATCTTCGAAACAGAAGGTATACTGGTGAAAAAAATCAAACCTGATTTTAAAGTCCTGGGGCCAAAATATGGTAAATATATGAAGCTGATTTCTGCTGCAGTGGCTCAGATAGACCAGGCTGGTATCAGTCAGTTTGAAAAAAAGAGGAAATTTACTATTATGGCTGGCGATAAAGAGATTGTATTAGATCTGGATGATGTCGAAATCGCTTCTGAAGATATTCCGGGATGGCTTGTTACCAATGACGGGGATATTACTGTAGCGCTGGATATAACAATCACACCAGATCTTCGTTCTGAAGGTATTGCAAGAGAACTGGTGAACAGGATTCAGAATATCAGAAAGGAGAGCGACTTCGATGTAACCGATAAAGTTGATGTTATTATTGAAAAGCACCCTGTAATTGTTGATGCCGTTGAAAAATTTGGAGATTATATCAGCACACAAACCCTGGCTGAAGAAATCAGGATTCAAGATGAGTTAACAAATAACGGAAGTAAAAAGATTGATATTAATGAAGAAATTAAGGTGAATATCAAAGTAACAAGAAAATAGACTTGTTGTACATCATAAAACGTATATTAACAACAAATAATTTACTATATTTAAGCACATTAAAATTAAAACACCATGGCTGAGAAAACAAGATATAACGACGAGGAGCTCATGGAATTCAAAGAGTTAATTCTGAAGAAGCTTGATAAAGCAAGGGAAGATTATGAGCTATTGAAATCGACCATTACGCAAAGCGAAAGTAACGATACTCAAGATACCTCTCCCACTTTTAAAGTTCTTGAAGAGGGAGCTGCTACACTCTCGAAAGAAGAGGCTGGCAGGCTGGCTCAACGACAACATAAGTTTATACAACACCTGCAGGGTGCGCTCATCAGAATTGAGAACAAAACTTATGGTATTTGCCGTGAAACCGGAAAGCTCATCTCCAAGGAACGTCTGAAGATTGTGCCTCATGCTACATTGAGCATAGAAGCCAAGTCGAAACAATAATTGTTCGGCAACAACAGAATAATTTCAAATTGTTAAGTATTAATAATTTTGTAACATTGTGGGAATAAGCGCTATTACAGCCTTCTAAATATATATGTCCTCCACGCTAAAATCCATACTCATTATTCTTATTATCCTGATCATTGATCAGATAGTAAAAATTATTGTGAAGACAAATATGTCTCTATACGAACAAAACCCGGTTTTTGGAAACTGGTTCATCATTCATTTCGTAGAAAACAAAGGCATGGCTTTTGGTCTGAACCTGCCCGGTGATTATGGAAAAATGATTCTAAGTCTTTTTCGCTTAGTGGCTATTGGAGCTATTGGATTTTATCTCAGGCATCTGATTAAATTAAAAGCACACCAGGGATTGTTAATCACCCTTTCTTTGATCATGGCCGGAGCAATCGGCAATATGATCGATTCAGCATTTTATGGGCTAATCTTTAATGAAAGTACGCCATACCAAGCGGCAACAATGTTCCCTGAGGGAGGTGGATATGGCACATTCCTCAATGGAAAAGTTGTCGATATGTTCTATTTTCCTCTGATTAGCGGGGTTTATCCTGAATGGATCCCTCGTGTTGGAGGTCAATCGTTTGTCTTTTTTCGTCCTGTGTTTAATATCGCAGATGCCAGCATTTCAGTTGCTGTGGTAATTCTATTGATCTTTCAAAAAAGGTTTTTTAAGCATCTTGATGAAATAAAAAAGGGCGGAGAATCTATCACCTCAAACGAAGAGGCCTAATCTTTTCCTCCCTTCATCGACTGAAAAACCTCCGCTGATCCTGCTCCACAGCTGATAATCGATTTCATCCCCGCATCCACATTAGCATTCGTTTTTTTAACTTTTTCTGCAGGAACATGGTAGATATTCCCTGATGTTGGATTCGGTCCTGTTGGTACAAACACCGTTATAATCTCACCCTGATCATCTGTAATAAAACCGGTCATCAATGTGCCCGAATTGAACAGGTCAACCAGCACAACTTCACTGAAAAAGGAGCGGTTTTTTCCAAAAAATTGCTTAACAGTTTCACTGGCAAGCTTATACCCGGGAATCTTCATCAGATACTTTTGCTCCAGTACATTGTTAAGAAATCTTCCCCAGCTGGTTTTAATAATCAATCCAATCAGGAAGAAAAGAAAAAATATAGCAACCAATGCTAAAAGGTAGAGTCCAAGTTTATAGAGCTGCGATTCAGTATTTACCAATCCCACTAATGGTCCAAGGTATTTCTCTACTATGCCAATAATCCAGCGAAACAGTATCACGACAAGTGATAAAGGCAACAGGGCAACCAATCCTCCAATAAATGTCGTTCTGAAAAAATTCTTAAGTCGCTTAAACAGATTAAATTTCATGATCTATAATTTATATAATTTTTCTTCTTTCAAGAATACAAATATAAGACATATTGAAAGTTAAATCTAAATGGTAGAATTGAATTCGGTGTATTTTCGGTAAATGATTTTTGTACCTTCACCAAAACAATCAATTATAAACAGATGAAACGAACATGAAAAAGATAATACTCATTCTTTTGGCAATTACAAGTATCACTCAGTTAAGCGCACAACAGAACCTTACATTTGTAGGACACCGGGGTGCTTCATATCTCGCTCCTGAAAATACATTGGCATCCATTAATTTAGCCTGGGAATTGGGTGTCGTTGCTGTAGAATGTGATATAATGCTTAGCAAAGATAATCAAGTGATCATTTTTCATGATAAAAAGGGAAAACGGCTTACCGGTCAGGATTTTGTTGTTAAAGAAATTGAATACGATGCGATAAAAGACTATCCAATTGAATTGAGAGAAAGCAATCTTGAAAAGTATGCCGGGCAGACAATTCCCCTCTTGAGTGATTTTCTACAAACAATTCCCGATGAACATACCCTGGTTATAGAGATAAAAACAGGGGTTGAAATCTTGCCCCATATGGAGAAAGTTATTAATGAATACTGGAAAACGGGAAACATTGCATTTATTGCTTTTGATTATGAAACGATTATTGCTACAAAAAAAATCTATCCTGATATCCCCTGTTATTACCTGTCTGCATTTGGTTTTGATATTAAAAAAAGATTTAATGAGATAGTCGAAAGTGATCTTGACGGCGTGAATCTGCGTCATAAGATCATCAATAAGAAATTGGTTGAAAGATTTAATGAGGCAGATAAGGGAGTGTGGTGCTGGACAGTTAATGATCCTGAGGATGCAAAAAAGATGATGAATTATGGGGTAACTGCCATTACTACAGATCGCCCAAAGTGGTTGATGGAGGCGACAAAATAAAGAAGAGACCGTGAGCTTACCTTTTTATAAGTCCGTAGAAAATTACCTGCATCAGACCGTCTAATAATTCCTCTTTTTCTGCCCTGGTGTATTTATTAAGAAATAGTGGGAGTTCCAGTCCTTTCAGCATGGTAGTAATGGCAATAGAGCCTATTCGGGAATCGTTGATCTTGAAAGCTCCCTCTTTAATTCCTGTATCAAGAATATCACAAACCGTCTGATATTCCTGTTCCTCAAATTTCTTCCGTACATCTTCCACAAAACGCATCTGATCCAGCGAATCTTCCTTTAGTGCTGCATAAAAATTAGATACTGTTTTTACATGGTAAAGACGGAACATGATGTAAGCTTTTAACCGCCCCATTGGATCATTTCCGGCCTGGATAACTTTTTCCAGTGCAGACCTCAGCTCGTCTGCCTCCTTTTCAACAACCGCTTCAAAAATCTCCTCCTTACTTTTAAAATAGTAATAGATTGAACTCTTCCCCTTTCCTGCACCATGGGCAATATTTTCCATAGTGGTTTTTTTGAAACCCTGTCTGGTAAATGTCTTACGGGCTACACTCACTATTTCAGCCCTTACATGATCTTTTACAACTACCATGGCTTTATAGTTAATATCTGAATAAATCTGATCTAAGGATCGGTGAGCCAAAAAATAGCTTACTCCTCGACCAGCTTAAAATCTAATTGTCGTCTGGAAAGATTTGCAGTAACAACTTCTATCTTAATAGGATCTCCAATTTCAAATTCGCGCCTTGAATGTCGTCCAACAATTTTATAATTATCCTCATCAAACTCATAGAAATCATCCACCAATCCTTTTACCGAGATCATTCCCTCACACTTATTCTCCACAATCTCCGTGTAAATTCCCCAGACGGTAAGGCCTGATACCACAGCATCAAAAACCTGGCCAACTTTATCCTGCATAAACTCTACCTGCTTATACTTAATGGAGGCTCTCTCTGCCTCCACAGCCTTTCTCTCCATTTCGGAAGCATGATCACATCTCTTTTCATAGCGAGAAGCATTCTTCGACTCTCCTTGCTCCAGATAATGAGCTAACAATCTGTGTACCATTAAATCAGGATATCTCCGTATGGGAGAAGTGAAGTGTGCATAATCTTTAAATGCCAAGCCATAATGCCCTACATTTTTCGTTGAATACCTCGCTTTTGCCATGGCGCGTAAGGCCATGTTCTCAATTACTGTTTGTTCTTTCTTCCCCTGAATTTGACCCAATAAACGGTTCATGGAAACAGCCATTTGATGTCCTGACTTTATCGCCATCTCGTACCCAAACTTGCGAATAAAAAAGGTGAAAGACTCCAGCTTCTCTGCATTGGGAAGATCGTGAATACGATAAACAAAAGTCTTTCCTTTCTTTTTTGATCTTATCTTATCTGCCTCTGTTATTTCTTTAAGATACTTTCCTCCTCTGCTGGCATATTCAGCCACACGACGATTGGCCAAAAGCATAAACTCCTCCACCAGATGATTCGACTCCTTCTGTATTTTAAAATATACACCCAGGGGCTTTCCGTCTTCATCGAGATTAAATTTCACCTCTGCACGATCGAAATTAATTGAGCCCTCCTTAAAGCGTTTGGCCCGAAGTTTCGTAGCCAGGTCATGCATTAACAAAACCTCCTCCTTCATTTCTTCGCCTTCTCCGGTTTCAATAATCTGCTGTGCCCCTTCGTAATCAAATCGCTTGTCGGAATGAATTACAGTTCTTCCAAACCACTCATCAACAATGGCAACATCCGGTGTTAACTCCACTACGGCAGAAAAACACAGTTTGTCTTCATGAGGACGAAGAGAACAAACGTTATTTGAAAGCTTTTCGGGCAACATGGGCACAACCCTGTCGACCAGATACACAGAGGTAGCTCTGTCATAAGCCTCCTGGTCCAGAATAGATTCTTTTCGAACATAATGGGAAACATCTGCGATATGAATTCCTACTTCCCAATTCCCATTTTTTAATTTCTTAACTGATAAGGCATCATCAAAATCCTTGGCATCAGCCGGATCAATAGTAAATGTGGGTGTCCCCCGCATATCCCTGCGTTTTTTAATCTCCGCCTCGCTAATCTTATCCGGAATATTCTCAGCAGCAGCCTCAACCTCCTCCGTAAAATGAATTGGCAACTCAAACTCAGCAAGAATTGAGTGCATCTCTGTCTCATTTTCTCCGGGATAACCCAATACCTCGAGAACTTCTCCAAAAGGATTCTTCACTTTCTTCGGCCAATCTGTGATTTTAGCAATGGCCTTTTGTCCATGCTCTGCTCCATTAAGCTTATCAAGCGGAATGAATATATCAAATGGCATTTTTCGGCTATCGGGAAGCAGAAAAGCATAACTTTTAGAGATCTCAATAACACCAACAAAAGTTTCCCTTGCCCTCTCTACAATTTCTACTACCTGACCTTCCAGTCTCGTGCTATTCCTTTTCTTTGGATAAATATGCACCTTCACCAAATCGCTGTCAAGAGCTGTAGCCAGATTATTGCGCGCTATAAACACATCCTGTTCAATCTCTTCCGATATAAGAAAAGCATAACCATGTTGGGTCATATCTATGGAGCCATTCACATATCCTGCACGAGGCTTAAGTTTGAATTTTCCCCTGTCTGCCAACACAAGCATTCCCTCTTTTTCCAAACTGTGCAAGGCGTTGTTAATTTGCTCCTTCCCCAACTGGTCTTTGATCAGCAGTTGTGTGGATATCTGCTTATAGTTAAAAACCTTCTTCGGGTTACGGGTAAAGATTCCCATAGCCAGAGTAGCGGCCTTCTCCCTGGTAAGTTTTCCCGATCGACGCCGGTTTGATGATTTGTTTGACATATACATGCTTTAATAAACACCTAAGTTACGAATGAATCATTACATAATGATTACACTACTTGAAATTAATTTTATATAAAAACTCGTGATACTATTTTGATAAGTGCTATTCCTTTGAGCATTCTTAAAAAGAGTACCTTTGAATAATAATTATCAAATTCCGGCAATAGCTGGAAAAATACAACTATTATGTCCGAATACATTAACAATAACGAAAAAAGAGTAGAGGATTTACTCGCTTTGTCTCTGGGAATGATGAGTGGTGAAAATGGAAGAATGCTTCTTGATAAATATAAAGAAGCGATAGATCATGTTACACCTCATGATATGCTAATTCTCGAAGACAAACAGATGCAAATGGGAATTAAACCTGATGCAATTAAGAAGGATGTAGAAAAGGTAATAAATCTCTTTTTTAACAGTCTGAAAAAGTACAGTTGGGAAAAACCAAAAGAGGATAGCTTTCTATATCATCTAATGCTTGAAAATCAGGCTTATACTTTTAAGCTTAATCAGGTTAAGAAAATTATAAAAAGCTATAAAGGACGGGAAGCAGAAGATATCAATCAATTTAAAAGGGACTTACTTACGCCTTTTGAAGAGTTCCTGGAATTTGAATCTCACTATGTTAAAAAAGAGAATATCCTCTTCCCTTTTCTTGAAAAAATATGGCGCTACTATCGTCCAATAACTGTAATGTGGTCTCTGCACGATGATATTCGAAAAAAATTAAAGAAAATAATTCAGGTTCTTAAAACCGAAAGCTCAGCCTGGCTGGATCTTAATAAAGAAATTGGTTCCTTCTATTTTCTGGTATTTGGAATGATCCAAAAGGAAGACCTGATCATTTATCCGGTTGCATCAGAAACGGTCTCTGAGGAAGAATGGAAAGAGATGTACAATCAGAGTTTTGAATATCCTTTTCCCTTCATAGAACAGCCCGAAAAACCTGAAAATATATCACAGACTACTATTAATAAAGAGCCTGAAAATTTCCAAATCGACGGTGAACTAAAACTGAAATCAGAAACGGGAGAGCTCAATTTTGAACAGATCTTACTCCTCATAAATAACTTACCTGTTGACATCACTTTTGTTGACGAGAATGACACGGTAAAATTCTTCTCCAGACCAAAAGATCGGTTTTTTCCCCGTTCCCCCGCAATAATCGGCAGGGCGGTTCAAAACTGTCATCCCCCTGAAAGTGTTCATATCATTGAGAAAATTGTAAGTGCTTTTAGAAATGGTGAAAAAGACAGTGCAGAGTTCTGGTTGGAATTAGGCGGAAAATTTATTCTGATTCAATATTTCGCCCTGAGAAATGAAAAAAACGAATACAAAGGCGTACTGGAAGTAAGTCAGGATGCAACAAATACCAGAGCGCTCAAAGGAGAACAAAGATTGCTTGATTGGGTGTAGAAAAATGGAATTACTGGCCCCGGGGGGAGATATAAATTCCATAAAAGCAGCAATTGTTGCCGGAGCAGATGCCGTATACTGTGGTCTGAACAGGTTCAATGCCAGAAACCGCGCTGCAAATATTAGCCTCGATGATCTGCAAGGTATTTTAAGACTTGCACATAAAAATGATTGTCAGGTTTTTCTAACCCTGAATATCCTGATCCTGGAAAGTGAAATTCCAGCCCTGATTCGCCTCCTTAACAAATTAGTAAATACTTCGATCGACGGCATAATTGTTCAGGACTTAGGTGTGTTTTATCTCTTATCCAGGCATTTTAAGGATCTTAAAATACACGCTTCTACCCAGCTTACCACACATAATAAGGGACAAATTCTATTTTTAAATAAGCTAAATGCGACAAGGATTAACCTGTCCAGGGAACTAAGTCTTCCAGAGATAAAAGCACTGTCCTCTACAGCATCTGAAAATAACATCTTAAGCGAAGTATTTGTCCATGGATCCTTCTGTATTTCCTTTTCTGGCATTTGTTATATAAGCTCTCTCCATGGTGGGAACTCCGGAAATCGTGGCAGGTGTAGTCAGCCGTGCAGAGACAGGTATCTAACTACCCCTGCAGGTAAAAATTATCCGCTGAATCTTAAAGATAACTCTGCCTGGTTCAATATAAAGGAACTGTATGATGCCGGCGTTGATTCCCTGAAAATTGAAGGAAGAATTAAGGAATTTGAATATGTATACACTGTAGTAAATACCTGGAAAAAACAGATTCAGGATTATTTGGAAAATGGCAGTCTCGTCAATGACAATAGTGATCTGTATAAAGTGTTTAACCGTGATTTCACGAACGGCTATTTAAAGGGAGAGATCAGTAAAGAAATGTTCATTGACAACCCCATGAGTCATTCTACAAATCACCATTCTGAAATCCACAAGTATACTACAGAGGAAAAGAAGATCTTAGGCAGATTAGAATTATACGATGAGAAAGAAGTGATCAGAAAACGTATCAAAGAGGAAATTGATCTACTGAGCATTGAAAAAGCACCCTTGCTCATTAATATTTCGGGGGAAAATGGCTCTCCCTTAAAAATTGCTGTAAAAACACCCGACAGTTCTTTCATTGTGCTTTCAGCTTTTGATTTGGTGAATGAAGGAACTGAGTCTTTGAATCAAAAGATGGTGTTAAAAAGACTGAAGGCATTGGATGAAACAGAATACTATATCGATCAATTAGAATTAAATCTTGAAAGTGATCTTTTTCTGCCATTCAAGGAACTTACTGCAATTAAAAAGAGACTTCTGTACATCCTGAACGGCTCAAAAGACTTTGTTGACCCCATTAATATTCCCATCCTTAAAAGACAAAATAAGTCAAAATTCAAACCCTCTCTTTCGGTGTTGATTTCTCAAAAGAGCGATGTATTTTTATCTGAAGAAACTTCCGCAAATATATATTTTCGACTTCCGGACGGGTTAAAAAATAAGCTTTCTGATTTTATAGATTTGTTTAAGAAAAACAAAAAACTAATCCCCTGGTTCCCTTCAATTCTAATAGCTGAGGACTATACTGCTGCATTGGAGTTTCTTCAGCAGGTAAAACCAAAATTTATTGTTACAAATAATACCGGAGTAGCATACGAAGCCTATAAAACGGGGATATCATGGATAGCCGGACCTTATCTTAATACGGTTAATTCCTATAGCCTGCTTACATTAAAAGAGAATTTTAACTGCTCAGGATCATTTATATCAAATGAAATAAACAAACATCAGATACACAGAATTATTGCTCCGGAAAATTTTGACCTATACTATAGTATCTACCATCCTATCGTACTTCTAAGCAGCAGGCAATGTCTATTTCACCAGGTAACAGGTTGTGAAAAAATTAAACTTGATGACGAATGCATTTCCCATTGCGAAAAATCTTCATCCATCACTAATTTAAAAAATGAAACCTTCTTTATTGAAAAAACCTTAGGAAACTACCATACGCTCTTCAACGAGACAAACTTCCTGAATACAGAAATTGTCAAGGATATGCCAGATCACTTTTCCAGATTTTTTATTGATTTAACAGAGGTGAAAACGAAAACCAATATAAAGCTGGATAAGCCGGAAATTATTACTCTTTTTGAAAATCTTCTAAAGAATATTCCTGGTTCAGAAAAAGAGTTGAAAAAAGTTATTTATCCAACTACGAGTATTCAATATAAAAAGGGGATATGATTCATACAATTTTGATGAATATAATTGCGAACTTGTACCCTGCAATTTTGCAAGGATATCACAGGATAAGAATCGAAAAAATATCATAGATACTTCCTGGATATCATAATATTACATCACTTACGCTATTTTCATGGTTCAAGAAAAGAAAGAACATCCAAAAGTAAAAACAAGCTTACACCCCAGGAGCAAGCATCGTGAACGCTACGATTTCAAAAAACTTATTGAATGCTATCCAGACCTGGCTCAATTTGTTAAATTAAATGATTACGAGGACGAATCCATAGATTTCTTTAATCCGAGAGCTGTGAAAATGCTGAACACGGCATTGCTAAAGTACTATTACGATATTGATGTGTGGGATGTTCCTAAAAACTACCTGATTCCACCTATTCCCGGCAGAGCAGATTACATCCATTACATGGCCGATCTGTTGAACGAAAGCAATAAAGGAGAAATTCCTACAGGGGAAAAAATCCGGTGTCTGGATATTGGAACAGGTGCAAACCTTATCTATCCCATCATTGGTACCAAAGAATATAAGTGGTCATTTACCGGCTCCGATACCGATCCCGAAGCAATAAAATCTGCTCATAAAATTATTGTATCAAATCCTCATTTGAAGGACCTTGTTGAAGTGAGATTACAAAAAAATCCCAACCATACCTTTCATGGAATCATACAAAAGCAGGAGCGCTACGCTCTTTCGGTGTGTAATCCGCCATTTCATGCCTCAGAAGAAGATGCAAATGCTGCAACTCAGCTGAAAATGAATAATTTAACCCGAAAAAAAGACTGGAAACCAATCTTGAATTTTGGTGGACAAAGTAGTGAATTATGGTGCGAAGGAGGTGAAAAAAGATTTGTCAGAGCCATGATTCGCCAAAGCAAACAATACGCAAATTCATGCTTATGGTACTCCTCCCTGGTCTCAAAAAAATCAAATCTCAAGAGCATCTATGAGGCACTAAAAAAGGTGGAGGCAGCTGAAGTTAAGACCATTTCCATGGGACAGGGAAATAAAGTGAGCAGGATCGTGGCGTGGACCTTTCTTGAAAAAGAGCAAAGAATTGGCTGGTTTAAATAAATCATAGCTTTCGCTGTCAGTTATGATAGAGCTAAACCTGGTAACCCTGAATCTAAAACCCTGGGTAATTACAGTAATTAATTTATAATTCACCTTTCCATCTGACAATTTTTCCATAGCTTTATCCAAATCATGAACGTGGGGTGAAAATAGAGTACTACTCCTTATCTCCATCCTTTAAAAAACGAATCTTATGAAAAAAACAGCTCTTGTATTCATCATGTTTCTGGCTACATTATCAATCTATGGTCAGGATATTATCGGCACCTGGAATGGTGTGTTGAGTGTACAGGGAACAACACTCAGGGTTGACTTCAATATAAGTTCTACTGATGATGGCTATACTTCAACAATGGATAGTCCGGACCAGAGTGCTTATGGTATACCGGTTACCTCAACTAAATTTAAAGAAAAAGAATTAACCATTACAGTAACTGATCTTGGAATTGTATATAAAGGAAAACTCAACAAAGACAATATTATTGAAGGAACCTTTACCCAAATGGGACAGGCTTTTGAGATGAATTTAACCAAGAAAAAAGAGGAATAGCAGGCCTTAAGCTAATCAGCGAAGAAACAAAAATTTACATACTATTTGCATATGGCAACAGCGATAAGCTCATGCTCTATGCTACAACCCTATCCCTACTACAAAACAATAATTCCCCTGTCAAGGCCTCACTTCAAACATCCAATGATTCGAACACAATTCCCCCTTTCATGTTAATACACTTATACCTAAGGCTCATATTCTGCGTTAGTGTAGGGGAAAGAGGATTTACAGATAGAGAATGAGAAGATTATTATTTTTATTAGCCATATATCCAACACTGCTTTGGGGCCAGCAAAATTATACTTTGAGTGGTAGTGTAACTGATGCTGAAACGGGTGAAGATCTGATTGGTGTAACAGTGGTGGCCATTGACATCGGTAAAGGAACAATTTCAAATAATTACGGATTCTACTCTCTTTCCTTACAGGAAGGAAAATATACTATTCAATATAGCTACCTGGGATATGAAACTATTAGCAAAGATCTGAATTTTAATAAGAAACAGACTTTCAATATAGAATTATCCCCCGTAAGTATTGAACTAAATGAAGTAGTGATCTCTGCCGAAAGGAGAGATAAAAACATCACCTCAGCTGAAATGGGCGTTGAGAAATTGAACCTGAAAAGAATTGCGGTTATACCTGTCTTATTGGGTGAAAAGGATGTACTAAAAACCATTCAACTCCTTCCCGGCATCAGTAGCTCCGGAGAAGGAAGTACCGGTTTTAATGTACGGGGTGGCTCGATGGACCAAAATCTGATCTTACTCGATGAAGCGCCCCTGTATAGCGCTTCTCATTTAATGGGATTCTTTTCTGTGTTCAATGCTGATGCGCTTAAAGATGTTACAATTTACAAAGGTGGTATTCCGGCATATTACGGTGGAAGAGCATCCTCTGTACTTGATATTACAATGAACAATGGCAATAGAAAAAGATTTAGTGCCACAGGGGGAATTGGATTAATTTCAACAAGGCTAACGGTAGAGGGACCAATTTTAAAAGATAAATTATCATTTATCGTTTCGGGACGCAGAACCTATGCTGATATCGTTGCCAAAACAGCGCTTCCGGAAGATCGATTACCGGACGATGTCTCCTTATACTTCTACGACCTCAACGCAAAACTCAGTTACTCCATTAATGATAAAAACAGGCTTATTCTATCGGGCTATTTCGGAAAAGATGTATTTGGGTTTAGTGACCAGATTGGAACCGATTGGGGAAACAGTACCGGAACATTGCGTTGGAACCACCTCTTTAGTGATAAGCTGTTTTCAAATACCTCTGCGATCTATAGCACATATAATTATGGGTTTAATATTGGACAAGGAGATATAAGCATGAGGTTAACTTCCGGTATTGAGAATCATAATTTCAAAGAGGATTTCACCTGGTTTTTAAATCCGAACAACACGATTAAGTTTGGAGGTGGGGCAACGTATCACCAATTCATGCCCGGGGAGCTTACAACTGACAGCACGCTCAATTTTGAAATTATCCTGGAAAAGAAAAGAGCTATTGAAAGTGGTATTTACCTGCAAAATGAACAGAAGGTCTCTTCAAGGTTTAGTGCCAATTATGGTATCCGATTGTCTATGTTCAATCAAATAGGTCCGGGCTGGGTGTATGAATATGGAGAAGATAACACCCCGATAGATTCAAGCTACTACGAATCAAATGAAACCGTACAGGCCTACTATGGGATCGAGCCCCGGCTGTCCTTTAATTATATACTAGGGTCAAGAAGTTCGGTAAAAGTTTCATACAACAGGATGGCTCAGTATCTTCATTTATTATCCAACAGTACTTCAGGATCGCCAACAGACGTCTGGATGCCCAGTAGCAACAACTTAAAACCCCTGTATGTTGACCAGCTTGCGCTTGGATACTTTAGAAATTTTCTGGACAACAATATTGAAACCTCTGTCGAAGTCTACTATAAAAACCTCCAAAATGTAGCTGACTATGAAAATGGAGCAAACATATTTCTTAATGAATTTGTTGAGGCAACCATCCTTTCGGGAACTGGCAGAAGCTACGGACTCGAATTATATGTAAAGAAAAAATATGGTGATTTTACAGGGTGGATAAGCTATACCCTCTCAAGAACTGAGAATAAAATTGAGGGTATCAATAGTTTCAGCTGGTATCCGGTGAAGTACGATAAAACTCATGATATTTCCATTGTCGGTACCTATCAATTTACACCAAGAATATCAATATCGGCAGTATGGATATACGCTACAGGAAATGCAGTTACTTTCCCAAGTGGAAAATATGTGCTTGATGGTCTCCCGATTCCTTATTATACAGAACGGAATGGGTACAGAATGCCACACTATCACAGGGTGGATGCCAGTATTAACCTTAAAGGAAAGAAACGCAAGAAGTTTGAGTCAAGCTGGGACCTTTCAGTTTATAATGCCTACAACAGACACAATGCTTATATGATCAATTTTCAGGAAAGTGAAACCATTCCGGGTGCTACGGAAGCAGTCAAATTAAGTCTTTTTGGTATCGTTCCTTCGATCAGTTATAATTTCAAATTTTAAAAAGATGGCATTAAATAAATATATAGCAGTAGCAATATCGGTGCTTATCACAATGAGTTCTTGCGAAGAAATTATTGAGATCGATCTTAATTCATCAGATCCCGCATTGGTTATTGAAGCCAGCCTTTACAAAGATTCTGTAAGTGTGGTTCACCTTACGAAAACAGCAAATTACTTTTCAATTGATGAGCCTGCTCCCATTGAAAATGCTTCAGTAACAATCACTACCGGGAATATCTCAGAAGAGTTGAGTTATATTGGAAATGGTAATTATATCGGACAATCCATCATTGGAAAAGAGGACATAAACTACAATGTTGAAATAGTATGGAATGAAACGGAATATACCGGAAGTGCATACCTGCCAAAACAGACTGAAATAATATCGCTCGAAGTGGTAGAATTTCAACCTCCTTCCCCTCATGCTCCCCTCTTCTTGCAAATTGAAAGTACATTTCTGGACGATCCTGAAAGGGAAAATTTCTACTTACTACGATATATCCAAAACGACACTATTTTGACAGGTCAATATTTTGCATTCTCTGATTTAATGGCTTTTAATGATACCATTTCATTTACCAATCCAATGATGTCTTTTGATCCTGGTGATGAGGTTGTACTTAAAGTATTTTCCATAGATGAGCCCTTATATAACTTCTTTGTTCAGCTGAATGATGCGCTTAGCGGCGGAATGGCAATGTCTTCAACTCCCTACAATCCAACTTCAAACATTGAGGGTGCCATGGGTTATTTTGCTGCATGGTCTTATGATGCAGATACAATAACTATTCAATAAGAACCCCTTTTTATCCTAAAAAAATTTACTGAATCTTTCCTTTTCCTCCGTCTAATCCTTATACATAAGTATTCCAACAGCAACCTTTTTCCAAAAAATTGATACTTTTATTGCATGCAATAATAAATTATCTTCAATTATCATGAAAAACAAACAATTATTAATACTGGTACCTCTTTTATTTACACTTATTTCCGGGTATTCCCAATCTTCTAAAACTGTAATTTACAAGCACATAGATTCCGTTTCTTTATATATGGATGTCTTACCCGCGGAAACATTAAATAGCGAAGCGAACCCGGCCATGATTTTCTTTTTTGGAGGTGGTTTTATCAGTGGAAATACAGAACAATTCAATCAACATGCAATACATTATTCGAAAAAGGGAATCACATGCTTTCTTGTCGATTACAGGGTGAAAAAAAGACAGGGAACAAGTCCCTTTGAATCGCTAAAAGATGCTAAATCAGCCATACGATATATCAGGGCTCATGCTAATGAGTTTAATATTGATCCAAACCGAATCATAGCGTCTGGTGGATCTGCAGGAGGACATCTTGCCGCCGCAACAGCTCTTGTTGAAAAATTTAATGAATCCACAGACGATCTGACTATAAGTTGTGTCCCAAATGCCCTGATATTATTTAATCCTGTAATTGATGCTGGTCCCGGAGGTTATGCCTACGACCGGATAGGGGGAAAATACAAAGACTTTTCTCCAATTCACAACATCAAAAAAGGAGCCCCGCCCACTATTTTCTTTTTAGGAACAGAAGATAAATTAATCCCTGTAGAAACTGCAAAATATTACAAAGTTGTGATGGAAAAAGTGGGAAGCAGATGCGATCTGGAGCTGTTTGAAGGAGAAGGTCATAGTTTTTTCAACTATAAAAATATTGAAAACTATAAGAAGACAATAACATTAACTGACCAGTTTCTTATTTCTCTTGGATACTTTTCCGAAGACAATGAACATTAAAATAAGAACATCCCCTCTAAACATCTCAATATGAAAAATTACATTTTCCTGATTTTAATTGTGGTCTTCCCTGGATGTCAGATGAACAAACAAGAACAAGCCAAACAAGCTGGTGAACAACACTTTTTTGTTGGGACATATACCGGGCCGGAGAGTGAGGGTATCTATAAATACGCATTAAATAAAGACGGGGCTCTACAGCTTATTGGTTTGGCTGCAAAAACCAATAATCCCTCATTTTTGGCCTGGAGTCCTGACAAGAAATACATCGTTGCTGTAAGTGAGATAGATCGAAAAGGTGGTGAAAGCGCCATTAAATCGTTTTCTATTCAGGGAGACACTCTTGTGGCAATCAGCGAAAGTCCATCGGGAGGTGCACATCCTTGCTTTGTTGCTGTAAATAAGGAAGGCTATGTACTCGCGGCAAATTATACCGGGGGTAATGTGGGTTTGCTTAAGTTAAATGATAAAGGAGAATTATCGGGTCTTCTTAATCTTCAACAACATCAGGGAAGTGGAATAACAAAACGACAACAAGCACCACATGCACATTCAGCATGGTTCAATCCTGCTGGAAATGATATTATTTCGGTTGACCTTGGAAGCAATGAGCTTTGGTTTTCACAATTGGATACAACAGACAAAAAATTAACTCCTTCAGATCCCTATAAACTAAGAATGGCACCGGGTGCGGGTCCGCGACATCTTACTTTTCATCCCAATAACCTTTGGATCTATGTGCTGAATGAACTCGATTGTACCATAACGCTTGTACAAAAAAATGAGCTTGGTAATTATGAAGCAAAGGTCTCCATTTCTACATTACCGGAGAACTATACAGAACCCAATACTTGCGCTGATATTCATCACTCTTCTGATGGAAAATTTATCTATGCATCTAACCGGGGACACAATAGCATTGTAATTTTTGAAGTGGATTTTGCAGATGGGTCTCTTTCACCTGTTAGTTACGAATCTACTCATGGTGAAACTCCACGTAATTTCTCGCTTACTCCTGACAATAAGTATCTGCTTGTGGCAAATCAAAACAGCGATAACATTACATCCTTCAAAAGAAATACAGAAACGGGTTTGTTAACATATCTTGCTCAGATTGAAGCACCAAATCCGGTTTGTATACTATTTTGAAACCCTGCTATTACCTTCTTCTGTTTTCTTTTTTATAATCCGACTTGGGACTTTTATTATCTGAAGGGGCAATAGTAAAAGTTTTTCCTTCATAAGTACCTTCAGAAATCTTTGGTAAGATCTTATCTGATACTGCGGCATCAACTTCGAAAAAGGCAAATGAACGTTGCACATCAATTCTTCCAATCTGGTTACTTGAAATACCTGTTCCTGTACAAATCAATCTCAAAAGTGCCCCTTTGTTCATGTTCATCTTCTCGCCCAGGTTAATGAAGTACTTTTCTTTTGGCCCCGATAAATTCCTGTTTTGGCCTCCACCCTCTCTGTCTCTGCCTCTTCTGTCTCCACGATCACGATCCCTGCCACCGCGGTCTCGTCCTCCACGGTCACGCCCTCCTCGGTCACCACGGTCACGTCCACCTTTTTCTTCACCCTCTTTGGCGTTCAGATTCCCGGCATTCTTATAATAGTCCAGAAAAGTATTCAGCTCAGTAGAAATAAACTTCATAACGATTTCATCTGATGTAAACCGCTGTAGTTTCTCATAGATAACCGGCCAATAACGTTCAATTGCCTCATCATCTACTTGTGTCTTAACCACATTATCCATCATCGCATACATCCTCTTCTCACAAATATCTTCCGCCTCTGGAATTCTGGTATAGTTAATTTTAACCTTTACAACTCTTTCAATCTGGTTTATCTTATATATTTCCCGTGTGTTGATCAAGGCAAGAGAAAGCCCTGATTTTCCGGCCCTGGCAGTCCTTCCGCTTCTATGCGTATAATTTTCAGCTTCATCGGGGAGATTATAATGAATAACATGTGTTATCTCATCTACATCCAGTCCCCTGGCTGCAACATCAGTTGCCACAAGTATTTTAGCTGTCCTGTCCCTGAATTTCCTCATGGCTGCATCTCGTTGCGGCTGTGAAAGGTCTCCATGCAATGAGACAACATTGTACCCGTCCTTTTCAAGCTTCTCGGATACCGATCCTGTTTCTCGTCTTGTGCGACAAAAAATCAATCCAAATATATCCGGATAGTGATCTATGATTCTCTTCAGTGCATAATAGCGATCCTTCTCCTTCATCATAAAATACTGGTGCTCTATATTTGCCGCCAGACTATTCTGTACTCCAATTGTAATTTCAACTGGATCGCTCATATAATTTTTAGCAATCCTGCGCACTTCTTTTGGCATGGTTGCCGAAAAAAGCCAAACCTTTTTAGTAGTCGGGGTTTGCTCCAGAATTGCATCAATATCTTCCTTAAATCCCATGTTGAGCATCTCATCCGCTTCATCCAGCACCACCCTTTGAACTGTTCTTAATTTTATTGCATTTCTATTGATAAGATCCAGCAAACGACCCGGTGTTGCCACAACAATATGTGCTCCTTTTTTGATTCTCCGAATTTGTTCGTCAATTCTTGCTCCACCATAAACAGGCACTATATTAGCCTTGCTCTCAAATTTGGCAAATCCCTCAAGATCCTTTGTAATTTGCATACACAACTCTCTCGTTGGACAAACCACCAACGATTGAGTATGATTTATACTGAAATCTGCATGTTGTATTAACGGCAATCCATAAGCAGCGGTTTTTCCTGTTCCTGTCTGTGCTAAACCAACAAAATCCTGCTCTCCTTTAAGCAATACTGGTATCGCCTTATCTTGTATCTCTGATGGGGTTTCATACCCAAGTTTTTCGACCGCTTTCAAAACACTTGAATTCAGCCCTAAGTCCTTAAATTTCATAAATTTGTATTAAGCCGCGAAGGTACGGAAATTAAGTGGGAAGTATCGAACAAGCTGAGAATAAATGTGTACGGAAGATATTAGACGTTGACAGATAAGTACGAGCCTCAGCTTACTCCACGGGTTTATCTCTTTACTCCAATTAACCCTCCCTTCCGTATTGCAGTATAAAAACTCTATATTACTCCAACTAAAACTCCCTACCTATATTGCAGTATAAAAACTCTGCGGAACTCTGCGAATAAGCGCAGCAACTCAACATGCCGCAGGCACCCTTAACTCTGCGGTAAAAAAACCCTCCCTTAACCGTAAGGAATCCCAATCTCTACGTCTTATCTATAAATATCAAAATGCAAAACTACAACAAAGCCGATCAACAACTTCACCTCTTAGCACAGTTCATTGCAAAAACAAACAGAGCTTTTGTACCAACAAAGCAGGATGACAGCCATACAAACATGGCTTTCGATTCCCTGTCGAACAGAGTTGTCGGTAGATGGATAGATTCTCCAAAGGGAAGCATCATGTTATCTTTGAACTTGCTCACCCTTGATTTTGAATGGCTTGACGCCTCTTATAATGTATTGCAAACAACTCCTTCCGTCTGTAAAACAATTTTGGAAATTCAGGAGGAACTGTCTAAAGAATTGCAAAAATTAGGACTGAATTCTGAAGCCTTTTTAGAAAAACTTCACTATGAAATTCCGGAATATCCATTTGCAAAGGAAGTTATTCAGTCTATTGGCCTTGAAGGGCTTAATGATTGGCTATATTTCCGTAAACTCGCAAATGATACTTGCGATATTGCACTGAAGCTTGTGAATAAAGAGGATGATATTAGAATCTGGCCACACCACTTCGATACAGGAATCTATGCAATCGCTGATAACAAAGTAGGTATTGGATTTGGACTCGCAATGAGAGATTCAATGACAAATGCTCCCTATTTCTATATTTCAGAATATACCAGTGGAAAAACAATTGACTACAGTGATGTGCCGGATCTTCAATTTGGAAGATGGGAGATTGGTGAAAATTGGAAGGGGGCAGTTCTTCTTCTGTCGGATATTGACAAAGAAAATGAGGCCAATGCAAAAAGTAGTATTTTTAAGTTTCTGGAAGAAACTGTTGGCTGGTATCAAAAACAATAAAGTTTATTACTGTTATCAGTGTAAAATACAAGATGCCCATCAAAACCATTATTATTAACAACAATGAATTAGGAAAAATCACAATTATTAACCGCATTCACACAACTATTCGAACATGACGGCCCCGGATTGGTTGAAATTACTACAGATGTTGCCTTAATTTGATAGCCCTCATCAATTAAATTTGCTAATTTTGCATCATAACGCAGAATAAGACTTCGGGCATAATGAATAATAAATTTCAGGTTTACAATACCTTACATCGAAAAAAAGAAATATTTGAACCGCTAAATCCTCCTTTTGTTGGTCTGTATTCGTGTGGCCCTACAGTATATGGAGATGCTCACCTGGGTCATGCACGTCAGGCCATTACATTTGATGTCTTGTACAGGTATCTGAAATTCATAGATTATAAGGTCAGGTATGTTAGAAACATTACCGACGTTGGACACCTTGAAAACGATGCAGATGAAGGAGAAGACAAGATTCTGAAAAAGGCACGACTCGAAAAAATTGAGCCCATGGAAGTGGTACAGCGTTACATGAACGATTACCACAGAAACATGCGGGAACTTAATACCCTCAGTCCCGATATCGAACCAAGAGCCAGCGGACACATCATTGAACAGCAAGAGCTTATAAAGTTAATCCTGGCTTCCGGGTTTGCTTATGAGGTAAATGGCTCCGTCTATTTCAACGTTGAGAAATATAACAAGTCTCACCCATATGGTAAACTGTCGGGGAGAAAAATTGAAGACCTCCTTAGCAATACCCGTCAGCTGGATGGTCAATCTGAAAAGAATTCCCCACTTGATTTTGCCCTATGGAAAAAAGCCGATCCCACTCATATTATGCAATGGCCTTCTAAATGGGGTGCCGGTTATCCGGGTTGGCATCTCGAATGTTCAGCCATGAGTATCAAGTACCTTGGTGAAACATTCGATATACATGGTGGTGGAATGGATCTTCTTTTTCCTCATCATGAATGTGAAATTGCGCAAAACGTAGCGGGCTTTGGTCATGAAGCAGTAAAATACTGGATGCACAACAACATGATTACCATCAATGGACAAAAAATGGGTCGCTCGCTTGGTAATTTTATTACACTGGATGAATTATTTTCCGGAGAACATGAAAAACTGGAAAAGGCATATGATCCTATGTCTATTAAATTCTTCATTCTCCAGGCACATTACAGAAGCACGCTTGATTTTTCAAACGAAGCCTTGCAATCTTCAGAAAAAGGACTGCTGCGCCTATTTACTGCTATTGCATTGCTGGATAAAATAAGCCCTTCAGATGATGGAGATTTCATTGCTGCAGACTTAAACAAAAAGTGTTCTGCTGCAATGAACGATGATCTGAATACTCCGATTCTTATTGCTCACCTATTCGATGGGGTAAAGATGATCAACTCTGTTCATGATGGTAAACTGAAAATCAACAAGAAAAACCTTCAGGAACTGAAAAAACTTTACTCCGATTATGTTTTTGATGTACTGGGTCTTCAATCGCCCGAAAGCCAGACAAGTTCTGATGCGCTAACGGGTAATTTGATAGAAAGTGTTCTTAAAATACGACAGTCTGCTAAAGAAAGAAAAGATTGGAATACTGCCGATGAGGTTCGGGATGCATTGCAGT
>JAUUZQ010000016.1 GCA_030589895.1 Bacteroidales bacterium
GAAACAGAAGCACCGAAACGATGTACTGTTCCACAGAAGATGAATTACATCCCGGCGCATTTATCCACTGTATACCCATCTTTTCGCAGTAAGCTGTGTCAATATGATCGTAGCCAATTGTAGCGGTGGCAATAAATTTAATCCCGGATCCTTCCAAAAGTTCCTGATTACATAAGGTTCTGGTCCGAATAATTAGCGCGTCTGCATCTTTAACATCCTCCGGAGCAATTTCATTCCCGGGCAAATAAATCACTTCTGCAAGATCTTCAAATGCCCCTTTAATGAATGGGATCTTGTTATCAATTATGAATTTCAGTTTTACCATTGTCCTTTGCTTATACCCCTCCAAACGCACTGTACCCACCATCGACAGGAATACAGATACCTGTTACAAAGTGGCTCATATCCGATAAAAGATAGAGTACGGTTCCGGTAATATCTCCGGGTTCACCAAAAATTCCCATTGGTGTATTGTTAATAATTTTTTCTCCACGGAGTGTAAGGTCTCCCGACTTTTCATCCAAAAGCAGAAACCTGTTTTGATTTGTCAGAAAGAAACCCGGTGCAATTGCATTTACACGTACACCCACTTTTGCAAAATGTACAGAAAGCCATTCCGTAAAATTATTTATGGAAGACTTTGCTGCAGAATAGGCAGGTATTTTTGTCAGGGGTTTATAGGCGTTCATTGAAGATATGTTCAAAACAACGCCGCGCTGTCTTTTTACCATCTCCCTGGTAAATACCATTGAAGGCAACAGAGTTCCTGTAAAATTCAGATCGAAAACTTTCTGAAAACCTTCCATTTCAAGTCCAAAGAAACCGTCTTCAAGATTATCGATATCATTTTCTGTCAGTTCCTCCAGCTTTGTTGTTGCCTGGGGAGAGTTACCTCCTGCGCCATTGATCAGAAAATCCACATCTCCAATCTCCTTGATGATCTTATCATGAACATCCTGCAGTGATTTTTTATCAAGCACATTAGCCTTCATACCATAAGAGGCCGATCCTGTCACCTCTTTAACCTGCTTTGCGACTTTTTTTGCAGCATCCTCATTGATATCCAATATAACTGTTATAATTCCGGCATTTCCCAATCCTTCGGCGAGAGATGCACCAATTACACCACCTCCTCCGGTGATTACACAAATTTTTCCTTTTAAGTCATCCATTGTATTCATAATTATCAATTTATTTCAAATAGTACTTAACATTTTCTTTTGTCAAAATATCAATAGGAAGAAGTACATCAGCTAAAACCTCCTGTTTCATAACCACCATATTAAACAAATTCTTCAAACCAATATAAGACTGGTCCTCAGGGCTTTGAGAGATAAGAAAATCAATATACTCCCTGTTGAGGTAGTCGATACTTTGTGGCAAGAGATCATAACCAATCAGGCGAATGTTCATTGCACCACGCTCTGCCAAAAATTTAGCAAGCATGTGAACACGGGAATTTGTAACAAATATTCCTGCAAGATTATATTTGGATAATACAAGCTCAATCTCATCAGCCAGCTCATTATACTGATCTCCGTTGATATCTAATGTGATAAGATTTCTTACGCGTTCCGCATGATCCTCAAAGTAATTTCTGAATCCACGCTCACGCTTGATAATATGATGGTAACTCTCCTCTTCAGAGGACAAATTTACAATAAGTAGATCCATATCGGTTTCAAGACCATAGCTCATAATCCTGCCGGCGAGATATCCACTCTGGAAAGAATCCTGGCCAATAAAACTATTTGGATTTGCTCCTTCGATCCGGGAATTAAACAATACATATGGCAGACTAAAACTCTCCCATTTTTTTATGAACTCTAATGACAGGTCGTGAAATACAGGTGCAAAAAGTAATCCGCTATAATCAGAAAAATCCAGATCAGAAATTTTTTGTTGAAAGTCAGATTGACTGTGCTGATCAAACAGGAGAAATGCAACATCAACATCGTAATGTTTAATTTCACTCAATGCAGAATTCACTCCTTTTAAAGGAAGTTTCCAAAAATCGTGTGCGTTCACGGAATCAGGCATACATACCAGAAATTTATAAGAACGGTTTGCTGCAAGAACTCCCGCCAATATATCAGGCTGATAATCATACTTATCCAGGATTTCCTGAACGTGATTTCTTGTCTTTTCAGACACACCATCACGATTATGGATTACCCGATCGACAGTTCCGGTTGAAAATCCGGAAATTCTGGCAATATCTATGATTTTAATCTTTGGCAATTATGATTTATTTGTTTATATTTCTATAATTTATATACTATATCATAAATAATTATCAAACAAAATTAGAAAATATATTTGTATTATCACAATGATTAGTGTAATTTCGTGTGCGTACACGTTTTTTAAATCCATACACCTATAATTATGTTAAAACTAGAGAAGTATTCGTTTGGTATCGGAGATCGCTTTACAAAACAAGGCAGAGCTCAATTAGAAGCACTTTTAAAAGCCAATGAAGCTGGCATCCCCTTTGTTCCGGTTTGGAACAAGTCTTATCGTGAACATCAAATCGTAAAGTCATCTCCGTCCGACACGTGGAATGAGGCGACTGAAGCTACCCGTTCCATGAACTACAGTGGAAACTGGTACGTTGATGCTGATCATATCAACCTGAGCAATGTGGATGATTTTATTGAGCATTCGAACTTCTTTACACTTGATGTGGCAGATTACATTGGACAAGCGGCTGATCAGAAAGAGATGGATGATATGCTAAAGAAGTTATCGGTATTTTCCGGAGAATTAACCATTCCTGGTATTGAAGATTCCTTTCAAATAACTAAATCTGACTTGGAACAGATAGTCCTCAAATTTTACAATGCCATAAAGGAAGCTGCCCTCATTTATCAGCATATTTATTCTAAGAAAGGAGACAAATTCATTGCCGAGGTTTCTATGGATGAGGTAGATGAAGCCCAGACTCCCATTGAGCTCTTTTTCATTCTTGCCATGATTGATCATTTTGATATTCCGGCACAAACTATCGCTCCAAAATTTACAGGGAGATTCAATAAAGGAGTCGATTATGTTGGTGATACAGAGAATTTCAGAATTGAATTTGAACAAGACCTCCTGGTCATTGATCATGCAGTAAATTGCTTTGGTCTGCCAGAGAATTTAAAGTTAAGCGTTCATTCCGGAAGTGATAAATTCTCTATCTATCCCATTATCGGCGAGCTAATTCAAAAACATGACAAGGGAATCCACATCAAAACTGCCGGCACTACCTGGCTCGAAGAAGTGATTGGACTGGCACTTGCAGGAGGAGAAGCACTGGATACGGCAAAAGAGATATATGAAAAAGCCTTCGACAGAAAAGCTGAACTTTGTGCTCCTTACGCAACTGTTATTGATATCGATGTAGATCACTTACCTTTACCAGAAGATGTAAACAAGTGGAGCAGTGAAAAATTCGTCAACACACTTCGACACATCCCCGATCATCCTGATTATGATAAAGGATTTCGGCAGCTGATACATGTTGGATATAAAATTGCAGCAGAAATGGGTGGTAGATACCTTGATCAGCTAGAGGTAAATAAAGAGATAGTTGGTGCGGAAGTGAGCAAGAATATATTGGAGAGGCATGTGGGGAGATTGTTTGGGTAAAACAAGGTGAAAGATAAAGGGTGAAGGGTGGAGAAACATAATTATCGAATCACATAGTACTAATAAGTATGAAAAAGTTCATGGACGAGGCGTTTTTACTGGAGTCGAAAATTGCAGAGGAATTATATCACACATATTCTGATGAACTTCCTATTATCGATTACCATTGTCACTTGTCGCCAGAAGATATTGCCAGGGATAGAATATTTGAGAATATCACCCAGGTTTGGCTGGCCGGAGATCACTATAAGTGGAGAGCCATGAGGGCCAATGGTATTGATGAAAATTACTGTACAGGATCAGCATCAGACAAAGAGAAATTCATGAAATGGGCAGAGACCGTTCCCATGACACTCAGAAATCCACTTTATCACTGGACCCATCTTGAGCTTAAACGATATTTTGGTATTGAAGAGCTTTTAGATGGTGAGACTGGCGAGCGTATCTATGAGCAGACCTCAAAAATGCTTCGATCGGAAGAGTACAGTGTAAGAAACCTTCTCAGGAGAATGAATGTAGAAGTGGTGTGTACTACTGATGATCCGATCGATACACTGGAACACCACAGAAAGATTAAGGATGATGGTTTTGAAATCAGGGTATTGCCCACATGGAGAGCCGACAAAGCAATGGCTATTGAAGATAATAAATCATACAATGCCTACCTGAATCTACTGGAAGAAGCTGCTGAGCAATCCATCAATACATTTATGGATCTACTGAATGCCTTGAATACCAGGCACGATTTCTTTGCTGAGATGGGATGCAAATTATCAGATCACGGACTGGAGACATTTTTCTATGAAGATTTTACGCATGAGGAAATTGAAAAAATATTTACGGAGATCAGGTCCGGAAATTCAGTTTCAGAAATTGACAAGCTGAAATTCAAAACAGCAATGCTGATTGAGCTTGCAGTGATGGATCATGAAAAAGGGTGGACACAACAGTTTCATATTGGTGCTATCAGAAATAACAATGCCAGACGTTTCGAAACACTCGGGCCTGATACGGGATATGATTCAATCGGAGATTTTAGTATTGCACGTTCTATGTCAAGGTTTTTCAGTCATCTCGATAAGCAGGAGCAATTAGCCAAAACCATTGTCTACAACCTCAACCCGGCAGACAATGAGTTGATGGCTACCATGGCATACAATTTTAACGATGGTGTTACCCCGGGTAAAATGCAATTCGGATCGGGATGGTGGTTTCTCGATCAGAAAAGAGGAATGGAAGCACAGATCAATACGCTCTCATCCCTTGGACTGCTAAGTAAATTTGTTGGAATGTTAACCGATTCAAGAAGTTTTCTATCCTTCCCCCGACATGAATACTTCAGACGAATTCTTTGTAACCTCATTGCAAAAGATATGGAGAACGGAGAAATCCCAAATGATATGGAGATGCTTGGGAAGATGGTACAGGATATAAGTTATTATAATGCAAAGGAGTATTTTGAGTTTTAACTCTGTGATAAAAAAATATAAACTCTCCTCTTTCGTTATAATAAATATGAATATAGTACTTTAGGATTCTACTTAAATCCGATTTAGATGTTGAAGAAATTTATCTTTTTCACCTTAACAATTCTGATAATCTCACATTCAGGTCTATACGGACAGGGGATTCAAGGAAAGGTAGTCGATTTTGAAGGAAACCCCATCTCCTACGCTTCCATATTCATAAAAGAATTAACAAGGGGAACAACCAGTAATTCTTTGGGACAATTCTCACTTCCTCTGCCAGCCGGGGAGTACCACATATTTTTCAGAAGTTTGGGTTACACCGAAGTAATTAAAACGATTACTGTTGATCAGAGCATGCTTGAATTTCCCATAACGCTTCCTCCTCAAACCTATATGATTCCAGAAGTAAGGGTAGTAGCAAGTGGAGAAGATCCTGCGTATTGGGTGATGAGAAAAGCGATCGGACTTGCAAATTACCACCTCAACCAGGTGCAGACCTATAATGCTGAAATATACATTAAAGGAACTGCCTTGTTTGATAAATTGCCACGTGCCATTGCGAGAAGAATCGAGGTTAACAATGTGAAGGTTGAAGAGGGACAGGCATATATGCTGGAATCCCTGAACCAGGTTAACTACAGGGCTCCCGACAGGTACGACATGAAGATTATTGCTTCACAGAATACCATTCCCGGTTATATTGAATCTGTCAATCCAATGGATTACATCAATGCCAGTCTTTACCAGCAGCAGATTGAATCATTTGTCTCCCCACTTGCCCGCAGTGCATTTTCATATTATAAGTATAGTTTTGAGGGCTCCTTCCTGCAGGGGAATTACATTATCGACAAGATAAAAGTAACTCCTAAACGAAAAAGTCAACAACTAGCTTCAGGATTCCTTTATATAGTTGAAGATCTTTGGTGTCTGCATTCCAGTGATTTGGCTGTGAATACTATTGCGGGCACATTATATCTTCAGCAACTTTATGCAAATATAATTATGGATGCCTGGCTACCAGTAAGTCATAAGATTGAAATGGCCGTGGAGATGGCTGGCGTTGTCGCCGGCGTTACTTATGTCTCTTCGCTTGAATACAAAGAAGTGATTCTGAATCCTAATCTTCCAAGGTCTTACTTCATGCCAACGGCCGGCAAAAATGATGAGCCGCGTGAATTAAAGCCAAGCAAGGAGCAGGAGAAGATTATGGAGATCATGCAAAAGGATAATCTCACCGATCGCGACGTGGCAAAGATGACCAAGCTCATGGAAAAGGAAACTGAGGCTGCGAGTGGAGAGGCTAAAAATCTGGAAGTTGAAGGCACTAAATTTACTATTGATAACGATGCGGTAATAAATGATGCCCTATTTTGGGATAAGCACCGACCTGTCCCCTTAACACCTGAAGAATTAACAACACTGGCTGTTCGGGATTCCGTGATGGGGTTTAGTACCGGAACAGTTACCAAAGATTCAACAAGGTATGCAAGAAGTAAAAAGAGCACTTTCAAAAAACTAGTCTCAGGTAATAATTATCAATCGGTCGACAGACTAACAAAATTTGAACACACAGGACTTCTGGACCTGTCAATGCTGGGATACAATACGGTTGATGGATGGCGGTATGGACAACACTTTAAATTTAACCATACTGCAGACCGGATCACCACTTATCGATCTGAGCTATGGGCAGCTTATGCATTTAACCGAAAGTCGCCAATCATCACCTGGAACTCCAGTATTCTATACGCACCAAAGATCAGAGGGAAAATTGCCCTGAGAATGGATTACACTTCTTTTGACTTCAATGAATCATCCGGAATTCCCAAATTAATAAATGCAGCCTACTCTCTATTTTACAGGGAGAATTACAGCAAAAGGTATGAAACGATTAATGCTTCCCTGGAGCACAGAATGGATCTGGCGACCGGATTGGTTTTGACCACAACCATTGATGGTGATATAAGGCGTGAGTTGACTAATAACTCAGATTTTTCAATATTCTACAGAAACAGAACTTTGGAATCTTTTACCGACAACTTCCCGGAAAGCTATGATCCTGATCCTGACTTGTCAATCTATGATGACTCGAAGTTGCTGTCCGGAAAAATCCTGTTGGAATATACTCCCGAGCATTATTACAGATTGAAAGCAGGAAGGAAGCAGTATATTGAATCTAAATGGCCAACTCTGTATATCACATATAAACATGCTATTCCTGTGGAGTCAAGTGGCTGGGCTGATTATCAGTTATTGTCCCTGGGATTGAGACAGAGCATGGAAGTCGGTCTTCTTTCGAAACTAAGCTATAGGCTGGAAGGAGGATACTACCTGAATGCTGATAACATGCATTTTGCAGATTTCAAACATTTCAAATCTTCTCCATTGTTATTTGATACAAATGGTTTTGCTCAATCATTCGCACTCCTGAATTATTATCAGGCCAGTACCAATGAGTACTATTTTGAAGGGCATGTCCGACTCCGTTCTTCCTATATGCTGATCAAATTACTTCCGTGGTTTAGCGAGCGATTATGGAATGAGGCATTGTCCATGGCATATCTTTATACGCCAACTATCAACAACCATATCCAATTGGGTTACAGTCTGAATGATATTGCATTTATGATGGATCTCGGAATATTCGTCGGGTTTGAAGATTGGGAATATTACGGAACAGAATTCAGGATTAACTTCCGCTTTTAGTAAAGATGAAATCTCCTAATTTAGCTGCCTGAAAAAAGTTTAATTCAATATTTATGAAAGACATAAAATTCACTCTCTTCCTCATCCTCCTTTTTGGTCCATTTATCATTTTCCCTTCAGTATTTGATTTCTATATGCAATTCAATATTGAACATGGATTGCTCATGAGTTTTATCAAATTTGCAATATTGGCAACTTTGGGTGAGGTAATCGGATTGAGAATCAGGGTAGGAAAATACAATGAAAAAGGATTTGGAATAATTCCCAGAGCCATGGTTTGGGGTGTACTCGGACTAAGTCTGAAGGCTGCATTTGATATTTTCGCATCCGGAACACCTCTTTTTCTTGAAAACATGGGAATGAAAGATGCTTCCCTCATTATAAATGGAGACCTGACACCCGCAAAAGTACTTGTCTCTTTTTCCATTTCAACAGCACTAAATCTGTTTTACGCCCCGGTTTTAATGACTGTGCATAAGATTACTGATCTGCATATTATCAATACCGGAGGGAGTATAAAGGGATTTTTCACTTCCATGGATGTCCTATCCATACTCAAGAAAATTGACTGGGATACACACTGGAATTTCATTCTGAAGAGAACCATTCCCTTGTTCTGGATTCCTGCGCAAACATTTACATTTCTGCTTCCACCTGAGTACAGGATTCTATTTGCAGCATTTCTGGGTATTGTCCTGGGTGTCTTACTGGCATTAGCAAGTTTGAAGAAAAGATAAAAGAGGAAAATTTACTCTTTTTCCAGAATTAATCCTTTCATGATATAGTACTGAGCAGTCATATAGGTGAGCATGATCCAGAAACCTGCATTGGCAAATCCATCTTCAAAATAAAATTTATCGATTGCTATCATGCTATCGGAGATGACAAAGAAGATTGAACCGGCGAAAATCCAGCGGAAACTCTTCATTCCTACCCTTCCTTTACGGTTCAGGGCAGCAAGAGACATTCCAACCAGTGAAATTGCATAAATAAGGATAATGGGTATCATCAAACCTTCCAGTCCGGGATAAAGAAACAGATAAAATCCCACAAGAAAGGCGAGAAAAGGAATAAACCAAACAGGCGATTTGATGAGGAATCCCCTGGTTTTTATCTCTGCATATTTAATAAAAATAAATATGTACATACACTGTGCAAGGAAGAACCCTCCTACCCCGGCAAAGAAAAACATTTCGTTATCGTAACCGCCCGAAAACATTAAAAACATATCTCCCACCCAGGAGAAAAAGAAAGCTAATAATACAGGAGCACGAAAGGTTTTCTTTTCTGCATTTAAGAGGAATAATATTGCTATCAAAATCATTATCAACGGTTTCGCAGCATATTCCAGAATGATGTTCTCATATAAACGGCCAAGCAATTCAACAATAACAATCGCAGAGAACAGGAGCGTAAGTATCAGATTTCTTGTTTTCATCTGTTTATAATTGATTTTTTATTGGTCAGATGGAAGTCACATGTAAAAAATAACCATTACCTCCGGTGAGCTCGCAAGCTCGGTTCCCTTGTGTGTAATAAATAATGATTTTTTACATGTTCGTTTCATTAGATTAATTTTATTTATTCAAATATAATAAAAATCAAATCTCTTAGCTTACACTAAAGTTTTATAGTTTGAACCTTGTTTCCTTCGTTTCATTTTGCCGAAGTGTAAAAGGACGTTGCTTGCGCTTAGCTGCAGAAAATAAAATTATCTATATAAAAATTTGTGCAATCGATTGTATTTTTATACTTTTGCATTGTGAAGAGTCCCAAGAGCCAAATTACCATTCATGATCTTGCCCGGGAATTAAACATCTCAGCATCGACAGTATCACGTGCATTAAACAACAATCCGAGGCTTAGTAATAAAACCAAAGAAAGAGTTAAGAAGCTGGCAGCAAAATACAATTACCAGCCTAATAAGATGGCGGCATCACTTAGAAAGGGCAAAAGCAATACAGTTGGCGTGATCGTCCCAAATATTTATCGAAGCTATTTTTCAAACATTATTGGTGGACTGGAAGAGGTGCTTTCTGCATCAGGATATAATCTGATGATATGTCAATCGCATGAAAAACTGGAAAATGAGAAAGCAGCCATACAGACACTATTAAATGCCCGGGTGGATGGGATACTGATGTCGCTCTCTATGGAAACAAAAAACCTGGAGCACCTTGAGCATTCGAGGAAACAGGTCAGAATGCTTTTCTTCGACAGGGTTCCCTTAAGTACACAAGTTAATTCAGTGATAATTGACGACTTCTCTGCTGCATACAACCTGGTTTCTCATTTGGCAAAGATGGCTTACAAAAAGATTGCACACATCAAAGGTGCGGATCATATAAATGTGTATGCTGAAAGAAGCAGAGGTTATTTTACTGCTATTTCGGAAATGAAATTAGATCATAGCAATGACTGGATCTTTGAAGAGGAGATGACTATTGAAGGAGGAGAAAGAGCATTTTATAAACTAATGGCTTTGGATAACTCACCTGATGCAATTCTCTGTGCTGGTGATTTTGCAGCATTGGGAGTTTTGAAGGCTGCAAGGAAACAAGGTATTGCTGTCCCTCGGGAATTGGGAATAACCGGGTTCGCCAATGAAACATTTACTGAATTTACGACACCCTCAATAAGCACAGTTCATCAGAAAGGAATTGAAGTAGGAAGGTCAGCTGCGGAATTGTATTTGAGAAGTATAAATAATGTAGGTGGTAAACAGAAAGCTGAAAATATTGTAATCAAACCTGAGTTAATTTTCAGAGAGAGCAGTACAAGGAACTTATGATGTTTGAAGGGAAGGGAAGGGAAGGGAAGGGAAGAAAAGAGAAGAGTTCGGAGTGAAGAGCGATGAAAATAAAATTAAAAATAATCAAAAACTTAAATTATGGCAGTTAATTATGAAGTTCGTTATTCGAATCATCCTGATGATGCGAAGCAGTATGACACAGAAAGAATCAGGAAAGAATTCCTTGTATCAAATCTGATGTCAGCAGATGATATCAATATGGTATACACAATGAATGACCGACTTATCGTTGGTGGTGCAGTACCGGTAAAAGAAACACTTTCACTGGAGACAATTGATCCACTGAAATCTGTACACTTCTGCGACCGCAGGGAACTGGGAATTATTAACGTAGGTGGTACAGGTACTATAACTGTTGATAAAAAGGAATATGTGATCCAGACAAAAGAGGCTATATATATTGGCGCCGGAACAGAAGAGATTTTGCTAAAAAGCAATGACGCCAGCCATCCTGCACATTTCTATTTTAATTCAGCTCCGGCTCATAAATCATTCCCAACAAAGCATGTTACTTTAGCTGATGCTGAGGTAGTTGAGCTGGGATCATTAAAAACTTCAAATGCAAGAAAAATAAATAAACTCCTTGTCAATTCTGTTGTAGAAACCTGTCAGTTGCAAATGGGTATGACTGAGCTGAAAGAAGGAAGTGTCTGGAATACAATGCCTGCACACCTTCACAGCAGAAGAATGGAGGCCTATTTCTATTTTGAAGTTCCGGAAGATCAGGCAATTTGCCATTTCATGGGAGATCCAAAGGAAACACGTCATATCTGGCTGAAGAATGAGGAGGCTGTTATTTCTCCACCCTGGTCAATTCACTCTGCATCGGGAACGAGCAATTATATCTTTATCTGGGGAATGGCCGGTGAGAATCTTGATTATGGTGATATGGATTCGTTTGGTCCGGCGGAGTTGAGGTAGGAGACAATGCGACAATGCGACAATGCAATAATGCGACAATGCAATAATGCGACAATGCAACAATGTGACAATGCAACAATGTGATTTCAGAATTACTCATTAGAAGAATAATAAAACCAATAATATGTCAACAAAATTATTTGATTTAACAGGGAAAACGGCACTGGTTACAGGTGCAACGCATGGTCTGGGAATGGCTATTGCAACAGGACTCGCCCAGGCGGGAGCAAAGATCGTGGTAAACGATATTTTTTCGAATAAACTGGAAGAAGCAAAAAAAGAATATGCTGCCTTAGGGATTGAAATAAGCACCTATGTCTTAAATGTAACAAACGAGGAAGAGGTTCAGAAGATGATCCCCATAATTGAAAAAGAATGTGGTCCAATAGATATCCTGGTTAACAATGCAGGAATTATCAAGCGGATTCCAATACTTGAGATGAAGGCTGACGAATTCAGGGAGGTTCTGGATGTAGATCTCACCGGACCATTCATCATGTCGAAAGAGATTGTTCCGGGAATGATAAAGCGTGGTGGCGGTAAAGTGATCAATATGTGCTCAATGATGAGTGAACTTGGACGCAATACTGTCTCAGCCTATGCTGCAGCAAAGGGAGGACTTAAGATGCTCACAAAGAGCATGGCCACAGAGTGGGCAAAACACAACATCCAGGCAAATGGAATTGGACCGGGATATTTTGCAACCAGTCAGACTGCTCCTATACGTGTCGACGGACATCCATTAAACGATTTTATTATTAATCGGACGCCGGCAGGCAAGTGGGGAGACCCTGAAGATCTTGCAGGAACAGCAATCTTTCTGGCATCAAATGCTTCAAATTTTGTGAATGGTATAGTTGTTTATGTTGATGGTGGAATTTTGGCTACGATTGGGAAACCAAGTAATGAAAATTAATGCTACGTTTGAATTCCGAGCTTTGAACTTTGAACGCTTAACTTTTAATTTAGTCCTTTGAACTTTGAACGCTGAACTTCAAATTCTTCCCTTTGAACTCTGCCCTCTTTTCCCTATTTTCGCAATACACATTTTAACCATGTTTACTATGAAATTCGGACATTTTGATGATCGGAACAGAGAGTATGTAATTACAAATCCCAAAACTCCTTACCCATGGATCAATTACCTTGGTAATCAGGATTTTGTATCAATTATAACCAATACTGGCGGAGGATATTCTTTCTACAAAGATGCCCGGCTGAGAAGAATTACCAGATACCGCTACAACAATGTTCCCATCGATGATGGTGGAAAATATTTCTACATAAACGACAATGGCCATGTCTGGAATCCCGGATGGAAGCCAATGAAAACTGAACTCGATAAATATGAGTGTCACCATGGTCTCGGATATACAAGATTTATAAGTGCTTCAAACAAACTGGAAGTTGAAACATTGCAATTTGTCCCCCTGGGAGATAATGTTGAGATACAAAAAGTTAAGCTAAAGAATGAGAGCAATGAGAAAAAGACAATAAAATTATTTTCTTACGTAGAGTGGAATTTATGGAATGCATTGGATGACATGACCAACTTCCAGCGTAACTTCAATATTGGTGAAGTAGAAATAACAGATTCCACCATTTACCATAAGACTGAATACAGGGAGCGTAGAAATCATTATGCATTCTATACTGTGAATACTCCTGTTGCAGGATATGAAACAGATAGAGATACTTTCCTTGGAATGTATAATGGTTTTGATGGTCCCGAAGCTGTACTCAATGGGAAAGTCACCAATAGTCATGCACACGGCTGGTCTCCTATTGCCTCACACATGCTGGAGGTAGAACTGCAAGCCGGTGAAGAGAAAGAATTTGTATTCCTCCTGGGATATATTGAGAATCCTGAAGAAGAGAAATGGGAATCCAAAGGAATCATCAATAAGAAGCCTGCTGAAAAACTCATATCAAAATATGCTACAGTTGCAGATGTTGACAACGCATTCCAGAAATTAAATTCCTATTGGGATGGTTTACTCTCTGTGTATACTATTGAAAGTAATGATGAGAAGCTGAACCGCATGGTAAATATCTGGAATCCCTATCAGTGCATGATCACATTCCTGATGTCCCGAAGTGCTTCCTATTTTGAAAGTGGTATCGGCAGAGGAATGGGTTTTAGGGATTCCAACCAGGACCTGCTTGGATTTGTCCACCTGGTGCCTGAACGTGGCAGAGAGCGTATTCTTGATCTGGCTGCAACTCAGTTGGAAGATGGAGGTGCCTATCATCAGTACCAACCCTTAACGAAAAAGGGGAATCATGAAGTTGGTGGAAATTTCAATGATGATCCATTGTGGCTGATCACATCTACGATTGCATATATAAGGGAGACAGGCGACTATTCCATTCTTACAGAAAATGTTCCTTTTAATAATGATGAGTCACTCGCTAAACCGCTGTTTGATCATCTCACAAGGTCATTCGATCATGTAATAAAGAATTTAGGCCCTCATGGATTGCCTCTTATTGGTCGTGCCGACTGGAATGATTGTCTGAACCTGAACTGCTTCAGTACAAATCCGGATGAATCTTTCCAGACGACAGAAAATATGGAGGGAGGCGTTGCTGAATCAGTCATGATAGCCGGCATGTTCGTGCTATATGGAAAAGAGTATATGGAGTTATGTATTAAACTCGGCCACGAAGATGAGGCCAAACGTGTTGCTCACCATATTATTGAGATGGAAGAGGCGGTTGACAAACATGGATGGGATGGAGAATGGTTCCTGCGTGCTTATAACCATTACAGCGAGAAGATCGGCTCGAAAGAAAATGAGGAGGGACAGATATTTATTGAGTCAAACGGTTTCTGCACGATGGCCGGAATCGGACAAGAGGATGGACGGGCAAGAAAAGCCCTCGATGCCGTTAAGGAGCAACTCGATTGTGAATATGGAATCGTATTGAATAATCCACCCTATACCCAATACCATGTTGAGATGGGTGAAATTACTACCTACCCTCCCGGATATAAAGAAAATGCAGGAATCTTCTGTCACAATAATCCTTGGATAATCATAGGAGAAACATTATTGGGAGAAGGCAACAGGGCATTTGAATATTATTCAAAAATCGCTCCGGCCTACCTGGAGGATATCAGTGAATTACACAGAACAGAACCTTATGTATATTCACAGATGATTGCAGGGAAAGATGCATTCAAACCAGGCGAAGCAAAGAATAGCTGGCTTACCGGGACAGCAGCGTGGAACTACTATGCAATAAGCAGGTATATATTGGGAATACAGCCAGAACTTGATGGATTGCGTATCGATCCGTGTATTCCTGATAAGTGGGATGGATACAAAATATCCAGAAAATACAGGGGAAGTTTATATAACATTACCGTGAAGAATCCTGAGCATATTTCCAAGGGAGTAAAAAAGATCACAGTTAACGGGAAGGAAATAGAAGGACAACTTTTATTACCGGGAGAGATGGATAAGTATGAAGTAGAAGTCATTCTCGGATAAGATATCGGGGGGATTTCTCCTGAATAATTTTTTTAACTTTACAGACCAAATAGGATACTAACCCGTATATAATTAATACAATGAAAAATATATTTAGATTTTCTTCTCTATTATTGTTCGCTGCAACATTAATGGTAATTTCTTCGTGTACTGAAACCACACCCTCACCTGAAAATGGAATCGGATTGCAACTTTGGTCTGTAAAAGACGATATGAAAAAAGATCCTGTTCTTACCATTGAAAAAGTAGGTGCCATGGGATATGATTTCGTGGAAACAGCCGGATATAGAGATGGCAAAATTTACGGAATGGATCCAGTTGATTTCAAAGCACTGGTAGAAGAAAATGGAATGTATAATCCCGGAGCACACAGCGGTCAGGCAGTTCCTGATTCAGGAAAATGGGATGAGACCATGGCATGGTGGGATCAGTGTATCGCTACGCACAAAGAAGCCGGTGTTGTATATATAATTCAACCTTCTATGGGACATACTGCGTACGAAAGTATCGAAGGACTGCAAGCATATTGTGACTATTTCAATGCTGTTGGCGAAAAATGTAATGAAGCGGGAATTCGTTTTGGCTATCATAACCACAATCATGAATTTGAGGAATTAGAAGGTCAGGTGATCTATGACTATATGCTGAAAAATACCGACCCTGAGAAAGTAATGTTCCAACTTGATCTATACTGGATCAACAATGGAGGTGGAGTTGCTACTGAGTATTTCACTAACTATCCCGGTCGTTTCTTCTCCTACCACATCAAAGATGAACTTGAACTGGGAGAAAGCGGAGAAATGGATTTCCAATCTAGTTTTGATATGATTGAAACTGCAGGAGCGAAGTATTTCGTTGTTGAAGTTGAGCGATATAACTTTGAGCCACTGGAAAGTGTTGAGAAGAGTTTAGAATATCTGAAAGAAATTAGGTTTGTGAACTAGGGAAAACCAATCATAAAGGAAACGAGGCTGTCGGAATTGGCAGTCTCTTTTTTTTTGATGCTGGTCGATGAATCGTTCAACAATACAACAGTTCGATACCCAAATCAATGAACCGATATACTTTTTTAGTAACTTTGAGAAAAGTCTGTAATCATGTCATCAAATCAAAAATACACCCCGGAAGAGCTTGAAAGTCTACGCGAAGCAATTGGACTACTGGAAAAATATAAAATCAGTGATGTATATGGAGATATCTCCGGAACACTGCAAAAAGTACTTGATTTCATTGAGATAAGCTCAGGTATGGAATCGGGAGAGACTTACGATTTTATTAGTCCTGAGAAGGTTCCTCATGTCAAGGGAAGTGAACACCTTGCAGGAATTATCAAGGCAATAAAATCAAAGACAGCACTCAGATTATACTACCAGCCCTTTTATGAGGAGAAACCATATTTTACCGATGTACATCCCTACTTGCTGAAAGAATATAAAAGCAGATGGTACATGATTGGGCTTAATGATTTCAAGGATCAGCTAAGAACCTATGCGCTCGACAGGATTCGTGATCTGCAAGAATCGGATTTGGAATACAAACAGAAATCATTCAATGCTTCTGCCTATTTTAAGAATTCTATTGGGATCATCTCTCCTCCGGGCGAACCTCCAATTATTAAAATCGCTGTACAAAAAACCCAGGCACAATATATCATAACCCAAGCCTGGCATGAAAGTCAGAATATCGAAACTGAAAATGATGATGAAGTTGTATTCAGCTATAAATTACATCCAACCTATGAGTTTAACTCTCTTCTTCTCAGTTATGGAAAGGATGTAAGAGTGCTGGAGCCAAAGTCACTTAAAGAATTGATAAAGGAACAGTTAGAAGAGATGATGGGGTATTATAAGTAAAAAGGTAAAAGTAAAAATATAAAGTAAAAAGTAAAAGTGCCGAATTTGAATTTAATCATTTATCGGTTCTGCCGAAATTGAAAATTCATTCTCTACCGACTCTGGCGCAATATTCTCTGAAAGTATAATTTTATCTATGTCATAATACTGACGGGCGCCATCAATGGCAATATTCTCTTCATCTGAATTACTTAAAAATAGCGCATACAAATTACAATCATCACCCGTTCTTCCTTCAATAACTATTTTAAAGAATTTTCCTGTATGTGCACCGATAGCTTCACCCTGCTCAGGTTTAAAGGGACCAAAGCTGAACCAAGTGTTATCAATTAGCGATTCATCACCAAATAGTTCACTTGAGAGAAGCGTTCCCGATTTAGAAATTCTTTTCAAAATTAGCTCATTGGTATCGCTCTTACAGATACAGCCATCACCGCCAAAAACTTCAAAAATTGTATTTGTCTCCCACAATCCATTTAAATTATCATTCATACCACCACAATCAGGATCAAAAACACGAATATAAAATGAACTCTTATATCGCTCAGGAATCATAAAAAAAACTGTCTTCGAAATATCTTCTTTGATACAATCTTCCTGTAGCATATTACCGTATGTAGCCAGAATATCCAGATTCATCTCATTGTCCTGACCATTCTGGCAGTAAGCTGAAATAGAGGAAAAGAAAATTAGTATTATATATAGTAGATAACGCATCAATATGAGTTTTAATAAAATTATGTCTTTTTGAAGAAACATCAAAATATATTAATGATTATTTTTTGATAAATGTATAATTTATGTGGCTGTATGGTTTTTTATATGTGATTAACGACAATTTCTATACTTGCAGATAGAGCTATCCTTTTTATAGATATGTCACTCCTCGGAGTTGCTTTTTCAAGTCCTCTTTTTCTCTAAAATTTCTTCATCCTTGAGTACTAATTTCTGGATTAAGAATATTTCAGTATTCCAAACATAGAATGAAAATCAATATTAACTTTAAAACATAAATAAAACCATCGTTCCATGAAAACATTAGTATTAAGCTTAGTACCCTTATTATTTGTTGCCAATAGCTGTGATCAGTCAGCTAAAAAAGAAAAAGAAGAAGCCAGTCAGCCTAATTTCCTGATATTCTTCATTGATGACCTCAGGCCTGAATTAGCTTGCTATGGCGCCGATCAGATTCATTCTCCCAATATTGACAAGCTCGCTTCCCAGGGTGTGCAATTTGATAAGGCCTATTGTAATGTCCCGGTATGTGGTGCTTCCAGGGCTAGTTTACTTACAGGCTTACGCCCTTCACCCACTCGTTTCCTGGGATATTCTACCCGGGCAGATGAGGACGCACCCGGACACCTGTCTATGCCAATGCATTTTAAAAACAATGGTTATTATACTGTATCCTATGGTAAAATTTTCCATCATGAAGATGATAGTGAGGATAGCTGGAGTGAGCCCATATGGAAAGCGCCTCCTTCATTCAAAGATTCATGGAGAGACTATGTCACAGAGGATTTTATAAAGAATTTTAGTGAGAATGCTGATTACAGACCATCATATGAAATAGC
This sequence comes from Bacteroidales bacterium, assembly GCA_030589895.1. Classification (GTDB taxonomy): domain Bacteria; phylum Bacteroidota; class Bacteroidia; order Bacteroidales; genus JAUUZQ01. The sequence goes on from JAUUZQ010000016.1 coordinate 18,466, forward strand.
TGAAAATTTACCGGATTCTGCGTATATAGATGGTAAAACGGCCAATGCAGCAGTCAGGAAACTTAGAAAACTAAAGGAGCAGGATCAGCCATTCATGTTTTGGGTAGGCTTTGTAAAGCCTCATCTTCCTTTTAATGCTCCTTCGAAATATTGGGATATGTACGACAGGAATGAAATATTGCTGGCTGAGAATCCTGAGAAATCGGAAAGTGCTCCCGAACAATCAATCCACAACTTTGGTGAGTTAAGAAACTATTCAGATATTCCAGCCGAAGGTGCTCTTAGCGATGAAAAAGTACGTGAGCTCAGACACGGTTATTATGCTTGTGTGAGTTATACAGATGCACTGATTGGACAAGTAATGGCTGAGCTGGAAAGACTTGAGCTCGATGACAATACCATCGTGGCCGTTTTTGGTGACCATGGCTGGAACCTGGGGGAGCACGGACTATGGTGTAAGCACAGTAACTATAACACCTCACTCCATGTGCCACTTATTATTAAAGTTCCCGGAAAAACAAATGGAAAAAACGCTGAAGGCTTAGTGGAATTTGTTGACCTCTACCCTACTTTCACTGAACTTGCAGGACTTGAGATTCCAGAACATGTCGACGGAAAAAGTATAGTCCCACTAATCGAAAATCCTGATCTAAAATGGGATGATCCTGTATATCCAAGATATGTACTTGGAAATTCAATTGTTACAGACCATTTAATATATACAGAGTTCATGCAATCTTTAAAGGATTGTACCATTGTAGCGAATATGCTATATGACCATCTCAACGATCCGGATGAAAATATAAATATCTCATCTGAAGCAGACTATGCTCCTCAGGTTGATTCATTGAGTGTAATGATGAATAAAGTACATTTAGGTTTTGTAGAGTAAGCATACAAGCAATTTAAAAGCTAAAATCTCCCATTTATATTTGCGTAATTACAATAATTCAAAAAAAAACCGTTAACGCACACGGTCAATTAAAATATGTTGTATAATTGTAAAAGAAAATATTGAGTATTATAAAAAGAATAAATAAAAAATCATGAGTCTGCAATTAAAAGAAAACTGCAAATACGCCCTATTGGTTCCAAGCAGCATGGGAATAAGAATGACACCTGTTAACGGTCAACCCGTTCATGTGAGTGACACTTTTAAAATGACTGCTTCCAGTGCTGAAACAAATGTGGCAAGCATCTCATCCTATCTGGGCTTGCCGGTCAAAGTCCTCACCACCTTTGTTAAGGACAGTCCCATTGCTCAGTTTATCAAAAGCAACCTGAAAACACGACACATGGATTACGAAGGGCCCGAAATCGAACAAGGGAACCCATGGGGATATCGTCACCAGATAAATATTGCTGACAGTGGCTTTGGCTCACGAGGTCCCAGGGTACTTAATGACCGGGCTGGTGAAGTAGGACAAACACTCAATGTTAAGGACTTTGATCTTGATCGAATTTTTGCTGAAGAGGGTGTTCAAATTGTGCATCTCTCCGGTCTGATTGGGGCGCTGTCTCAGGAAACTTCCGCTTTTTGTCTGGAAATTGCAAGGGCTGCAAAAAAGCATGGTACACGAATTTCTTTTGACCTGAACTACAGGGCAAGTTTCTGGAAAGGAAGAGAACAAGAACTAAGAGAAATATTTACTGAAATAGCATCTGCTTCAGATATCCTCATCGGCAATGAAGAGGACTTTCAACTATGTCTGGGTATAAAAGGACCCGATGCCGGAGGTAAAGATATTGAAGCGGAGATTGCAGGTTTCAAGGAAATGATTCAAAGGGTGAAGGAGAAATTTCCCAATGCATCTGTATTTGCCACAACACTGCGCGAAGTAATAAATACCAACGAACACTTATGGGGAGCTATCATGCTTGCCGGGGAAGAATGGCAAGTGATCAAACCACGTCCGATTGCAGTATTGGACCGCATTGGAGGAGGAGATGGATTTGTTGGCGGACTCTTATATGGTATTCTAAAAAATTGGGAGACCGAAAAATGGACTCAGTTTGGCTGGGCTACAGGCGCCTTGGCTACAACTTTCCTTACCGATTATGCTCAACCGGCTGATGAGGAAATGGTTTGGAGTATCTGGCATGGGAATGCGAGGGTGAAGAGATAAAAGATCCCGATAACTATCGGGAGAGATAGAATAATAAAAAATGGTATTTTTGAGATTTAGTGGTCTGATTTTTACAATCGATTGCGCAGAAAATATGGCTAACAAAACAAGTTATGATATATTTTGAAAGAGGTGGAGAAAATGATATAATTAAGTCTGAAGAGCTTCAGGAGGGCTTAAATATTGCACTTCAAAAATTGGGAGTAAGAAATAAAGTATTGCTTATTCCGCCAGATTTTACACGATACCATTCCAGAGCTGGTGAGTTAGCGAGTTATTCATATCAATACTACAAAGAAAAAGTAAGTGATATTTTACCCGCATTAGGCACCCACGCTGGGATGACAAGCGAAGAGATAGATACCATGTTTCCAGGTATTCCACATAAACTTATCAGAGTTCATGACTGGAGAAACGATGTAGTGACTATTGGGAAAGTACCAGGGAAAGTTGTATCAGAACTGACAAACGGTGCACTCGATTATGAATGGCCGGCCCAGGTTAACAGACTTATATGGGAAGGTGGTCATGACCTGATCCTTTCCATCGGACAAGTTGTGCCTCATGAAGTTATCGGAATGGCCAACTACAATAAAAATATTTTAGTAGGAACTGGTGGTGCAGAGGGAATTAATAAAAGCCATTTTGTAGGTGCTGTTTACGGAATGGAAAATGTAATGGGAAGAGCCGACAATCCTGTTCGCCAACTTCTGAATTATGCTTCAGAAAAATTTACATCCGATCTACCCATTGTCTATGTACACACTGTTGTAAGTCGTGATAGTGAATCAGGTAAGTTGGTTACGCGAGGACTATTTATCGGAGATGATTATTCTGTTTTTACAAAAGCAGCTGAACTGTCACTAAAGGTGAATTTCACAATGATGGAAAAGCCCATAAAAAAAGCGGTTGTCTACCTCGATCCTTCAGAATTCAAAAGCACCTGGCTTGGAAATAAAAGTATTTACCGAACCCGAATGGCAATGGCGGATGGTGGAGAATTAATAGTTATGGCACCTGCATTAAAGGAATTTGGAGAGGACAAAGAAATTGACAGATTGATCAGAAAATACGGTTATCGGGGGACACCGAAAACATTACAATTTCTAAAAGAGAACAGTGATCTGGAAGACAACCTGAGTGCTGCGGCTCACCTGATTCACGGTAGTTCAGAAGACAGATTTTCTATTACCTACTGCCCCGGAAAACTAACAAAGCAAGAAATCGAATCAGTGAATTTCAACTATGCTGATCTTGATAAGATGATGACAAAATACAATCCTGACATTTTGAAGGATGGTTACAATACAATGCCGGATGGAGAGGAGATATTCTACATTTCCAATCCTGCTATTGGATTATGGGCATATAAAGAGCGATTTAACAAGTAACAGCAAGAACACTTAATTACAATTTATGATATCGATAAAAGATTCATTTACAAGCCCTTTTCAAAAGAAAAACAGGCCAGGATATATTGCCTTCCTCATTATTCTTCCCATTCTTATCTCATTCTCAGCCTGTCAAAACTCCTCTAATGAGAAAGTTCTGAAGCTGGCACATGGACTGGATCCAACACACCCGGTAAGTAAAGCTATGGTATTTATGGCAGATCGCTGTGATGAGATTTCAGAAGGAAAGTTAAAGATTGAGATATATCCATCCGGACAGTTAGGCTCTGAGCAACAATGTGTGGAATTATTGCAAATTGGCAGTCTGGCAATTACAAAAGTATCTGCTGCTGTAATGGAAAGTTTTACAGAAGAGTATAAGGCACTTGGCCTTCCATATATTTTCAGATCAAAAGAGCATTCTTTTAGTGTACTGGATGGAGAAATTGGAAAAGAACTTTTGAGAAGTACCGAACCATATTGGATTCGTGGATTGTGCTTTTATGATGCAGGGGCAAGAAGTTTTTATACCATCAACACTCCAATTAATCATCCCGACGATCTGGCAGGTTTGAAAATCCGAGTAATGAAAAGTAATACTGCCATGGAAAATGTAAAGGCCCAGGGAGGGTCCCCTACTCCTATCTCATGGGGTGAACTTTATACTGCACTTCAAAGTGGGGTGGTAGATGGAGCAGAAAACAATCCTCCAAGTTTTTACACCAGTCACCACTATGAAGTTTGCAAGTATTACAGTCTTAATGAACACACTATGGTTCCTGATGTTTTGATCATCAGTTTAAAAATCTGGAAGGGATTGTCGGAGCAAGAAAAGAATTGGCTGCAGCAAGCAATAGATGAATCTGTTGTTGTTCAACGTAAACTCTGGGCCGAATCAGAAAAAGAGTCCCTGAAAGTAGTGGAGGAGGCAGGTGTAACAATCATTTATCCTGACAAAAAACCATTTGCAGCCCGCGTGGTTCATATTCCAGATATGTACAAAGACTCACCTAAGGTCTACAGTTTAATCCAAAGAATTAAAGCAAACAAAGAATAAAGCAACTATGAGGTTTCACGAAAAATTTAATAAGTCTCTTGAAGTAATGCTTGTTGCCCTCATGTCAATCCTGGTATTGGATGTACTTTGGCAGGTAGCCAGCAGATATATTTTAAACTCTCCCAGTTCATTTACTGATGAGCTCGCGGGCTACCTTTTGATTTGGGTAAGTCTGCTGGGAGCAGCCTATGTTGCAGGAAGGAAAGAGCATCTTGCCATTGATCTATTGTTAAGAAAATCTCCTCCTGAAAGACAGAAGAAGCTCATGATTAGCATTGAGATTATCATTCTTTTGTTTGCGTTATTGGTAATGGTAGTTGGTGGTGTATGGCTGGTCTATACCCGGTTTATTCTTGATGTTAAGTCAGCAGCACTGCAACTACCACTTGGATATGTGTATGTCGTGCTACCATTAAGTGGCTTAATCATCTCCTACTATTCTGTTTATCACATTGTTCAACTTATTCAAAAAAAGGCCTAGCATGGAAGTATTGATTCTGGTAATCGTTTTTGTCCTATTGCTGATACTTGGAGTACCCATTGCATTTAGTATTGGGGTAGCAGGTATAGTAACAATGTTGGTGTCAATTGATATGCTTCCGGCATATACGACCTTTGCCCATAGAATGGCTACCGGCTTAGATAGCTTTGCACTGCTGGCCATCCCATTTTTTGTCCTGGCAGGAAATATAATGAACAGTGGCGGGATAGCTATGCGACTGATTAATTTCGCCCGTGCCCTGGTAGGTAAACTACCCGGAGGACTCGCATTTGTGAATGTTATTGCAAATATGCTTTTTGGTGCTATATCAGGAAGTGCTGCAGCAGCTACATCAGCCATTGGAAGTATCATGGGACCAGAAATGAAGAAAGAAGGATATGATGAAAACTTCAGCGCTGCGGTGAATATCACTTCAGCAACAACAGGTCTTTCTATACCTCCAAGTAATATTCTGATTGTCTATTCTCTTGCGAGTGGCGGAGCTTCAATTACAGCACTGTTTCTTGCAGGTTATATACCTGGGATATTAACAGGAGTTGGAATCATGATCGTGGCCATGTCAATGCTTATTTATAAAAACAAAGGACTGAAAGCCATGATGAAAACGCTGGGTAAAATTGCCATCGTTACCATGGCCATCATATCCGCTGGAATTGGAATGAAATACCTGCATGACGGCTCTTCAAACGGATTATTCAAATCGGTTCTCTATCTGCTCATTGCATTGGCTACAGGGTTTTGGATATATAAAACAGTGAAGCATTGGGAAGAAGCAAAATTTGGAATTATGAAATTTGTGGATGCCATTCCTTCATTACTCATGCTTGTTATAGTTATTGGTGGAATTGTTGCAGGCTATTTTACAGCAACAGAAGCTTCAGCAATTGCTGTCCTCTATGCCCTAATCCTCGCACTGCTATATAAGCAAATGAAATTCAAGGATCTACCGTCCATTATTCTGAGATCTGTTCGTACAACAGCCATTGTAATGTTACTGGTAGCCACCAGTATAGGTCTTTCGTGGATTATGTCATATGAAAATATTCCGCAGAATGTCAGCAATGGATTGCTAAATATCAGCGACAATCCTTTTGTTATTCTTCTGCTTATCAACTTTATACTACTCTTTGTCGGGATATTCATGGATATGACTCCGGCAGTATTGATCTTCACACCGATTTTCCTTCCTATTGTTACTACACAACTTGGAATGGATCCGGTACATTTTGGTATTATCATGGTACTTAACTTAAGTGTGGGATTATGTACTCCTCCCGTTGGTTCAGTTCTTTTTATTGGGTGTAGCGTCGCAAACATCAGAATAGAACAGGTAGTAAAACCTCTGTTGCCCATGTTCATTATTATGATTATTGTATTGCTATTGGTCACTTATATACCACAATTAAGCCTGTGGTTGCCGGAGATGCTAATAAAATAATGCTAATACTTTTATAGAATTCCCAATCTAGTTCCTGCAAGCAAACTCTGCAAAATTATATTAGCTATATTCGCATAGCAAATAGTAACCGAGATTAGAGAATTGATGCATTCATCATCAAGTTTCTCTCCGTCTGAATTGTATAATATGAATTACATAATCTTCACACAATTTTTACACTAACAGCGATTGCAATGTCTGGTACACAACTCATAATCATACTATTGCTTGCGGTCCTGTTCATCGTATCAGCCTTGCTAATATTTCTCATTGTTAAGTACACAAGACTTAAACGTCAGATTCCCTCACCACAGTTAAAAAAGGAATATTCAAAGGAGGAACTAAAGATACAAGCTGAAAATCTCAAAGAGACAAATATTCTGCTGAAAGAGGGGCAAGCTGAGATTCACCAGATGGCAGAGGAGATGAAAATCCAGACAACTAACCTAAGCGAAGTAAATGATCAATTGGAAAGACTGTCGATGGTAGCCAGCGAAACTGAAAATGTGGTTGTAATCATGGACGGAAATGCCAACTTCATTTGGGTAAACCAGGGGTTTGAAGATAAATACGGTCAAAAATATGATGATTTTATTAATGAACATGGTGTCAATCTGAGAGATAATTCATCAAATTCAAGCATCGCATCATTTTTGAATCAGATATATATCACCGGAAAACCTTTCACTTATAATTCAAAATCTATTAACTCCAAAGGAGAAGAAGTATGGTATCAGACAAACATTTCACCTATTAAGAAGGATAAGGAGATTACTAATCTTGTTCTCATCGATTCTGACATAACCGAGTTAAAAAAAGCTGAGGAGCAAATTAAAAAACAGAAAACTGAAATTGAAGCCAGAACGATGGAGCTTCAAACCCTCAATGCTACAAAAGACAGGCTATTTTCAATCATTGCTCACGACCTGAAGAATCCCTTCCACTCGATCATGGGTTTTACAAACCTTTTACAAGAAAATTATAAAAATATAAACAGAGAGAAACTCAATGAGTTCCTGGAAATGATTAATCTTTCTTCTAACTCAGCCTACCAGCTATTGGAGAATCTTCTTGAATGGGCACGTTCACAGACCGATATGATTCATATTGATCCGGAAAGTATCCGCATTAAACCGCTTGTGAATGAGATTATTGAACTACAACAATTACATGCACAAAACAAGGAAATTAAATTTGTTGATAGCATTACCGAACAGGCAATGGTAGTCGCAGACAAGAATATGTTCACTACGGTCATTCGGAACATTACAAGTAATGCCATAAAATACACAAGTCAGGGAGGAAGTATTTCATTTAAAAGCATAATGAAGAAAAACACCGTGATTATTGAAATTCAAGATACCGGAATAGGCATGCCGACAGAAAAAACAAACACTCTGTTTCAATTAGACAAAGTAAGCAGTACTGCAGGTACAGAAGGAGAAACAGGAACTGGTCTGGGATTAATTATTTGTCACGATTTCATGTTAAAGAATAATGGGACTATCGAAGTGAGCAGTAATCCGGGAAGAGGAACAACATTCATACTCACCTTACCTAAAGGTGAATAAGTAGAATTTTATCATTTTTTTCAGGCTAAAAAATAGTTAGCGTATTTTTTACGCTGAGATTGCTAGTTTTACAATTAGTTTTTTTACTTTTGTTTTATGAAAGAACCCTTAACTTCTTTTAACCCTCATCTCTCGGTTGATTGCGTCGTATTTGGATTTGATGGGAATTCACTAAAAGTCCTGCTTGTTGAAAAAGTAGCAGACAATCATGCAAAGCATATACCCCGGAAGCATAAGTTGCCCGGGGACCTTATAATTAGGATGGAAGACCTCTATGGTGCAGCTGAGAGAGTTTTACTGGAACTAACCGGATTAAGTAATATTTTTCTAAAGCAATTTTCTGTATTTGGCACACCCGATCGAATCTCCGATCCTGATGATATTAGGTGGTTAGAAGATACCAGTGGCGTTACCATAAGCCGTGTAGTTACTACGGCCTATTACTCCCTTATTAAAATTGGTAAGAGTAAAGTGAAGAATGTAGTAAAGAACAATGCTTCATGGCATGATGTAGCAAATCTACCGGATCTTGCATTTGATCATGAGGAAATTATTAAAGAAGGCATAAAGAGCCTGCAGATGGCGATCAGGCATGAGCCAATCTGTTTTGAACTTCTCCCCCGGAAGTTTACTCTGCGAGAGACTCAGATCTTATATGAAGCCATTCTGGGACATGAGCTGGACAATAGAAATTTCAGAAAGAAACTATTGAAAGCAGCTTATATTGAGCCTCTGGATGAAAAACAGAATGGCGTTGCACATAAGCCGGCCCGCTTCTACAAGTTTAACAAGAAGAAGTATGAGCTTAACAGGACAGATATTCTGAATTATAATTTTTAAATATTAAAGATCCATGTATCTACTGGGATATGACCTTGGAAGTTCTTCAGTAAAAGCAAGTATTATCAACACTGACACGGGTGAATGTATAGCATCAGCCTTCAATCCAAAGAAGGAGATGAAAATTACCGCTAAGCAGTCGGGATGGGCTGAGCAGGATCCTGAAACATGGTGGTCAAACCTGAAGCTTTCTACCAATGAAGTTCTTCAATCTGCTGAAATAGATTCCGCAAATATTAAAGCGATAGGTATATCTTACCAGATGCATGGACTGGTATTGGTTGATAAGAACCTTGAAATACTAAGATCCTCTATCATTTGGTGTGACAGCCGTGCTGTTGATGTTGGTGAAATAGCACTTCAGCAACTTGGCAAAGATCGTTGCCTGACACATCTGCTTAATTCACCAGGAAATTTTACGGCTTCAAAGTTAAAATGGGTAATTGACAATGAACCGGAAATTTTTGAAAAGACTTATAAAATCATGCTTCCTGGCGACTATATCGCAATGAGAATGACCGGTGAGGTAAATACGACTATTTCAGGATTATCGGAAGGCATCTTTTGGGATTTTAACGAAAACAGCCTGGCATCTTTTCTTCTGGATCACTATGGAATTCCCGAAAGCTTTTTACCTGAAATCGTACCCACATTTTCTGAGCAGGGACGCTTAAGCGCATCTGTTGCCGAAGAATTGGGACTTCTAAAAGGTACACCTATTTCCTACCGGGCCGGAGATCAGCCAAATAATGCATTTTCATTAAATGTTCTTAAACCGGGAGAGATTGCTGCTACAGCAGGTACATCAGGAGTTGTATATGGAGTAAGTGATGAAGTAAAATATGATCCTGAAAGTCGGGTAAACACCTTTGCCCATGTGAACCATAGTCCTGAATTAATCAGATTGGGAGTGCTTCTCTGCATAAACGGAACAGGGATTCAGTATTCATGGATAAAACAAAATTTCTCATCCAGAGAAGCTAATTATCCTGCCTTGAATGAAATGGCTATACATGTCGATCCCGGGTCTGAGGGACTAATTATGCTGCCTTTTGGAAATGGTGCAGAAAGGATGCTTAACAACAAAGAGATTGGCGCTTCAATGCACAATTTAAACTTCAATATACATACAGAGGCTCATCTTGCACGTGCTGCCCAAGAGGGTATAGTATACGCATTTAATTACGGCATGCAGATCATGAAGCAAACAGGAATTAATGCGTCGGTTATACGAGCCGGAAATGCAAACATGTTCTTAAGTCCTGTATTTAGGGAAACGCTTGCTACTTTAACAGGTGCTACAATAGAATTATATAATACAGATGGTTCAGAAGGAGCTGCCAAGGGTGCGGGTATTGGATCAGGTGCTTACAATTCCTTCGAGGATGCATTTGAAACGCTGAAAAAGATCTTTGTTATTGAACCCGAACAAGGAGACAAAGATTTTTACCAGAGTGCCTATGAGCAATGGAATAATATTTTAACAAGCAAAATTAAGTAATAGTTTAAATAAAATAGTTATGCAGGTAGTTACAGGAAATAAAGAGTATTTCAAAGGGATTGGAAAAATAGCATTTGAAGGCCGTGATTCAGACAATCCAATGGCATTTAAATTCTACGATGAAAACAAAATGATTGCAGGCAAATCAATGAAGGAATATCTCAGGTTTGCCATTGCCTATTGGCATACTTTCTGTGGCACCGGAGGCGATCCTTTTGGACCAGGTACTAAGCAATTTGAGTGGGATAATGGAACAGATGCCATTACAAAGGGAAAGATGAAGATGGATGCTGCCTTTGAGTTTATCACTAAAATTGGAGCTCCACACTATTGTTTCCACGACATTGATATGATTGATGAGGGAAATTCAATTGCAGAGTATGAGCATCATGTTCAAACCATGGTCGATTATGCCAAAGCAAAGCAGGATGCATCAGGTGTAAAATTATTATGGGGAACTGCAAATGTCTTTTCCAATCCAAGGTATATGAATGGGGCAGCAACAAATCCCGATTTCAAAGCCCTGGCTTATGCCGGAACACAAGTTAAAAATGCCCTGGATGCAACTATTGCTCTGGGTGGCGAAAACTATGTATTCTGGGGTGGACGGGAAGGATATATGTCGCTTCTGAATACCGATATGAGAAGAGAACTGGATCATTTGGCCAAGTTTCTCCATATGGCAAAAGACTATGCAAGAAAAAATGGATTTAAGGGTCCATTCCTCATAGAGCCAAAACCGATGGAGCCAACAAAGCATCAATACGATTATGATACTGCCACAGTAATAGGTTTCCTGAAAAACTATGATCTTGATAAGGACTTTAAACTTAACATTGAGGTAAACCACGCCACTCTTGCCGGACATACTTTCCAACATGAGTTACAGGTAGCTGCAGACAATGGGATGTTTGGAAGCATTGACGCCAACCGTGGTGATTATCAGAATGGTTGGGATACAGACCAGTTTCCAATTAACCTATATGAGTTGGTAGAATCCATGTTGGTGATCCTGGATGTTGGTGGATTCAAGACGGGAGGTATCAATTTCGACGCAAAGACCCGCCGCAACTCAACTGACCTTGAGGATCTGTTTATTGCTCATATTGCAGGTATGGATACATTTGCCAGAGCACTCGAAATTGCTGTGAATGTTGTTGAGCTTTCACCTTATCTCGCCATGAGAAAAGAGAGATATTCTTCTTTTGACAGTGGCAATGGAGCAAGATTTGAGAATGGTGAACTAAGCCTGGAAGATCTAAGAAAAATTGCAATAGCTGAGGGTGAACCACAGATAAGGAGCGGAAAGCAAGAGCTATACGAATCTATTATCAATCAGTATATTAAGTAGTGCCTGCCCGAACCGAGTTTACGAGCTCAACGAAGTTAAAACTCTGCAAAATTATAAAAGCCTGATCAAAATTTGCTCAGGTTTTTATTCTATAGTATCGGCTCTCCTTCCAACATCGGATTGTCATAGAAAATCTTCTTCTCAAACTCAAAATCATACAAGGTCAGGATTCGGATATAGTAATACGATTCCCAGTAATCTTCAATAGACCTTATATAGTCACGTTTTCCCTTCTCACGTTCACTAAGTGATATATTAAGATCAGTGATGCTTATTTCTCCGTTTTGAAACTTTTTAAGAGCGATCAGATAACCATTTTCCGCAACTTTATCGGCCTCTTTTGCTGTTTCAAGCTGATCCTTCAGCAAATTAAACTTCTCCACCTGTACGATGACAGATCTTTCAAAATCCTTTTTTTCTCTCTCAACATCAAACAATACGAGTGATCTTTCTGATTCAGCCAGTTTAACCTGTGAAGAAGATCGTCCCCAGTCAAGCAGAGGAATACTCATAGATAGTTTAAGGTATTGCTGCTGCTCAGGTTGCTTATATACACCACCAAATACATCAGAAGAATTAGACAATCCAAAAGAACCCTTTAAATTGGCATTTAGGCTATTCTCTCTTTTTGCCTTCTCCAAACTCCTGTCAGCATCAATAAGGCGACGCTGAAAATTAATTACATCATCTTTGTTCTCCTTTGCTTCATACAGCGCCTTCTGAGGATCTATACGAAAGAGTGTCATTTCAAGAGGAATGCTTAAGACAATCGTTATCTCCTGATCCAAATTCACGTAAGATTTTAGTTGAAAATCGGCATTCTTTAAGTCCATATCCGCTTTGCTCAATGCTTTTTTGGCATTTAGAACTGAAAGCCTGATCCTGGAAAAATCATTTTCAGAAATGGTACCCAATCCTTTGCGAACCTCTGCTATATTCAAATTATCCTGACTGTTTTTCAGGTTGCTTTGAGCCAGACTGAAATTGGTCTGTATCCTGAGGTAATTAAAAAAGTAAGAGGTAGCCCGCAAGGCAATCTCCTCAACAGTCTCCAGGTAATCTCTCTTCGATGATTCATAAACCAGTGGCTCGGTCTTCTTATACCATTTCATCCAGTTATAAGCGAAAATCGGCTGATTAATTCCAATATATATTGGACTTCCTGAGAATTCCTTTGTACCCGCCAGCATATCATTTACACCATATATGGAAGATGCTGCATAGATTGATGCTCCGGTTCTTGATATATTCTGGTTAAGGGCAAGGTTAGCAGAAGTTTGAAGTCGGGTTACTTTGTGAAACTCAATACTTCCATCCGGTTGCACAACTGGTGTCTGGCTATTCTGAAAATTTGGTAAATCACCTGTCAGCACAAGCTGTGGACGGAATCTGGCCTGGTAGTTCTTATATCTCCAATAATAATTGATGTACCTGTTCTGGGCATACCTGATGGCAGATGACTCCGTAATTGCCAGATTAATTACATTTTGCAGACTTAGGTCAACGATTGTATCCCCCAGTGCATGTAAATGTAAACTGGAAAATAGAATTATTATAGCTGTTATAATTTTTCGGAATGATCTCATTGATAACTTTCTCATTAATAGATTACCACTTGATCTTTGTTTCTAAAGAGCGTAACATCGGAAATTATCAATTGATCACCTGGCACGGCTCCGCTTATGATCTCAATATAGATATCACCTTGCAGGCCTGTGGAAATATTTTGCAAGGTAGCAACATCACCTTCAACTTTATAAATATCAAAACTTGAAGAACGGTGTAATGAAGGTCCTAATTTAACTCTCTGAACACTATCAACTCTATTCATAACAATCCTTAAGTGCACCGTCAGATTTGGTCTTAGTTTCCAATGATTACTCTCAGACATATAGACATCAAATTCAACATTTTTATTTTTTATCACAGGATTAACAGTTCCTACCTGTCCTTCCAGCTCTTCACCATCGAGGTCAACAATCACAGACACACCGGTACGAATAAGTTCTGAATTATCTTCATCAGTGACAGCCAGAATTTTAAAGTTTGAAAGGTTCGACATGGTTATCAGCATCTTATCCCTATTAATCTTCTCACCCTGCTTACCATCCAAGAAAAGAATAATACCCGCAGAAGGAGCGCGAATAATCATCTTTTCCAGTAACATTTCCTGCGTCAACAACTCCTTCTCTTGTATCTCAATCTGCAACTTCAATCCCAGTTCATCAGTCTCCAACTGCTGTAATCTGATACCGTTTCTTGTATTTATGGTTTGTAAATCTTTTTCAGCAAGTGTAAGTTCCTGTCTCGTCTTATCTATTTTTGCAGTAGAAATCCCTCCAACATCCAATAACTGCTCCTGGTCTGCCAATTCAGATTTCAGTGAGGCGATCTTTAATTTCTTAACCTCAACATTATATGCCAGATCAACTCTGATGCTTCTGGCATTTAACTGGTTTTTCCTCAGGGAGTTTCTTTTCACTTCCAATTGGTCATTGATCTTCTCAATCTGCTCCTGAACAGGTGAAGGATCAAGTATAATTATAGCCTCACCTGAATTGACCTTGCTTCCCACATCCCTTACAATTTTCTTAATTATACTGGAGGCCGGACTAAGAATCAGTACTTCACTTTCGGGCTCAACTGTACCTTCAGCCTTACGTGTTGAGATCACAGATCCCATTTCTACAGTTGAAATTTCGAACTCCCCTGAGTTGATTTTCCCGAAAGGAACATATTTTACCAACAGAAATATGCTTGCGGCCAGAAGAATGCCTGTCAGGGTCAGAATAAGAATTTTTTTCACGGAGTAGTTAGTTATTTGTTTCCCACAAGGGATATTTACACAGGGTTTTTATTTTAATCAGCATTTCTATTAAAGCAACGTAGAATAGAACATATTATTACATAGCTTTCTGTCGTGAGATTGCATTTTTTACCGGGTTAAAGATCCGCTGTAGCAGTCTCATCCTATCGGTTAAAATCTCAGCATCTCCCTTCATATTCTGATTAAAACCAATCTCGATTCCATAGTATGTTGTTAGCCCTTCCGGTAAATCAACCTCAAGGGTATAATACTCATCTTCAGGTACCATCGAGACATTGCTGATAATTCCCTTCACCATTCCATATTCAAGGTAGGGGTAATTTTCGAATCTTATATTTACTTGTTGTCCCTTTTTTACTTCGCCGGCTCCACGAAGTGGCAGCTTTATCTTTCCAATCAGGCTCCCTGCCTCTTCCGGAATAATGGTCATCACCTTCTCTCCACTCTGTACATTCTGATTTTCACTCCAGAATTTGTTGAAAGTTACATCCCCTGAAACCGGAGCGATGATTAAATAACTCTTTTCCCAACTTGCAATGGATGCTATGAGTTTATTAAGAGACTCCTCAAGTGAATTTGCAAATTCGGTATCCTGCTCCTGCTGCTTCAACTCCATCTCCAGAATCTGTTCTTCAATCCTGGCTATACTTATTTCATTCTCAGCTTTAAGACTTACAATCTCCTGCCAGGAGTTTCGTTTGCTCAGCATTTCAGATTTAGTAGTCTCAAAATTTGATTCTGAAACAACATTTTCCAAAAACAGAAGTGAATCACGTCCAAACTGTTTTTTAGACAGAAGATATTCTTCCTGAAGAATTTGACTGCGGATATTCAGATTTGTGGAATAATCATGAAATTGCTGCATCTCTTTTCGTTGCAATTCAATTTTTCTATTGTGATAATCAAGCTCCAGAAAGGCTGCATAATCTCTGTAATTCTTATAAAATGAAGCATATGGTGACTGAACAGGACCCAAAACTGATTTTCCATTTAAAGACAGGTTCTGACTCAGTTTCATTGAAGCCAATAGATCAATCTTCTTCAATTCATCCCGTAGGGTAATTACATCTTCAAAACTAGCTGAGTTCTCAATAACAGCCAACACTTTTCCCTCCTTCACATACTCATTATCCTCAACAAACAATTCATCAATTTTACCATCAGATCTTGCTTTAACATCTGCCGGCGGTTGAATTGAGGTAACAATTATAGTAGCATTTTTAACATCCGGAAAACGATACATCCATGATCCCAGAAAGATCATTATCACTATTAAGAAAAACAGCATGATACCATTCCTTGTAAGCCAACCGGGAATGCGACCAAGGATATCATTAACCTCTTCGCTTCTCAGTTCAACTGGTCTCTTTTCGTGATTGTCAGCCATAGTAAGTTATTTTTACTTTATTCCCATTCTCCATTGGAGAACAATGTGACAATGTGACAATGCGATAATGCAACAATGCGATAATGCGATAATGCGATAATGTTAAAATAGGCAGTTAGGCATCAATATTTGCATATTTAGCGTGTTTCTCAATAAATTCCCGACGAGGAGGAACTTCATCGCCCATTAGCATTGAGAAAATCCTATCTGCTTCAGCTGCACTATCTATTGTAATCTGGCGCAATGTCCTGTTTGCCGGATTCATGGTTGTCTCCCAAAGCTGATCTGCATTCATCTCTCCAAGACCCTTATATCGCTGAATATGAATACCAGCATCACTGGTCTTGCTAAATTCAGCTACAGTGGCATCCCGTTCTTCATCTGTCCAGCAATACCGTTGTGTTTTCCCCTTTTTAACCAGGTATAATGGAGGTGCAGCAATGTATAAATATCCATTCTGAACTATTTCTGTCATGTAGCGGAAGAAGAAAGTCATGATAAGCGTGTCGATATGTGAACCATCGACATCGGCATCCGTCATGATGATGATCTTATGATAGCGCAATCCTTCCAGATTCAGCTGCTTGCTATCCTCTTCAGTCCCCATTTTAACACCCAATGCTATGAAGATATTCTTGATCTCTTCGTTCTCATAGATCTTATGAACCATAGCCTTCTCCACATTCAATATTTTACCACGCAATGGCATAATTGCCTGAAAAACCCTGTCCCTGCCTTGCTTGGCTGTTCCGCCCGCAGAATCACCCTCAACGAGATAGATCTCTGTCTTTGCAGGATCTTTTTCAGAACAATCGGCAAGTTTACCCGGCAGACCGGCTCCTGAAAGCACATTCTTCCTTTGCACCAGTTCCCGCGCCTTTCTGGCAGCATGTCTGGCCGTAGCGGCAAGAATTACTTTGCTAACAATTTGTCTGGCATCTTTGGGATGTTCCTCCAGGTAGTTAGCCAATTCACCACTCACTGCCTGATCGACAACACCCATTATTTCAGAGTTTCCAAGTTTTGTCTTTGTCTGTCCTTCAAACTGAGGTTCAGCAACTTTTACAGAGATAATTGCAGTCAAACCCTCTCTGAAGTCATCTCCGGAGATATCAAATTTTAATTTTGCCAGCATACCTGATTTCTCGGCATAGGATTTCAAGGTTCTGGTAAGACCTCTTCTGAAACCTGATAAGTGCGTACCGCCTTCAATTGTATTGATATTATTTACATATGCATGCACATTCTCTGAGAAAGAGGTGTTATACTGAAGTGCCAATTCAACAGGAACATCATTTTTTACTGTATCGATGTAGA
Source organism: Bacteroidales bacterium (assembly GCA_030589895.1). Classification (GTDB taxonomy): domain Bacteria; phylum Bacteroidota; class Bacteroidia; order Bacteroidales; genus JAUUZQ01. The sequence goes on from JAUUZQ010000016.1 coordinate 35,774, forward strand.
TGATGTCATCAATAAGTTTCTCCCTTGCAGCATCAAGGTACTCAACAAATTCTTTCAGTCCCTCTTCAGAATAGTACTCGTCTGACCTGTAATGAGGTTCAGCAGAAACATCTCCATTACCATTGCCATTGCCATTCTCCTCAAACTCTCTTTCATCAGTGATATAGAGTCGTATACCTTTGTTAAGAAAAGCAAGCTCTCTTAATCTGGAGGCAAGTATTTCGTATTTAAACTCGGTGGTTGTAAATATGTCTTTGTCAGGAGTAAATGTGATTGTTGTCCCTGATTTATCGGTTTTACCAATCTCCTTTACAGACTCCTGCGGCTTACCACGCTCATATATCTGCTCATATACTTTTCCATCTCTATGTATTTCAGCTCTAAGCAAAGATGAAAGTGCATTAACACATGATACACCCACACCATGGAGTCCACCGGAAACTTTATAAGAATCTTTATCAAATTTACCACCGGCATGGAGTACGGTCATAACAACCTCCAGTGCAGATCGCTTCTCTTTCTCATGCATGTCTACAGGAATTCCTCTACCATCATCAACTACAGTCAGAGAACCATCCTTATTGATGGTAACCCAAATATTGTCACAATATCCTACCAGTGCTTCATCAATAGAATTATCAACTACTTCATACACCAGGTGATGTAATCCTTTTTCACTTATATCGCCAATATACATGGCAGGTCTCTTTCTTACTGCTTCCAATCCCTCCAATACCTGGATGCTATCTGCGGAATAACCGCTTTTCACCTCTTTGGAAACCTTATCAGATTTATTTTCCATTTTTTAATTTAATTGCGCTTCTAATTATACAATAATGAAACTTTTCAGCGGATTTTCCTTGTTAAGAACCCACTAAAAAATCAACAATCTTTATTCTCAAAATTCAGGGTAAAACGACAATTTTTCATCCCCATATCAGAAGGGGAATTATCCGTCAAAAAACATGCGGAGATCTTGAATTGCAACCCTCTATAAATCAACACTCTATAACTCAATAGTTATTCTCTCTTTGGTTCCCCCAAAAATAGTCAAAAAAAGTGTAAAAACCTTGATTAAAAGCACTGAATATCAGCGAAGTTATTAACAGTATCATGTAGGAAAAAGAGCTGATTTTTCGTTCCGTGATCAAGCTTATGATTTACCTCTCATCTGACCCGGGAAAAAAGTCTTAAACGATGCTTTTCCATTAAATTTCCCAGCTCTGATTTATTCGAAAAAAAGCTCCAGTTGCCGGACAAAATCATCGAGGCTGCTCATTTTTTTTGTAAGGGTACGTGTCATGAAATAGAAGTCAAGCTTACTAACAATGTTATTTAGTTTATTCCTCTTCTTTGTATAATCACGATCCACCAGTTTATAAACCATTTTCAAGTCATGGGCCGGAGCATTTCTCCCTTCCATATTTTCAGTTTTTGGATTGAATCCCAGTCGTTTCTCAATAAAAGCCGGGGTCAACTTGCCTGATATCTTTTTTAAATGTGTATAATCGCCTAAAAACCAAGCTTCTGTCTCCATTTCAGCCAGGTGAATGCGGGTAATAGCACCCTTCTGCGACAGATAATAATTCAAACCTCTTTTGAGTTTCGGGATCTCCTCATGCGAGAAAGTTGGATAAACATCCCTGAGTCCGAGAATACATGTATAGCCTTTTGCGACCAGTTTTTTACGTTGCATCATCAAGTAACCCTTCACGTTGGTCTCCCCTCCACAATCGTAAATTAATACATAATAGGCCGTCCTGCTTTCGACTTTTGCAGCATGCATAACTGTGAATGACATACGGATACTATGTCCACCTGTAATTTTAACAGTCTGGACCGTAATTTGCTTTTTGCGCATCACTGTTTCCAGCATCCTCCGAACAAGGATCTGTTCCGTAAGTCCTTCAACAAAAATGGCTATTCTCTTCATTCCGACTTATCTGAGAATCCTGACTTGAAAAATTCACTGGCGTAGAAGTCGAAGTTGTTTAAGCCGGTAAATTTGAAATCCTCGAAAATCTCCTTCGAATTTTCATAGTTGTATAAACTAATCTTATTTCCGTCTCGATGGAGAACTGCCCAATTTTCGATATCAACTTCATTCATGATGAATGAGTCATTTGTAGACATAATAAGCTGAACACCAGAAGACTCAGCTTTTTCAATCAATAATTTTACCAATGATTTAGCCCGGGAAAAATCCAGTCCTTCGCCAATATCATCAATAATTATACAAGCAGTTTTTTCTTTTAAAACATAGCGATTAAAACGAACCAACACCGAAAATGCACGAAACATTCCCTGTGACATATCGTGCTGTAGCACCTTTTTTTCGAGTCCTTTCTCAGTAGTATATACAGCAAAACGATCCTGTCCGGGTTGATGACTTCTCTCTGAAAACTGAACAATTCCCAGATCCTCCAGGTGATATCCAATCTCATTCATGTCTGAAATTATAGTCTCCCGAAAGTTTTCATGCTGATCCATTGCAGTATATAGCACGGGTACCAGTGAGGCATTTGTATCTCTGAAATTGATCTCATCCTCACCATAGATACTCTTTAACGCGTAGCTGTTCTTTCCCATGTTACCGCTAAAATTGAACCTCCTCATGTCAACGCCCCATTCATATATGTGTTCCAGAAAAGGATGCTGAAATTTATCCCGCTTCGCAAAACAGGCCAGTTGATTTACAGAGATACCAAAATTGAGAGTAATCTTATCCTTGGCACCCATGTATATGATCCATCCCGTTCCATCCTCTCCCCTCTCCAATACTTTTTCACCTTTCCATGTCAGACATTCTTTCTTGATAATTCCATCATCGTATTCACATTCAAGCAATACATCCTTCTCATCCTTCATAAACAATACCTCGTATCTTCCATTTGTCTTCGGGACAAATGTACTCCCTGTCAGAAGATCTACCAGATCAGTTAAAGCATTCAGGGTTCTTGTTTTTCCACTGGAATTCTGACCTACAATAAGATTGATCTTTCCCAGATCAACATGGTCGATAAGCCATTCGATTTTCTTTCCTTCATTTTCGCGAAAGGTGAGTTTTCTGAGGTACATGGAGTTAATTATTGTTATACTCAAAAATAAAGTAAAAAGTGAAAAGTAAAAAGGAAAAAGTGAAGTAAAAAGGAAAAAGTGAAGCAAAAAGGTAAAAGTGAAACGGTTTTACCCGCTTTTTACTTTTACCTTTTTACTTTACAATCCGTACGTAAACCCTGCCATCACCCTAAACCGATAAGACGGATAGTTATACCACTGGTAATAAGGTTGGGCAGTCATATTGCTGAATTTCATCCAGAAACTAAGAAGCTTTGTATACCTGTATTCAGCACCCAGATTCAGATCAATTGTAGTATTTAGCTTCCCTGGATCACCTCCTGCAGTTAATGAAGGATAATAGCGCGGGCCAATGACAAACAATCCGGCGTCGACCAGGATCTTATCACCCATGTTGTAGCTTCCCTGCAGACCTGCATCAAAATTCTGCTTGTACCAGGCGTGTTCCTCCCTGGTCATCTGGTAATTGTAATAGTTGCCCTTCAATACAAACTTCAATGATTTAGTTGGTCTGATATTTAGTTCTGCATAAACATTGGCCACTGACATATCATCATATATTACAGAGAAGTTATTGTGAAGCTCATTGAGGGTATCTGTCACAAAAAAGTACTGATTCTCAACAATTGAATATGTTCCCCTGACATTCCAAGCCAGATTATCTGTAAACTTCCCTTTTAAACCGGCATAAACAACCATATGATAATCTGTTGGTTCAATCTCAAATGGAGGAATAAAGTATGGATTTTCCATGATCAGATCGCGATAATTATTCAAGTCCTGATATCCATTTACCCCAAAGTAAGGCACCAGCACCTCTTTCACAATGTTGAATGAGAATTTACCATTTAAATATACCCTTGGTGTTTGAAGTTCATCATTTCGGATCTCTGTATAGGTGTTCAATCCAACTCTGAACATCCATTCTTCGCTGCTCTTCGCAAAATAGGGATTCAGCTTGATCTGCCACTGATTTTTCAGGAGGGTAGCTATGTCTGTAGGGTGACCAAGATATTGAAGACCAACATCACCTCCAATGTTGAATCCACGAAACGGATGCTCAATATTCATGTTGAAATCAGCCGCATGCTCCATCTGGTCTAAATCGCGGGAGAAAAAATAATAATCCAGGGTTCCGTTATAATCCGTATGAATTAAATCCGGACGTGCTGTTTTAAATCCAAGGCTTGCATATCCCTGGTAATACTTATGCTGCATATCTTCAATATTGACGGAATCTGAGAATACAGTATCAACACCGTAATAAAGATTAGTATTATAGCTACCACCAGCCATGTATTCAAAAATATGCGTACCTGTATAACGCTTCCCATATATTGAAAGGTCATTCTCATTGAAGCCTGCATCAACTTTAGCGTCATTTGCTAATTTTACTTTTCCATTCATGGAGTGGTGTCTCAATCCCACGCCAAATGAACTTTTGCTGGATCTAAGCTGATTAATTCTCAACTCGGCAAGTGGAGTAAGATAGTTTCCCACCCCCAACTTAAGCTCACTCTTATATAGCTTGTCCAGTGGCAATTTCACCATTCGGGCCGGTTTAATGGGAGTTATCCGGAATCCCGTTTCATGACGTTTTGTAAAGAGAGAATACTCAAACGCAGGCATAGAATAATCTACATCATCATCAAGAACAGGAAGCAATTGGATCTTCTCAGCTCCTGATAATGTTGGGTTATATGGTTTCACCACCCGAACCTCTTCTTGCTGAGCTTCCACCTGAAGCAGTCCAATAAAAATGATCGGTAGAATTAGTAAATATCTGGAATATCTCATTGTGTTCATTTTACTATTTTTTAAAGAGAATCAGTTCCATTTTCTGTATCATCAGGAATCTGATTATCAACTTCATCTGTCAGATTATCATGTCTCCGTTTTGCTTCATCTACAATACCATCATCGGAGATATTATAGTAATCGATAATACTTTTCAAGGTATGAATAGCCTGAAACTCATCATCCATTGAAATATAAACATCTGATAGCAAGAGAAAAGCCTTACCCATCCAATACTGATGCGGGGTATTCTTCTCGATGAAATCATATATCTCCTCTTCTGCATTTGTGTATTCACCACGGTCATACAATATTTCTGCTACACGATATTTCGACTCTGCACCTTCTATTGAATTAACTTCAACAGCATTCTTCCTGAAGTATTCCAGAGCCATGTCGATATTATTGATGGCAAAATACGATTTCGCTATGTTGAACCAGGCTTCGCGCTTAACTTCAGCCCTTAATTTTTCAATATTCAGCACATCTGATGCGGACTTAATGGTATTGGAATACTCCTCAAGCCTGTAATAGCATCTCATCACTCCCACTATCGCGTCGGATATATTCGACTGTTCTTCAGCCACTTCCAATAAGTGCAGGTAATTGTTAACTGCCTTGCTGTATTTCCCCTGATCATAGTAAATAGCTGAGGCTGCAACCAGGGCCGGCTCAGAGAACATATTTCTTGGCTGAGAGATAATATACTCCAGTGAAAGAACAGCATCATCTTTCCGGTTCAGTTTTAAATCACAATCGGCCTTGTAGTAATGGGCATTCAAAAGGTAATTTCCATTGGGATGCTTTGAAAGATACTTATCCAGCGATTCTACAGCTGAGACACAATCACCATTGGTATAGGCACTTTCTGCAGCAACATACATCAATGAATCCTGCTGCTTATTAGAAATATCCCTTCCCAATTCATTTATAAATACCAGGTATGCATCAACATTGTTCTTTTTAACGTAGATGGTCTCAAGGCTCTGCAATGCATTGTCAGCTTCTGTCGTTCCGGGATAATTCTTTGCCACTTTCGCGTAGAATACCAAGGCATCGTCATAATTTGCACTGTTAAACTGAATCAGACCTAACTGATTGAGTGCCTTGCTAAGATAACTGCTATTTGGATGCTCGCTCACTATCCTTTCATACGAACGTATAGCCTCACTGCTGTTTTCCAGGGCAACATATGTTCTCCCTGCTTCAAAAAGTGCATCATCAACAAATGGGGATGTTGGCATTTCCGTAATGATCTTCTTCATCACCTCCAGTTTCTGCTCTAAGCTGTTCAGAATACCATAGGTAAATCCTTTCTGAAACAAAGCATAATCCCTGTCCAGTTTACCCAGTTTGATTGATTCATTATACTCCTCAATTGCACGCCAGTAGTCCTCCTGAACAAATCGGCAATCCCCAAGTCTGTTATATGCATCTGATTTTGTCCGGGCAGCAGAATTCTTTTCCAAACGAACATAGGTAGTAAACCAGTTTTCTGCCACATCGTACTCCTCCTTATCAAAATGCACATAAGCCATGCTATAGTGTCCCAATGCATACTCCTTCAATCTGTACGATACAGGATCCTGTAAAAACTCATTAAAATACATATTTGCCATCTCCATATCGTCTGAACGATATGCAGCTTCACCAAGCCAGTAATATGTTCGGGCCTTGATAGCAGCATCATATTTTCCATATTCCAAAGACCTGTCGAAAATATCAACCGCTTCTATAAAACGCAGGTTATTGTATAACTCGAGTCCCCTATAGAAGGCCACTTTTTGATAAGCTGCCTCAATCTTTTCATCCTTATATTTAATCTTCTCAAGTGATTCCAGTGCCATACTGTAATTCTTTGTCTGCAGATAGGCAGTCACCAAATAATTATATACCTCATCAATCCTTGAGGATGAGGGGTAATATTTAATGTACATGTTGAAGCCGATAATGGCCTCATTAAATGGATTGTATGATAATTCAAATGTAAGTTTGGCATAATTAAACAGGGCATCTTCCTGTATCCTCTGATCATAATCCATTTTTGAAGCCTGGGAAAAAGCTATCCGTGCCCTGTTTTTATCATCCAGGTGAAGGTAGCAATCGGCCAGGTGATATAATGCACTCTGAGCAATTTCAGTTTTTCGGTAAGAGATAGTTTCAAACAGATTTGCAGCCTTCTTATATGCTTCACTTTTGTAATAAGCAAAAGCCATCTGGTAGCGATCTTTAATGGAGTATCCCCTGGTATTTTCCTTGTACTGCTCCAAATATGGAATTGCCTCTGCATATTGCTCCAATTCAAAATAAGATTCCCCAAGTATCTTGGCCATTTCACCTAATCTCTTGGGAGATACCTTCTCCATAAATGAAGGTGCATAATCAATTACCTCATCATATTTCTTCTGCATATAGAGGATTTGAGAGATATAATAAGGAGCTATTCCACTAAAAAGAGGGTCATCATCTATTTCCTTGAATCCATTCAGCGCAGTTTGATAGTTCTCTTCAACATAGTGAATATGAGAATAGTAATATGTTGCCGGTGATGTATATGGAGAATCAGTCTCCAGAATTTCATAAAAATCCACCCGTGCATTCACAAAATCCTTTCTACTGTAATAGGAATATCCTCTCTTAAAAAAATACTGTGCCAGATCTTCCTGAGACAATTTATGACGATCCACTTTATTGTACCATAAAATGGCTTTAAACCAGATACTACTGTAGTAAAATTTATTGCCCAATCTAAAACAGATATCGTTGACATGTGGACTCTCAGGATTTTCTTCCAAAAATCGAAATACCTGATACTCAGCATCATTATTGTAAAGGTTAATAGCACACATGGCATAGTGGTACATCGCTTCTGCCCTGATCTGCGTCTCCAAACCCTCAGTCATCTCAATGACCTGCTCGAATTCATTCCTGGCTGCACTGTACTTCGCCTTTTCATACAGGGAGATACCTTTGTTGAAATTATTATCAGCATATTGGTACTCAGCACTTTTCTGTCCGTACACCAAGATGTTTATTGTTAACAACAAAACAGCGAATATATAAAAGCGTTTCCTATTCATAGTTTTTAATTATCCAGTAAAAATACTAAATAACAAAGGTGGTTCTGAGTTACTTTTTCTTTTTAATTAACAGTGTTTTGTTAATTTATATTATGCAGTAAGTGTTAATAAAGCAGTAGAGAATTTCTTTTAAGACAAAACTTTATGATTGAGATCGAAGCGATTTTGAATTATTTGAGTCTTTTTTCAGGCTTATAAAAATGAGGACTACCCTCGACTGCACACGGGGAGTATATTACAATTTGATGATAAGGAGTCAATAATTTTCACCTTCAAAAAAACGAACTATGAATATTTTTGTATTTTAGCTTTCGAAAAAAAACAGTAGATGTCTTTAGATACAATAATCAGTTTTGAGCATGTTAATATCAAGGTGATGGATCACCTTGTTCTTTCAGATGTAAATTTATCTATAAACAAGAGTGAGTTCGTTTATCTGATTGGAAAGGTTGGAAGTGGAAAAACAAGTCTGATTAAAACCATAAATGCAGAGCACCCTTTAGATGAAGGAATTGCTTCAGTATCAGGATTTCAACTTCATAAACTCAAACAGAAAGACGTCCCAAAACTTAGAAGGAAATTAGGAATTGTTTTTCAGGATTTTCAATTACTGAGTGACCGGACTATTCATAAAAATCTGGAATTCGTTCTCAGGGCTACAGCTTGGAAGAATAAAACTGAAATAAACGATCGCATTGCTGAAGTTCTGGATAAAGTCAATCTGGGATACAAGGGATTTAAAATGCCAAATCAACTGTCAGGTGGTGAACAGCAGAGAGTTGTCATTGCCAGGGCACTTCTAAACAATCCGGATATTATCCTGGCAGATGAGCCAACAGGAAACCTTGATCCTGCCACTTCAGAAGAGATTATGAACATCCTGGTTTCCATATCTGAAAGCAGCCGAACCGTGATTATGGCTACCCATAACTATAATCTTATTAAAAAGTTCCCCGCAAGAACCCTCAAGTGTGAAGATGGCGTTCTGGAAGAGACAAATCTGAGTGAAGCAGATCTGGATCGTTTAATTCAAAATATTTCTCTTTGATGTAATTCCTTTTCCATCTGCTCGATATCTTCCTCAAAGTATTTCATTGCAAGTTTCCTTTCAGCCGATGAAAGCTCCGGAGCTTGCTGCTCTTTTCGGTTTGCCTTATGCATTCGGTCGACAATCCCTGAGTTGATAATGAAATTCTTTATGAAACGGGGAGTTAAATTTCTGAACGCTTTGCGAAAGAATGTATCTCTGTCAAGAAGATTCTTTTCCAATCCTTTAAACTTAGGTACGGCCTGTCGGTTTTCCTTTCCTGACTCAATCGCTATGTCAGGAATCCCAAGAAAACTAAACAATCTTTCACTGGTTTCTGCGGGTAAATTTTTCAACTCACGGGTGGACAATAAAAGAATCTGATTACTGTCAAATTTTCTCAACCATTCACTTAAATGCCTGTAATACAAACCTCCATAAAAATGACCTTTGTTATTTTGAAGAACGATATTTGATTCAGATTCAATATCCTTCTCATTTTCAATGGAATCTGTAAAATGCTCATATTTTTTATGGTGGCCATAGTTTACTGAATAATTGTAGGATGAATAGGCCCTGTCCACCGGATTTCTTAGCATGACAATGATCCTCATATTCGGATTATAGTCATAAATCCTTTCAATAGCAGCATAGTCAATAAGCAGGTAAGTATCAGCAGTAGCAATAACAGGTTTACTTTCCGAATCAGTAAAAAATGAGTGAAAATAAGTCAGCCCTCTTTTGTAAAGCTCAGGTATTGAAAAATAGTGAATCTCCTTGATTTTAGAATAGCAAACGTCAGAATGCTGCTCCAGTAATTTACAAATAGTCGTCGTTCCCGACCTTCCTGCTCCAATAAGCAATGTATTTACAAGCATAATAGATGTATTTATCCCCTTAAATTCAAAGGCTTAATATTTATCCTTTTATAAGTAAGAGCCCGGGCTCCAAAACCAGAAAAAAACCTGGCAATTGCAGGATTATTAGAACCTTCAAAATCGAGAAGGACAGACTTTCCGGAATAATCCCTGATAAAAGAATCCACTATTCTGAACATGGCCCTAGTCTCTTTTCCCCTGCTGTTTGATACTGACATGAGATAAATAGCGCGGGACTTACTAAATCCAAACATGGCAGCTGCCTGGATATCTCCATCCAGTTTAACTCCATAAATCGCAGCACCATAATTCTCTATAACAGTGGAATATAATAAGTTTATCCAATCATAAAACTGCGTGGATTTATCCAATTCGCTATGTTCAATCTTAAGTTTCAGGAGTTCATCTAACTCTATGTCAGTTCGAAATTCTAAATTCCCAAGATATGATTTTCGAATATTTCTTGCTGCATTCGTAGAATATTTTTTGGCGATATCATCATACGAATTATTCAAATTGAGTTCATGGTTTATTGCATCACTTGTTTTAAATCCAATTTCGCCTTCAAATAAATTTTGTGAATTGAGCCTGTAATCTCCGAATTTAAAATGGCGCTTCAGTGAGGAAAGAAACTCCTTAAGAATATCAGCACTAACAATCTCTGTTCCAAACACTCCAAGTTGCTGAACGCTCATTGGATGATAGGCATATTTAATGCCATATTTCTTCCTCCAGGGAACAGGCATAATAAATTGATAATCGTCCATTACCATTGCAGACCAATTATCGCTGGCAGCATCCAGATACCATGAATAAGCATAGAGGGTCTCCGAAGGGGAAGACTTAAGCACATCATTCCATCGGTTTACATCAATATCCTGCCTCTCTAAAAATTGTATCATCCAGCCTAAATAACGATTAAAGTTTCAATTTATTTAATTTTATGCTTCTCACTGATAAATACCTGAATATGAAATTATCGATTTGTAACATTTCTCCCCAGTAACATTCTTAATCTTCGTCGGTTCAATTCTCCACGCAATGTCTTTTTAGCATTGGCACCAATCATCTCCATCGGCATGCGTTGATAATAGTTTGGCCATTTATCATCTTTCAGTCCGGCTGTGCCGAATCCTGCATCAATAACTCCTTTTTCGAATAGGATGTTAATTGTTTCATCGTGAACCCCGCTGTCGGTAAATGGGAAGGCAAAGTATTTATAATCAAGATTAAACCTATGCTCAAGGTTATCTACACTGGAGCGAATATGGTCGAGAGCAGTCTCTTTGGTAAGCAATGAAAACAGTGGATGATCAATACCGTGGGATCCAAATTCATAACCATTGCCGATCATTTTAATGATCTGCATGGATGACAGGTATACCGGATTCATGCGTGTATAATTCTCAAAAGAATAATTCCATAAATCAGCTACCTGGTCGGTAATTTCCCTCTCAACATAAGAGACTGAGATAAGCCTATTTTTAATTCCATGAATTGAACAATGAAGAATTTCGGCAGCCTTCTCTTTGGCAGCTAAAGAAATATTCTCCATTTGCTCAATCAGCAAACTTACTTTGAACCTGTAAAACAGGTCTTTATTATCGATAAATGCATTATTGAGAAAAAAGGTTGCAGGCACACTTCTGCTCTCCAGGATGGGCATAAGCTCCTCATAACATTGCACAAGTCCATCGTCAAAACTAAGGATCATTGGAGGTTTATCCTTGTTCAGTCTTGCACTTCCAGAGAGATAATCGCTCATGCTGACAGGTTCAAAATACTTGAGCATATAATCCAGGTCACTCTTAAACTCCTGCGGGGATCTGATGGGATAAAGATTCACCATGTGCGGTAGTGTAGTCTTAGATACAGCATGATAAAAGGGGAAAATAACATCAAGCCTGCTTCTGCGAATATGCCTTGCAGTATTCACCGGACCAGGAAAAAGACTCAATATTTGTTTTACAAAATCAGACATAAGTTTCTTTTACAATTTCACAAGCGTAATACCCGATCCCCCTCTCTCCATATGCTCATCACCAAACCACTCAACAACATTTGATGCCCCAAGAAATTCACGTATCAGTTGTCGAAGGATCCCATCTCCTTTTCCGTGTAAAATACGTAATTCTGAAGCACTTACCATTATTGCCTCATCAATAAATCCGGAAACCATCTGCATAGCTTCATCTGCTCTCTTGCCCCTGAGATCAATTTCTGGTTTAAATCTTAGTCTTCGCTTCCCCACATCCCAATCACCCAATTTCACTTTTGTCCCTGATGCAGGCTTACTTGCTTCTGCTTCCTGATTAGTCAATTTCTGCAGCTGATCAAGTTTGATTGTGGTTTTAATATGTCCAAATACAACTGTACATTTTTTCCCGCTCAGCTGAATTACTTCACCACGCATATCCTGCCCCTTCATTTTAACAAAATCACCAAGGCCAATCACTTTGTCAACTTTTTCTGTCTCCCTGCTTGCTTGTTTTTCTTCACTCTTTTTCCGCAAATCAGGCCGGCGATGACTCAGCTCTTTTTCACGTTGCTTTAGTTCTCTGAGCTCCTTCCCAATCTTCTCATCCCTCTTTTTGTCATCCCTCTCTATTCGCTCTTTAAAATGATCCAGTTTTCCCCTTGCCTTCCTGGTTTTCTCCTTTTCAGCATTTGCTTCTTTGATCTCACGAATGGTGTTCTCAATCTGTCTGTTTGCTCCCGAGAGCATCTGTTCAGCTTCCAGTTTTGCTTCATTGATAAGGGTTTTTCGCTTCTTCTCACTCAGACTCAACTCCTCGGCATACTTCGACATCAGCTCTTCCAGCTTTTTTTCAGATTGTCGAATCTTTTTCCGTTTTCCCTCCCAATATTTTTTATCTCTCAATACATCTTTCAAGTGCTTGTCAAAATCCACATAATCCTGTCCGATCTTATCTGATGCACTCTTTAGTACTTCCTCCGGCAAACCGATCTTTCTTGCAATTTCAAAAGCGAATGAGCTGCCGGGTTTACCCACCTGAAGTTCATATAGGGGCTGCATGCGATGGTTATCAAAAAGCATTGCACCATTTACCACACCATCAGCAGAAGCAGCAAAATGCTTCAGATTTGTATAGTGTGTGGTTAAAATCCCGAATGTCCCGGATTCAGTTATTTTCTCAAGAATTGCTTCGGCAATAGCACCTCCAAGCATCGGTTCTGTCCCTGTACCAAACTCATCAATCAGCGCCAATGTCCCAGCCTCGGCATTCTTAATGAAATGCTTCATATTAACGAGGTGAGAACTATAGGTACTCAGGTCGTTATCGATCGACTGCTCATCACCAATATCGATAAATATACCAGTGAAAACTCCAAATTTCGACTTCTCCTCAACAGGAACAAGCATACCACACTGACACATGTATTGCAACAAACCCACTGTTTGCAGGCAGACAGATTTTCCACCGGCATTAGGACCTGAGATCAGCAGGATTCTATGCTCATTATCGAGGCTAAGGGAGAGAGGAACAACATCTCTTCCAGCTTGTTTCAGCGTAAGGTAAAGAAGAGGGTGTACAGCATTTATCCAATCGAATCCAGGCTCGGCTTGCAGTTCAGGACGGATAGCATTGACCCTAATTGCAAAAAGAGCTCTTGCCCGAATAAAATCTATATCAGCCAAAAAGAGATGAAGCTGCTCCAACTCAGGAATATATGGCCTGATATCCTCAGTGAATTTTTGCAGTATTTTAATGATCTCTCTTCTCTCGGCATATTCAAGTTCCCGAATTTCATTGCTCATTTCCACCACTTCTGCAGGCTCTACAAATACAGTTTTCCCCGTGGTAGATTCATCATGAACCAAACCCCCTACCCTTCTTTTATGAGTTGCCAGCAGAGGAAGTACAGGACGATCATTTCTGAAAGTAGCAGATGCATCTTCATCCATCCAGCCTTCAGATTGCGCCTTTTTCAATATCTTCTGCAACTGTTTGCTTACAGAAGATTGTTTGGCAGAAATCGTTCTCCTGATCTGAGACAGCTCAGGTGAAGCATTGTCTTTGATTTTGCCATGCTTATTAAGTAAGTGCTGAATCCTGTCTGTAACAAAAGGGTATAATTTTACATTTCCACTCAGCTCCCTTAGCCTGGGAAACTTATGCTCCTCATCTGCCTTTATAAATTGAATTATCAGGCGTACAGATTCCATACTCTTCGCCAATCCGGAGATCTCATCAACATCCAGGTAAGTTCCCTCCACAGTAGCTTTTTGAAGTGCCTCACGGCTGTCGTGGAATTGGTGGATAGGGAAATCATCTTCACTTATCTCAATCTGACGAAACTCCTCCACCAGATCAAGCTCACGCTCAATGAACTCGAAAGAATCCATCATTCTCATTTGCTCAACGAGCTTACGACCCGGCTCGAACAGACAATATTCTGAAATTAGTTCACGGATGCGCGTGAATCCAATTTTATCTTCAAAGATTGATGGATAGATCAAAGAGTTTGTAATTTTTCATAAAAATAGCAAAAGAGATTAATATCCGCATGGGAATCAGGATATTTTCACCTGATTATCATTCATCAATTATCATCAGTGTAACTAATTAGGGATATTCGCATAATAGACGACTTTTCTAATAATCCGGCGAGGTAAACATAATCCTTGCCGGATTTTTCATGATCTCTCCCTGATATTTGTAGTTTTTTGACATTATGTGCATGATTTTGAAATTTTTGGACATACCTCTTCCGTCCATCCTTCATTTGATCAGTCACTTATGAATTATGCTGCTGATTGAAGTGGTAGAATTGCCTTAAAAGCCACTGGTAAAAGCAGGCCCACAAGTCAAGATATAATAGAAGCTTTAGGCAGATGGATTGAGTTAATAAGACTCATCGATTTTGCTTTTTAGAAATGGGACTGATTAGTTACCTTTATTTTAATTACAACTTTCGTAACTTTTCCAGGAATATCTTTTGGAGCTATTTTAGGTTGATGAGCATCCTGAGGGAAAAAGACACCATAAGATCCTTTGTTTAAAGTAAGGTAATCGCCTTCACCAGTCAGAAATTCAACATCTTTTTCAGGGTTATAGGGTACAGATACTTTCATATTACCGATATGATTGAAGCCTATCAGTTCTTTCCCTTCAGCGATATACTGTATGTCGATATAATTCCGGTGGCACTCCCATTTTCCTTGTTCTTGGGGTAAAGTGTC
>JAUUZQ010000054.1 GCA_030589895.1 Bacteroidales bacterium
AATTTCGGACTGGGATGTTCGTAGAAGAAATCTTTGCCGAGAATCAACTGTACTCTTTTGAACTGCTCTACCCAGATCTTCTGTGAGAGATCACTAAATGGACCATCAAATTCATAACTTGGGAATGAAGCGTTTACCTGACTGATATAGCAGTGTTTAAACGAACTATCCAGTACAGCCATAGAATTGAGCGATACCGGTGTAAATATATTTGAATCGTATGGCTGAAATTTGAACCATACATTTCGGTAGCCAATGATGCGAAAATCTTTCATGTCTTGCTCCTTACTCCATTGACGAAGCGCTTCAGCAATGGCTTGAAGTACTTTATAATGTGTATCCGGACCAGATCCTTCAGGATCAAGGGCAAGACTGACAACTGTTGGTTTAATTTTGCGAAGCATCTCCAGTACAGGCAATACATCCCTTGTTCTCTCCGGTTGTTGTGTAAAGATATCACCAGTGTAAAATCCGAGTCTCAGGTGACTGATGTTTTTTACCTGTACACCATAGTGGGCCCATACCAGTTCTTCTTCAAATTCCCTGAGCATCCCCTTCAACTTCTGAATATCGGGCGGATTCTTTTCGCCATCGTAACTGTTCCCGATCAATGTTGTAATTTCATCAATCTTCTTTATCAGCTCATCTTTGGATTTTACCTTGTAAATATCAACCAATACTCTCGTTAATCTGTGGCAAACTCCTCTTAACTTGCCTGGTTCATCTTTCCCGGCCACCTTGTTAAGGTAGTGACTGACATCTTTGTCCCATTTAAATTTATATCCTGTCTTGAAGAAATCAGGATAATTCAACATTTGAATCTCATCTTCATCGATCAGTGTCAGAGTAAGATGCAGGAAATCTGAGATCATTTGGTTTGTTACCGCAGTAAACCCTGAAGTAAGTACTGAAAAGTGAAAGTCGTTACTCGCTTCGCGAATCTGAGGAATGATTGTTGGAAAAATTCCCAACATGACATCATCGTGATGTGGTCCGGTGTGAAGATACACCTGATTCTTCTGCTTGGTCAGGCCATTTTCAATTTTTTTCTTTGTTTCGTCTATTACTTCGCTGACTCTATCCATGCTCAGATTCGGAATCATCGAACAATATTTGTCATTCTGCAGATCTTTTAGCTTAAGTTTGTGTGCATATTTATTGATACGTTCGCAAAGGTCATAAATTGCATTTTCAGTTTTCTGGAATGTCCATTCACCTTCTTTGTAGTACAGTTCAATACTATCCTCCAAATGAATGGAAGCTCCTTCAGTAATGTATAACCTGGCATTTTTTTGTCTTTTCAATACAGTAGCCGGGAAAAGTACATTGGCATCGCTTTCGAGGGCATTTTTTACAATGGGAGCTTTGGCTTCCCCTGCTACAAAAATGATGGAAACTCCTTCAGGATTATGTGTAATTGTATCCAGTCCAATGGTGATCACAAGCCGGTCTCTGGCTACTTCAATGCCTCCAAGATCTCCGGCAGAAGCAGCTTGGGTCTCAAAGTTTGTTGCAGTAAGCCGGGTAGTGGAGTTGTGGTCACTCCCGCGGGTGTTGAATCCGATATGTCCATCCGGACCAATACCTCCCAGAAAGAAACCGATACCCCCTTTTTCCTGTATCTTTTGATCAAATTTTGAGCACCAGTCATCAATCATGAATAGTGAATCCTGTTGAATTTTTTCCTGTTTGCTCTTGGCATCCCTGTTTCTGAGGGTCAGGTCAATCTTGTTATCAGGAAATACTTCTGAAAAATGCAGCCCGTCTTTGAGCTTGATCTCATCACAATTAATCAATAAGGCATTGTTAATATCCAGTCCAAACCCCTTGATATAATAATTCAGAACATAGTCGTAGAAACTGTTGTGCTGTTTAGGATTGATTGGGTAAAACTCATCGATCTGTACAAAATGAAGTTTGGACAAATCAGGTTTCTGATCCAATTTAAGTCCATTTGTATGCATTAAGTTCTGTGCTTTCTCCTCATCCCAATTGTTGAGGAAATATTGTGTCCACTTAATAAAATGCTCGGGAGTTTTACCTGTAGGCAAACTGATAAGCCCTTCCGGATTTTCGCTCACCCATTCCAGGAAGCGCAAGGCAGTAAATAGTCCAAGATTAGGAAAGGTAGGTACAACAATATAGGGAATTTTTGTGGTGATTTCTGCTCTTCCGGATTGTGAAAAATAGTGCTGTTCTACAGCTGAAAAATTGTATTTGTTCATTTGAAGATTGGATATGAGATATCTGTTAAGAAAAACAAAAATAGGAATTATTCACCGGATTGAAGAGGAATTTTCATCAAATATGGGTAGGAATTTGCCTCATTGCCTCATTGCCTCAAATTCCGTACTTTCGCATCATGATTAAAAAACTTATTATTTCAACTGCTATAGTTGTTATCGTAGCACTTGTGATGACCCAATGTACTTCAGAAAAAAATATGGAAGAGAACAAAAAAGAAAAAATAGTAGTATATCAAATGTTACCCCGCCTTTTTGGGAATACCAATGCCACAAATAAAAAATGGGGTACTATAGAAGAAAATGGAGTAGGGAAATTCAATGATATCAATGATGTGGCCCTGGATGCGATCGAAGAACTTGGAGTAACTCATATATGGTATACCGGAATTCTTCATCATTGCGTAATCAGAGATTATACTGAATACGGTATAAGTAATGATGATCCTGATGTGGTTAAGGGAAGGGCCGGTTCTCCTTATGCGGTAAAAGACTATTACAATGTAAATCCTGACCTGGCAGTGGATCCCTCAAAACGATTGGAGGAGTTTGAAGCGCTGATCGAAAGAACGCATAAGCATGGAATGAAAGTTATCATAGATATTGTCCCCAATCATATTGCCCGTAATTATCATTCTGTAAGCAATCCGGATGGGGTTGAGAATTTTGGAGAAAGTGACGACCAATCACTTGAATATAAGCGTGATAATAATTTTTATTATATTCCAAAAAGAGCTTTTAAGGTTCCTGAATGGGAGGATGGATATATGCCACTTGGAGGAGAAGCTCATCCTTTGCTCGATGGAAAATTTGATGAAAATCCGGCCAAGTGGACCGGGAATGGTGCCCGAACTTTTCATCCAAATATTCACGATTGGTATGAAACTGTGAAAGTAAATTATGGGGTGTCACCCGATGGGAGAAAGGATTTTGATGCCCTTCCGGATGGTTTTGAGAATGCAGATTTTGAGACGCACTTTAATTTCTGGAAAGATAAAGATGTTCCGGATTCATGGCTTAAGTTCACGTCAATTGCATTATACTGGATAGAGAAGGGTGTAGATGGATTCCGCTATGATATGGCACAAATGGTGCCTGTAGAGTTCTGGAGTTATATGAACTCATCCATCAAAATGAAGAATCCAGATGCTTTTCTGCTTGCTGAAATTTATGAACCGGATATATATCGGGATTATATTTCAAGAGGGAAGATGGACTACCTTTATGACAAGGTTGATCTTTACGATACCCTGAAGCATATTATTCAGGGAAATGGTAGCACTGACAATATCAATGCAATTAATGAGCGACAGAAAGATATTGAGCATAACATGCTTCATTTTCTGGAGAACCATGATGAGCATAGATTGGCCAGTCCCGAATTTGCTGGTGATGGAAGTAAAGGCAAACCTGCCATGGTGGTTTCTACAGCCATCAGCAGTGCACCAATAATGGTTTATTTCGGACAGGAGCTTGGAGAAAAAGGGGCGGGAGATGCAGGATTTGGGAATCCATGGCGGACCACCATATTTGATTATTGGGGAGTGCCTGCACATCAGCGCTGGATGAATGAGGGTGCATTTGATGGCGCTCAGCTCAGTGGTAAGGAACGCAGTTTGAGAGAATTTTACCAAAGCTTGTTAAATTATAAACTCAAAAGTGATGCTTTGACCGGGGATTATGCTGATATTCATACTTACAACAGGGAGCATACACAGAATTACAACCACCGGGTATATTCATTTCTAAGATGGAAGGAGAAGGAGAGAGTCGTGGTCATTGCTAATTTCGACTCAAAAGAGAGTTATCATTTTGATCTGCAGATCCCTCATACCTTATTTGATACACTTCAACTTAAAATGGGAAGATACCGGATGCGCGATCAACTGGGTAGCGGAAAACAGTTTGAAATGCAGGTGACTGACAGCAGTGCGGTGGTGACGATAGGGATAGAGCCCCTGGAATCGTTCATTTTATCCTTTTAAGTAAAAGGGGTCTTCGCACTATCGTGAGACCAGGCATTTACCGTTTAAAAAACGAAAAATTCACATTCCCATAGTTCTTATGCATAAAGAAATGGGGCAGGTGTTTAAAAGTAAGGTTTGATGGATGCTCAAGTATAAACCACCCATTGTTGAGCAATATATTTGTCTCAAATATCAATTCAGGAAGTTTCTTCAGGTTTGGATGATCATAAGGTGGATCCGCGAATATTAAATCATAAGATTCGAAGGGCTTTTTAATGAATTTGAAGACATCAGTATTTATAGTGTGCACCTGCTCAAATTTCATTTCTTCAACATTCTTTCGAATAAATCGGAAGTGCGTTGAATTATTTTCAACACAGCTTACACGTTTCGTTCCCCGGGAAGCAAATTCATATGAAACACTCCCCGTACCTGCAAAAAGGTCCAGCACATCAATCTCTTCAAAATCGAAATTGTTATACAGAATATTGAATAGCCCCTCTTTTGCAAAATCAGTTGTTGGCCTTGCCTTGAAACTGGAAGGAGGGTGGATATGTTTTCCCCTGTATGAACCGCTGATTATTCGCACTTTGTGGCTTCAGAAAGGATTATATTCTCCTGGATGGATTCTTTTTCAATCTCCCGGATAAAATAGGGAAGAGGTTTGATATTTTTAATATACCTGCCTAACAATTGAATGCTTTCATGATCATTTTTGTATTTACCGGCAATGAACAGTGGGACAATTTTCCTGTCCATATTCAATTGTTTCATTGTGTTGAGGGTGTGGTAGACAATTTCATCATTACTTTTTAGCTTGTATCTGTTAGATAGCAGCAAGTCATCATTTTTTATAACAAGTATCTCCAGGTAATCCTCCTGGGTCTCTATCATTACGAATCCTCTATGATGGTCAGAAGCGTCAATCTGGTCTGCTGCCGACAACATGCATTCTGTTGTATGAATAATTCTTACTTTCGATTTCATTCTTCCGGAGAATGTGAGAATTAATGCAGGAACAGCATATATTAATACAAATGGTCTGTTTTTAACATTTCTGTGAAGGATGGTCTCATTGTTCGTTACTGTATTGCTTTGTTCGAGAAAAAGGTTCTTCTGCTCTTTTGAAAAAAGATTTTTAGGAATGAGGGTAGCTGCGGGCGACTCAATTAGAATTGATGTCTCACCCAGGAATCCCTCTGTAAGCGTATGCTTGTTTAACCAATCCTCACATGCCTGTATGTAACCCGAAAGGGAAAGTTTAGTTTCCCATGAAAAATTATTAAGGATGACGGGTTTGAAATTCGAATCTTCTAATAACAAAGAAAACCCATCCGTCCGAAAACGAATGGATATATGTCCTGATTGTAATATCTCTTCAGAAATAGTATTTGATATGATACTATGAACCTGCATTTGGGGTAAATGTATTATTCCCAATTTCCGGTCAGCGTACCCTCCTCGAGTGAACCAAACAATATACCGGCATATCCGGTCATTGTTATCCTTGAGTCCTTATAGTTAATTATAAGCTGCTCATTGAGCCCTTTCAAAAGGTCATCATAATTGGCTTTCACCTCAACCACCTGAACCATAAGGTTTGAGGATGTGAGAATCTCATCAGCATCAATTTCAAACTCCTTACCGTCAGTAAACGGTACATAGCTTAATGAATCAAGAGCGAAATCATGTCCAAACAGGGAGTCCATTATATTGATGTTGGTAGCTTCACGAACAATAATACCTTCTTTCAATGCTTTGGATTTTGCCTCAGTCAGACCATATTCGTCTAACCACTCTTCAGGAATAGTTCCAATAGCCTTTATAACTGTAAAAGAATCATTCTTAAGGAACATCTTCAGCGTGTCAAAATCTCCCATGTATTTTTTATATACATCTTTGTACGCTTTTTCAGCTTCCCTTATGTCTTTTAGTCTGTCGATAGTTGCTAATTCCCTTTCAGAAACAAGTTGCTGGAAACGGATTGGACGCATGATACTATCAACTATTAAGAACCCTAAAACAAATATGAATACAACTAATAAAATCTGGATTACTATTCTCATGTTGATTTAGTTTATGTGTGCGCACAAATTTAGTAAAAAAATTAAATTTTAAATTTTAATTTTACCATTAATTGAATTCTATGTTAAAAAATTTTATTTCATCCAAACTGCTTGATAATCTGGAGTTTCATCCTACAGAGAGTCAAAGTGCACTGATTGACCTCTTGTCTGTGTTCATTGCAAGAGGCGATTCCAGGGAAATAATGCTCATAAAGGGTTATGCCGGTACAGGAAAAACTACCCTGGTAAACTCATTGGTCAGGACCCTTTCGGAGATGAAGCAAAAATCTGTATTATTGGCTCCGACAGGCAGGGCTGCTAAAGTTTTGTTTGCTTACACAGGAAATACTGCATGGACCATTCATAAGAAAATATACAGGCAGAAGTCGGGGAGTGATGGCCTGGGTTCCTTTGTGCTGGATAATAACATGCATAAGGATACTTATTTTATTGTTGATGAATCATCAATGATCGGAACATCTACAGGTGATTCACTATTTGGTAGTGGAGATTTGCTGCGAGATTTACTGACATATGTGGACAATAACAGGAATTGTAAATTGATATTAATCGGCGATACGGCTCAGTTACCTCCTGTTGGACTGGAGATAAGCCCGGCTCTTGATAAGCAGGTGCTTGAATCGAATGCCTGGTTGGTGAGTGAGTTTACCATGACAGATATTGTGCGACAAGCAAAAGATTCCGGGGTGCTGATGAACGCAACCTTGCTCAGGGATCATATTACCAATAATAACACTGAGATTCCTATACTGAATATTCTTCCCTTTACTGATATTCAGAGGATTGGGGGAGCTGAATTGCTGGAATTGATCAGTGATAGCTACGACAAAGAAGGTGAGACGGATACAATTATTGTTACGCGATCTAATAAAAGGGCAAATCGCTTCAATGCAGGTGTTCGGAGTCAGATTCTATGGAGAGAGGAGCAGATCAGCAAAGGAGATCTCTTGATGGTGGTTAAAAATAACTACTATTGGAAGGATGAAGAGAAGAAGATAGACTTTATTGCAAATGGAGATATTGCAAAGATCGAACGTGTGATAGGTTTTGAGGAGATCTATGGATTGCATTTTGCCAATGTTCAGCTCTCATTTATCGATTATGGCGGTTTGGAGTTTGAAGCCAAGATCATGCTGGATGTGCTGGAAGTGGAAGGTCCTTCGCTCCCCATTGAGCTGCAACGTGAATTTTATAGCACCGTCCTTGAGGATTATCCAGAACTTACAACAAAGAAAAAGCGAGCTGAAAAGATGTCGAATGATCCATATTTCAATGCGCTTCAGGTGAAATTTGCTTATGCTGTTACCTGTCACAAGGCGCAAGGCGGACAGTGGAAAAATGTATTTCTTGATCAGGGGTATTTCGTGGAAGATATGATGTCTATGGATTACCTGCGCTGGCTATACACCGCATTTACCAGGGCAATAGATAATCTTTATCTGGTGAATTTCTCGGATAAGTTTTTTGAGGGGGAATAGGAGTAAGGTTTTTCTGAAGCATTATGAAATTTTGACAAAAGGCTGGTTCTTTCCCTTTTTCTCCCATTCCTTAATTTTTACTTTCATATTTCCCCTATTCCCATTTTTCTATTTAAACCCATATAAAGGTCCGTAAGTAGCACAAGCTCTGTAGTCTGCTCCTTCCTTTTCTTCACCAAAGGATGCCCATGCAGCAGGTCTGAATACTTTATCAGCTGGCACATTGTGCATATTCACAGGAATTCGCAGTATGGATGCCAAAGTGATAAGGTCAGCACCAATATGTCCAAAACTTATTGCTCCATGGTTGGCTCCCCAATTGGCCATTACCGTATAAACATCAGTAAATGCACCTGATCCGGTTATTCTTGGGACAAACCATGTAGTAGGCCAGGTTGGACTGGTTCTTTCGTCTAAAATTTTATGAATATCATCAGGTAGTTCAACAGTCCATCCTTCTGCAATCTGCATTACAGGTCCAATTCCTTTTACCAGATTAATACGCGACATGGTTACCGGCATTTCAGCTTTAGTGGTAAATTGAGAAGAGTAACCACCCCCCCGGAAATACCCTCTGTCTGCCTGCGGCCATAATGTATTATCCAGACATTTTTGTGCGTCTTCTTCCGTAATATCCCAGAAAGGCTTCATTACTGAATTTCCATCTTTGTCTTTTTGCTGTCCCGTTGCATCAAGTGTTGTTGAGCCTGAGTTTATAAGATGAATGATCCCATTTTTTGCTGTGCCTTCCAATGCTTTTCCCGAAACTCTTTTTACAGATTCGGGACTCCAATATGTTCTCACATCAGAAAAAATCTGTGCTGTATTTGAAATCAGGTGACCGAATAACATCACAACACCATTGAGACTGTCATTTTCAGTTGCCATAATGAAGGCCTGACGAATTCCATTCCAGTCGAAGGATGAGTTAAGAATGGCTTCGGTAAAATCTCCATTTGGCACATAATCTGTCCATTGTCTTTGTCCTTGAAATCCACTCAAAATGGCATTTCTACCCAATCCCTCTTCTCGATAGCCCATATCTACTAATTTTGGATTGCCGATCATCATGTCACGGCAAATAAGTGTCATTTTCACAACGGTTTCCCATTCATGCTCTTTTCGGGCATCGTCTTTTTGATTTTCCGGAGTGTTATGATCTTTTCCTTCTTTGCAATTTGCTTCTCTCCACTTCATTGCTTTTTTATACTCTTCTACATCATATATTTCTTCATCTATTCGTCGAAGAATTTCTGTTGAGTCTACGAATTCAGTACGTATTCCTAAATAATCCTGGAAGAAGTTCGCGTCTACCATTGATCCGGCAATTCCCATTGAACTATACCCGATTGATAAATAGGATTTCCCTTTCATTTGTGCTGCTGCCAGGGCTGCTTTTACAAATCGCAGAATTTTTTCCTGAACATCAGATGGGATTTCAGTATCGCCCACATCCTGCACATCACGACCATAGATTCCGAAAGCCGGAAGTCCTTTTTGGGCATATCCTGCCAAAGCCGCAGCGAGATAAACTGCTCCCGGTCTTTCTGTCCCGTTGAAACCCCAAACTGCCTTTGGAATTGAAGGATCTGTATCCATTACCTCGGTACCGTAGCACCAGGCAGGAGTTACGGTGAGGGATACTTCTACACCTTCTTTTTGAAACTTATCAGCACACATAGCTGCTTCCACAACTCCGCCAATATTTGTGTCTGCAATTACACATTCAACTTTTTCTCCGCTGGGAAATCGCACATTGTCCTCAATGAATTTTGCAGCGTTTTTTGCCATATTCATCACCTGATCTTCGAGTGATTCGCGAACACCACGTTCCCGTCCATCAATAACGGGACGAATTCCAATTTTGGGCAATTGCCCTATTAATCTACTTGCCATAGTTATATAATTAAATGAGATTTACTTTTAATATCTTATTAATACAATTATTTTTAGTTAGCATGATTCCCTCATTATTAGTTTTCCGGGGAGAGATATGAGTGCTGGCTCTATTTCCTTTTTACCAAGAATTTTCTCTTGTAAAACTGTAATTGCTTGTTTACACATTAATTCAATTGGCTGCTCAAAGCATGTAATGCCTGGTTTTACTACATGAAAGGCTTCAGGATTATCAAAACTCACAATTCCGATATCTTTCGGTATGCTTAGGCCATATGTGTCAATAAATTTCAAACTCTGAATACCAAGATTGTTATTGGCAAAGAAAATGGAGTCACATCCTTTTTCTGTGATCTGTTTCAGAACAGTATCAAGACGTGCATCAAGTTGATCAAAGCCCACTTTAAATACTAAGTCTTCATCAGGGTCATTTAATCCTGCATTTTCAAGAGCGGAAGTATAACCATTAATCCGGTCTATAATATTTGACAATTGGATATTATATACAAGGTTTGCAATCTTTTTATACCCTTTGTCTATTAATAAGCTGGTTAATTGATACGCTCCATCGTAATTATCAGAAACAACGGCATGTGCATCAAATCCAGAACAATAACGGTCAATAAATACAAAGGGAATGGATTGCTTTTGGAGTGATGATAAGTAATTTTCACTCTTATTTACCGGAACGATAATCATTCCATCTACCTGGCGTGAGATGAACACATTGATCAGATCTTCAAGTTTTTCAGGATTCTCATCCGAGCTGCCAAATAGTACCTGGTACCCCAATTTTGCAGCTTCATTTTCGATATATCGGGCCATTGTCCCAAAAAAAGGATTTGCTATGTCGGCAACAAGTAAACCTAATATTCCTGACTTTCCTGTTCTTAATCCTCTTGCAAGCTGATTGGGCATGTACCCAAGCTCTTTTGCTGTTTCAATAACCTTCTTAGTCAGTTCATTGCTAATTCTTCGTTCTTTGCTTTTTCCTGATAATACAATTGAGACAAGTCCAACTGATACATCAAGTTTTCTGGCAATATCGATTAGTTTTACCTGGTTTGAAGGCATTTTGGTTATACAATTATGATACAAATATATAATTTTATATCAATTGCTCAAACGTTTGAGTAATAAAACAATTCATTTTAACTATGCAGAGCACTTCCTTATTTTCATACTCAATTTAGTAATTATTATTCCTGACCATAATAAGAATCTTTACCATGCTTTCGTTTAAAATGTTTCTTTATCAACACATCATCAATTGTCGTATCTGGATTTATAGCAAATCTTAATTGAGCCATTTTTGCTACTTCTTTTAGGAAAACGCTATTGTGCACAGCACTCTCCGGATCTCATCCCAATTGGTAAGGACGAAATTGATGTCCTTAGGAATAAGTTCCTTACTTAATTAATGTTGAAGTAGTTAAATTGGTTGAAATTCCGGGGTGGTGATATTATTTTCACTCCCCAATGATCTTTACCAAGACCCGCTTTCGCCTCTTCCCGTCAAATTCGCCATAGAAGATCTGTTCCCAGGGACCGAAATCCAGTTTTCCTTCTGTTACAGCCACCACTACTTCTCGTCCCATGATGGTTCGTTTCAGGTGCGCGTCAGCATTGTCCTCATATCCGTTGTGCTTGTACTGACTATACGGTTTTTCTGGTGCCAGTTTTTCCAGCCACACTTCAAAATCATGGTGCAAACCTGATTCATCATCATTGATAAATACGGAGGCTGAAATATGCATCGCATTTACGAGTGCAAAACCTTCTTTGATTCCACTATCCCGTAAGCATTCATTTACATAGGATGTGATGTTTATTAATTCTCGCCTGGCTTTAATGTCGAACCAGAGTTCTTTGCGGTATGATTTCATTGAAAAAGTTTTAACAAATATACCTTTATTTGAGTTTTTTATACAAAGTGACGAAAGTATACTTGCGTATGCTTTAGGTTATATATATGTCGCTCCTCAGGAGCTTACACCAGTTTTAAATCCTTCTTCAAACCTTCAATCCTCTTTTCAAGCTCCTCATTCATCTTATCATAGTCCTCCTTGTTATTCAGTTTTTCATTCACACTAAAATAAAACTTGATCTTAGGTTCAGTACCTGATGGACGGATAGAAACCTTGGTGCCATTTTGGGCAACGTACTGGAGTACATTCGACTTTGGCAGTGAAATATCGTATCGCAGGTGAGAAATAGTGTCAAAAGTTTGCTGTTTCAGGTAATCATGTACCAGTACAACATCTGAATTGTCAATGGTCTCCGGCGGTGAAGATCTGAAATTCTCCATCATGGCAGCAATCTCCTCGGCTCCATCTTTTCCCTGACGGTAGATTGACACCAATCCCTCTTTATAGAAAGAGAATTCTACATAGATGTCCTGTAAAACATCGAAGAGACTTTTGCCCTGATCTTTTGCCCATGCTGCAATCTCAGCAATCATGGAGCATGAGGAAACAGCATCTTTATCCCTTACAAAATCTCCGATCATAAAACCATAACTCTCTTCACCACCTCCTATATAAGTCATGTCATCCTCGTGTTGACGAATGACATCTGCTATCCATTTGAATCCCGTGAGACAGTCAAAATATTTAGTCTCGAATTTGTTGGCTATATCAGCAATCAGTTCGGTAGTTACAATGGTCTTGGCAATAAACTCTTTCCCTAGTAATTTTCCTTTTTCCTTCCACTGTGAAAGAAGATAATAGGTAAGCAAAACAGCTGTTTGGTTTCCACTTACAAGGATAAGTTTCCCACTATGATCTCTCACTGCAATACCCACACGGTCTGCATCAGGGTCTGTAGCCATCACCAGGTCGGCCCCAACCTCATCTGCTTTTTTCAATGCCATACTCAACGCAGCCGATTCTTCAGGATTCGGCGATACTACTGTAGGAAAATCTCCACTTACCACATCCTGTTCCGGAACATTGTAAATATTTTTGAACCCCAGTCTCTTCATGGCCTCAGGAACTAACTTAACTCCTGTTCCGTGGATAGGGGTATAGACGATTTTAATATCAGAATGCTTGGCGATTAAATCTCTGTTTAGCGACTGACTCACCACTTTTTCCAGGTAGATCTCATCCATCTCTTCGCCAATAGTTTCAATGATATCAGGGTTGCCTTCGAACTTCACATCGTCAATCTATTTAATATTTTTCACCTCATTCACAATGTTTTCATCATGTGGCGCAATGATTTGTGCACCATCTTCCCAATAAGCTTTATAACCATTATATTCCTTTGGATTATGCGATGCAGTGATCACGACTCCACTCTGACAACCCAGTTCGCGTATGGCAAAGCTTAGTTCAGGAGTTGGACGCAAGCCATCAAAAACATAGGCTTTTATACCATTGGCACTGAATACATTGGCAGCAGTCTGCGTAAACAGTGGACTGTTATGCCGGCAATCGTGGGCAATCGCAACTTTAATCTGATCGAGGTGACTGAACTGTTTGAGAAGATAATTACAGAGTCCCTGTGTAGCCATTCCTACAGTATATATATTCATTCGATTTGTTCCTACGCCCATAATTCCCCTGAGTCCGCCGGTACCAAATTCCAACATCTTATAAAAGCTCTCGATGAGTTCCTTTTCGTCATTCTGAAGCATATTGATAATGGATGTTTTTGTCTCATTATCAATCTTGCTTGCCAGCCATTGCTGCGCTGTGGCTCTAACCTGTTCTAAGATCTCTTTGTTTTCCATAATATGGCTATATATTATTATCTGTAATTTTTTGTAAACATTCTATTAAGCTATCCTTCCAGAACGGTACTTCAACCTCAAAATCTTGCTTGATTTTTCCTTTATTGAATACACTGTACATAGGACGGGGAGCGGGTAGGGGATACTCCTCTGTTGCAATGGGTTTTATCTTGCAATCAGATTTCAAAAAGTCCTTTATTTCTCTGGTTACATCGTACCAGGTGGTTTGTCCATCATTTGAATAGTGATAGATCCCTGACCTGAACGAGTCCTTCTTTTGTGTTGACTTTTCAATTATTTTTAAAATTGCAAGGGCAAGATCCTTTGCATAGGTTGGAGTTCCGTGCTGATCGTTCACAATTCTCAACTCCTCTCTTTCACCCATCATATTTACCATAGTCTTGATGAAATTCTTTCCGTAGGAAGAGTAGAGTCATGATGTTCTGATCACCAGAGATTGATCATATGAAAGAATAATTTTCTCTCCATCAAGCTTTGTCTTTCCATAGTTACTTTTTGGTGCCGTCTCATCTGTTTCAATAAGTGGTTTGTTTGCAGTGCCCGGGAAGACGTAATCGGTGGATATGTGTATAATCCTTGTCTCATTCTTCACAGCGTAGTCGACAAGAATTTCGGGAATCCCTACATTCCCTCTTATCGCACCTTCCATGTCAGATTCAGCAGCATCAACGGCAGTATAGGCAGCACAGTTGATGATGTAGTCGGGTGCTATTTTATTAAGGTAGGAATTCGCATCACTCTTCGAGCTAAGATCAAGCTCATCAATGTCAGTAAAAAAGAACTGATCTCCTCTAGAGGGAGCAAGATCTCTGATCTCACAACCCAACTGACCGTTGGCTCCGGTGACTAATATCTTCCTCTTCATAAATATTAAACTAAATATGATTAAAGGCAGGCAACTTCATATCCTTTTCTGAAACTGAAATTCTATCTAAAGGAATTTTCCAGTCAATTCCCAGGCTCTTGTCATCGTAGCGAATTCCTCTCTCAGATTCAGGGTGATATAGTTCATCACATTTATAGAATACAGTGGCCGTATCACTTAAAACTGAAAAACCGTGTCCGAATCCTTTCGGAATCAGTAGTTGCAGATTATTTTCGGCGTTGATTTCGATACCAAACCACTGGCCAAAAGTAGACGATCCTTTTCTCAGGTCAACCGCTATATCATATATTGCTCCCTCCAGCACCCTTACCAGTTTTGTTTGTGCATGAGGTTCCAGCTGAAAATGAATTCCCCTGATGACACCATATCCCGATTTGGACTGATTGTCCTGAACAAAGTGTTGGTTCAGACCAGCGCTGCTATGTACATCCTGATTATAACTCTCGAAGAAATAACCCCGACTATCTTTATAAACTGTAGGCTCAATTATAAAAAGTCCCTCAAAATCTGTCTCTTTTATCGTCATAGTCAACTAGCTGTCGAATGTATATATTTTTTCCTCGGCGATGCTGAACAGATATTGACCGTAGTCACTCTTTTTCAGGTTATCAGCAAGTTTTAATAGTTGTGTTTTATCGATATATCCTCTTTTGAAGGCAATTTCTTCAATACAGGAGATCTTCAGTCCCTGTCGCTCCTCCATGGTGTGAATATAATTCGATGCCTGAAGCAGGCTTTCGTGGGTGCCTGTATCGAGCCATGCCAAACCTCGTCCTATAATTTTCACTTTTAAACGATCTTCCTCCATATATAACCTGTTAAGATCTGTAATTTCCAGTTCTCCTCTTGGGGAAGGCTTGAGAGATTTCGCTTTTACCACTACATCATTGCTGTAAAAATAGAGTCCTGTAACGGCATAATTTGACTTGGGATTTTGAGGTTTCTCTTCCAGGCTAATGGCTTTTCCCTTGTCGTTGAATTCAACAACACCATAACGTTCCGGATCGGTAACATAGTAGCCAAATACTACTGCGCCATCTTTCAGTTCTGCGGTGTCCAGCAGTGTCTTTCCGAAACCGTGTCCATAATAGATGTTGTCACCAAGTATCAGACAAACATTGTCATTTCCGATAAATTCTTCACCTATAAGAAATGCTTGTGCCAATCCATCGGGCGATGGCTGTATAGCATAGCTCAGTTTGATTCCCAGCTGACTTCCATCTTCCAGAAGTGTTTCGTAAAGATGAATATCTTCAGGAGTGGAAATAATCAGAATATCCTTTATCCCTGCCAGCATAAGAACCGAAAGTGGATAATATATCATTGGTTTATCATACACCGGTATGATCTGTTTGGAAATACTCTTTGTAATTGGATAGAGTCTGGTGCCAGAACCTCCGGCTAAAATAATTCCTTTCATTCTATAGTGTTTTTTGAAAATAATCGATTGTTTTTACGAGCCCCTGTTCCAGTGTAATACCCGGTTCCCAGTTGTTCAACATCTTTCTTGCTAAACCTATATCTGGTTTTCTCTGAATAGGATCATCTTCAGGAAGTGGTTTGTATGTAATCTTTGATTTTGAACCTGTCATTTCAATAATTTTATTCGCGAGGTTCATGATTGTGAATTCTTTAGGATTTCCGATGTTCACCGGACCGGTAAAATCATCATTTGTATCCATCAACCTGAGAAACCCTTCAATAAGATCGTCAACATATTGGAAACTACGTGTTTGAGTTCCGTCTCCATAAATTGTAATATCTTGATTATTCAGTGCCTGAACAATAAAATTCGAGACTACTCTTCCATCATTTGGATGCATGCGGGGACCGTATGTATTAAAAATCCTTGCAATTTTTATATTTACCTTATTCTGCACATGGTAGTCCATAAACAGCGTTTCTGCACATCTCTTTCCTTCGTCGTAGCATGCACGTATACCGATCGGATTTACGTTTCCCCAATAAGATTCGTGTTGAGGATGTACGGTTGGATCTCCATATACCTCACTTGTTGAAGCCTGGAGTATTTTTGCTTTGGTACGTTTCGCCAGTCCCAGCATATTAATTGCACCCATCACTGAAGTTTTTACAGTTTTTATAGGGTTATACTGGTAGTGGATTGGAGAGGCAGGACAAGCAAGGTTGTAAATTTCATCAACTTCAGCGAAGAATGGCATAGTCACATCGTGCCTGGTTACCTCAAAATACTTGTGATCCAGCAAGTGAACTATGTTTTTCTTTGCCCCGGTAAAATAGTTGTCAATGCATATTACTTCATTGTCTTCCTTAAGAAGACGTTCACATAGATGGGATCCAATGAATCCGGCTCCTCCGGTTACTAGAATTCGCTTCATTAACTATTTGGTATTACTGGTTTTCTTCCAATGCTATAGTAGGCAAATCCAAATTCAAGCATCTCTGAAGGTTCATAAATATTTCGCCCATCAAATATAACTTTTTCTTTCATCAGTTTATCCATCTCTTTGTAATTGGGAATTCTGAATTCTGACCATTCAGTGACAACGACCAATGCATCCGCATCTTTTAGCGCGTCGTATTTATCTGTGCAGAACTGAACACTATCGTCCAATTTTTGTTTTGCTTCTTCAATTGCAACCGGATCATAAGCCTTTATATGTGCTCCCTCCTTAAGTAGCGAATTAATTATTACAAGGGAAGGTGCTTCACGAATATCATCTGTCTCCGGCTTAAATGAAAGTCCCCAGATAGCTATATTTTTGCCTTTCAAATCACCATCAAAATGGGCCAGTAATTTTAATACCAGCACAGATTTCTGAAGTTCATTGGCCTCTTCCACAGATTGAAGAATCCGGAGAGGGGAGTTATATTCCATACCTGTTTTTACAAGAGCTTTCACATCTTTTGGAAAGCAGGATCCGCCATAGCCGGTTCCGGCATAGATGAATTTATTCCCAATACGGGAATCACTTCCGATTCCTCGTCTCACCATGTTCACATCTGCTCCCACAATTTCACAAAGATTTGCTATCTCATTCATGAAACTGATCTTCGTGGCAAGCATGGCATTGGCTGCATATTTAGTCATTTCTGCAGAGCGGATATCCATGAATATCAGCGGATGGTTATTGAGTAGAAAAGGTTTGTATAGTCGCTTGATGGTTTTTATAGCCCGCTCAGAATCAGTCCCGACAATGATGCGGTCAGGTTTCAGGAAATCATTGATTGCGGCTCCCTCCTTCAGAAACTCCGGATTGGATGCAACATCGAATTCCAGGTCTGATTTTCTGGCTGTCAGTTCCTTTTGTACTGCCTTTCTTACTTTTTCAGAAGTATTTATCGGAACCGTACTTTTTGTGATGACCACGAGGTAATCTTTCATATATTTTCCAATGTCGCTGGCTACAGAAAGTACATACTTCAGATCTGCACTTCCATCCTCATCAGGTGGTGTTCCTACTGCAATAAATACAGCTTCACAATCTGCAATACTCTCTTCAAGATTGCTGGAAAAAAACAAACTGGCCCGTTCCAGATTCTTGCTCACCAATCTTTCCAGTCCGGGTTCATAGATCGGTATCTCACCCTTATTGAGACGATCAATTTTCGAGGTGTCAATATCGACACATGTTACGGAGATACCGGTTTCTGCAAAACATGTTCCGGAAACGAGGCCTACATATCCGGTACCAATAACGGCTATTTTCATTTTTTATAACTTTTATAAGTTAAGATTTAGCGTACATGACAAAAACATTTACAAATTCTTCCTCTTCGGAGAAAACCTGGTTTTATTATGTCTGGTACAAATATTCTGATTTTAAAATTGTAAAGTTAGATTTTTTCATTCAATCTCATTAACGAAGTATTTCATAACATATTGGCTCTCTTTAAAGCTATTTTGGAATGATCAGATTAGCTTTATAAAATGCTGTAAATTAGTGTTTCTGAGTAAATAATTGTATCTTTGCGCCTCGTTTATCACATAATATATTGTCTAACTTATTAATTTTAAATTATTTAGAGAAATGACTGAAAAAGAAAAAGACACTTTGAAAGAGGACCAGATTGCCGATCAGGGTGTTGAAGAGACCACAGCGGAAGCTGTAAAAGCAGAAGAAACTGAAACTAAAGCGGAAGCTGCAAAAGCAGAAGAAACTGAAACTAAAGCGGAAACTAAATCCGAAGAAAAACAGGAAGAAACTACTCCTGTAGAAAATGAAGTAGTTGAAGCAACAAAAGAATCTGAAAAGACTGAACCTACAGAGGACAAGCCCACCTCTGCTGAAGCTACGGAGGACAAGGTAGAAAAGAAGCCGGTAAAAACGGCTGCTGAAACTGCGAAAAAAGAGATTACCACAACCAAAAAAACTACAAAAGCAGAGAAGGAAGATAAGTCCACCTCTGCTGAAGCTACGGAGGATAAGCCTGCTGAAGCGGTAGTTGAGAAAGAGGAAGTTAAGACAGAAGAACCTGTTGCAGAAAAAGCTGCAGAGAAAGTTATTGAAGAAACGTCCACTTCCGCTGAAGCTACAGAGGACAAAGCCACTTCCGCTGAAGCTACAGAGGACAAGCCAGTAGCTGCTGAAAAGGCAAGTAAGAAGCCTGCTAAAAAATTGGACAAGAATGTTACTGAAACAGGTGACAGTGATTTTGACTGGGATGTATTTAACGCAGCTGATGGAAATGAAATCATTAAAGATTATGAGAAGTTTGAGGAGATGTATAACAGCACTCTCTCAACCATTTCTGAGAACGAAGTAATTGACGGTGTCGTCATTTCAATGAACAACAGAGAAGTTGTTATCAATATTGGCTATAAGTCTGAAGGTGTTGTTTCACTGAACGAATTTCGTTACAATCCGGAACTTAAGCCGGGAGATACAGTTGAAGTATATGTTGATAGCCAGGAAGATAAAAAAGGTCAGCTGGTTCTTTCTCATAAGAAAGCCCGCGCAATGCGTTCATGGGATCGTGTTAACCAGGCATTGGAGCAGGATGAAGTGATCAAAGGATATATCAAGTGTCGAACAAAAGGTGGTATGATCGTTGACGTATTTGGAATCGAAGCTTTCTTGCCGGGTTCCCAAATTGATGTCAAGCCTATCCGCGACTATGATGCATATGTAGATAAAACCATGGAATTCAAGGTTGTTAAGATCAATCATGAATTTAAGAACGTTGTTGTATCACATAAAGCACTTATCGAAGAGGAGCTGGAGCAACAGAAGAAAGAAATCATTGCTAAACTTGAAAAAGGACAAGTACTTGAAGGTACTGTTAAGAATATTACATCCTACGGTGTATTTATCGACCTGGGTGGAGTAGATGGATTGATCCATATTACAGACCTTTCATGGGGACGTGTTAATCATCCGGAAGAAATTCTTTCACTGGATCAGAAACTTAACGTAGTAATTCTCGATTTTGATGATGACAAGAAGCGTATCGCTCTCGGTCTGAAGCAACTTACTCCACATCCATGGGATTCTCTTGATGAGAAACTTGCTGTGGGTGACAAAGTGAAGGGTAAAGTAGTTGTAATGGCGGATTATGGTGCCTTTGTTGAGATAGCAACAGGTGTTGAAGGTTTGATCCACGTTTCAGAGATGAGCTGGTCACAGCATCTGAAGAGTGCACAGGAATTTATGAAGGTGAGTGATGAAGTTGAAGCTGTTATTCTTACACTCGACAGAGAGGAAAGAAAGATGTCTCTGGGTATCAAACAACTGAAAGAAGATCCATGGGATAATATCGGAAACAAGTATAATGTTGATTCAAAACATACAGCGAAGGTTCGTAACTTCACTAACTTTGGTGTCTTTGTTGAGATCGAAGAGGGTGTTGATGGTTTGATTCATATTTCAGATCTGTCATGGACCAAGAAAATCAAGCATCCGGCTGAGTTCACTTCTATCGGAATTGATATTGAAGTAGTAGTGCTGGAAATTGATCCTGAAAATCGCCGGTTAAGTTTAGGTCATAAGCAATTGGAAGAAAATCCATGGGATGTGTTTGAAACTGTCTTTGAAATTGATTCGATTCATGAAGGAACAATTATAGATTTAATGGACAAGGGTGCCGTTGTTGCATTGCCTTATGGTGTTGAGGGGTTTGTGACTCCAAAACATCTTGTTAAGGAAGATGGAACTCCTGCAAAAGCCGATGAAAAATTATCTTTTAAGGTAATTGAGTTTAATAAGTCAGCAAAAAAGATTATCTTGTCTCATAGTCGGATTCATGAAGATTTGAACAGAAAGACCTCGAAGCCTTCTGCAAAGCGGTCAGAAGCTAATGAAGTAAGGAAAGCGACCAAGAAAATCAAGAGCAATCTTGAGAAAACAACACTGGGAGATATCTCAGATTTGGCTGCATTGAAGAGTGAATTAGAGGCAAACGAGAAGAATCAGGCTGAGAGTAAGAAGAAATAATTTAGTCTAAACTATTTAAATAAATTTTCAGCTATGGAGTTCAATATTGAAAAATTTGAAAACCATACTTTAATCAAAGTATTGGAAGAAAAGTTAGATACCCATATTGCACCAACACTTAAGTCGGAGTTGGTTCTTGTATCTGGAAATGGCGAAAAAAACATTGTTCTTGATCTGAGCAATTGTCGTTATTGTGATTCTTCCGGACTCAGTGCTATATTAGTTGCTAACCGCTTATGTAAAAATGCCAGTGGTACTTTTATACTTACCGGTTTGAATGATGCTGTTGAGAGATTGATTACAATCTCACAGTTGGATACTGTTTTGAATATTTCAACAACAGTTGAAGAGGCAGTGGGAATGATTAAAGAGGCCTAATAAATTAAAGACACCGTGTCTTTTGAATTAACAATTTTGGGTAGCAGTTCAGCACTGCCTACATCAAAACGTTTTACAACCGCTCATTTATTGAATATAAATGAGCGGTTTTTTTTGATTGACTGTGGGGAGGGAGTGCAAATACAATTGCGTAAATATCACCTTAGCCCTGCAAAGATCAACCATATTTTTATCTCACATATGCATGGCGATCATCTGTTTGGATTATTCGGATTGCTTTCCAGTCTGGGGATGATGGGCAGGAAGGCAGATTTGAATATCTACGGACCTGAAAAGATGGAGGAGATGATGAGTAGTCACCTGAACTATTTTGGTCCGCTTCCATTTAGCCTTATTTATCACGTTCCGGAACACGGTAAGCTTATCTATGAGGATAGCAAAATAGAAGTTGAGGCGATCGATCTCTTGCATCGGACACAAACCTTTGGATACATTTTCAGGGAGAAAAAGAAGCTCCTCAATATTAAAAAGAGCAAGATTGAGAAATACGGAATAGGCGTTGAGGATGTTGTGAAAATTAAAAAGGGAGATGACTATGTAAGCGATGATGGAAAGCTTATTTCCAATAGTGAATTAACTATGAAGCCCTGGCACTCCAGATCATATGCTTTTATTTCAGATTCTGCTTTCAGGGCTTCCATTGCTGATAAGGTCAGAGGAGTGGACCTTTTATACCATGAGGCTACTTTTCTGGAGAAGGACCGGAAACTTGCAAAACAGACATTGCACTCAACCGCTAAACAAGCAGCTGAAATTGCCAAAAGAGCAGCCGTGGATAAACTTTTGATAGGTCATTTTTCTACCCGGTATAAATCCGATCAATTATTTATGGATGAGGCAATGGAGGTTTTTGAGAATACTGTTTCAGTTAGTGATGGTGATCAGTTTTCCATTCCTTTGAAGCGAGAGGATTAATGTCAATAAAAAGGGATAAAATTCAAGCCATTTATCAAAACTTAAGTGCTATTTTTAACATCTAATTAAAACCTGTCTGTTTTGCTTGAAAAAATTATCATTCTCGATTTCGGTTCTCAGTACACGCAACTGATAGCACGCAAAGTACGTGAGAAAAATGTTTATTGTGAAATATTTCCGTATAACAATTTCCCTGAAATAGATGCCTCAGTGAAGGGGGTGATCCTATCGGGAAGTCCATTTTCTGTGCGTGATGAAGATGCACCGATTCCGGATATCAGTACCATAAAAGGAAAATTACCATTGTTGGGCATCTGCTATGGTGCACAATATCTGGCGCATCATTTTG
>JAUUZQ010000189.1 GCA_030589895.1 Bacteroidales bacterium
AAGGTTGTATCCTATTGGACCATGGGATTTAATCAGCATACCAGGGGATCCTGGGTCAATGAACAGGCGTACATGGTTCACCTCTTGCTCGGGAAACAGTCAAAACCCGGTGATGGAGCATTCAGTCTTACCGGACAACCATCTGCCTGTGGTACCGCTCGTGAAGTCGGTACTTTTTCACATCGCTTGCCGGCAGACATGGTGGTGGCAAATCCAAAGCATCGCAAAGTTTCTGAAGAGCACTGGAAAATTCCTTCCGGAACCCTGAACCCCAAGGTTGGTTCTCACCTGATGCAAATCCATCGTGATATTGAAGATGGAAAGATAAAATTTGCATGGATTAATGTATGCAATCCCTATCAGAATACAGCTAATGCAAATCACTGGATCAAGGCTGCAAGGAAAATGGATAACTTCATTGTGTGCAGCGATGGATACCCGGGCATATCAGCCAAAGTTTCTGATCTGATCCTGCCTTCAGCTATGATCTACGAGAAGTGGGGAGCCTATGGAAATGCGGAACGAAGAACTCAGCATTGGAAACAACAGGTTACCCCGGTTGGGGATGCCATGCCTGACATATGGCAATTTACAGAGCTGGCTAAACGATTTCAAATTCGGGAAGTATGGGGAGCACAGGAGATTCCCGGACTGGAAACAGGATTGCCGGATGTGCTTGAAGAGGCACAAAACATGGGCTATAAATTAACAGATACCCTCTATGATGTATTGTTTGCTAATGAAGAAGCCAGATCATATCAGTGGCCGGATCCAATAGGTGCTGACACTCTGAATACGGAGGCAGAAGGCGACAAAAGAGATATTCTGGATGGCAGTGATGCTCCCTTTAAAGGATATGGTTTTTTTCTTCAGAAATATTTGTGGGAAGAGTACCGGAAATTCGGATTGGGCCACCAGCACGATCTGGCAGATTTTGATACCTATCATAAGGTCAGAGGTCTTAAATGGCCGGTAATAAATGGGAAAGAAACATTATGGCGCTTCAATGCTAAATATGATCCTTATGCAGCCGATGCAGATCATGGCGAGTTTGCATTTTATGGGGGAGCTATGAAATCCATTCCCCAGGGAAATCTTGTGAAACCAGATCCAAACCTTGGGATGTTCGATTTATCAAATAAAGCTAAAATATTCTTCAGGCCATATGTTGAGCCACCGGAAATCCCGAATAAAGAATATCAGTACTGGCTATGTACAGGAAGAGTTCTTGAACACTGGCATAGTGGCACAATGACTATGAGAGTGCCGGAATTATATCGTGCAGTTCCTGAAGCACTTTGTTATATGCATCCAAAAGATGTATCAGAAATAGGATTAATTCAGGGCGACCTGGTTTGGATTGAATCCAGAAGAGGGAAAGTCAAGGCTCATATCGAAACCCGTGGAAGAAACAGAACACCACGCGGGCTCGTCTATGTCCCCTGGTTTGATGAGAAAGTATTCATCAATAAGGTTTGTCTGGATGCCACTTGTCCAATTTCCAAACAGACCGATTTCAAAAAATGTGCTGTCAAAATTTATAAAGCCGGGTAGAATGAGTACAAGGAGAGATATTATAAAGAAAATAATTAAGGGAACTGTAGTTGCAGGAGGCGGGGGCTTGCTCTGGGGTACTGCCATTACTGAGCTAAGAGCAGAAGACATCACATTACGACCTCCGGGAGCACTGGATAAGGAATTATTTCAAAAAGCATGTTTGAGGTGTGGGCAATGCCTTGAAGCCTGTCCCTATGATACGCTTTTGCTTGCTACATTTTCCGAAAATAAAGGAGTAGGAACACCCTATTTCGAGCCACGGTCAATCCCTTGTTATATGTGTACCGACTATCCTTGCACAGAAGTATGTCCCTCCGGAGCGCTGGACTTAAAAGAATTGTCGGGTGAAGATAATATCACAAGTATCAACAATGCTAAAATGGGATTGGCAGTTATTCATCGTGAATCGTGTATTGCCTATTGGGGAATACAATGTGATGCATGCTACAGGGCCTGTCCATTAATGGATTCTGCAATTGTACTGGAATATGAAAGTAATGTTCAAACGGGAAAACATGCCAATATAAAACCTGTTGTCAACAGTGATTTTTGTACAGGATGTGGAATTTGTGAGCATGTATGTGTGGTTGAAAAATCAGCAATTCATATATTACCCAGGGAGCTTGCGATGGGAGAAGTGGGCAATCATTATATAAAAAGCTGGGATGAAAAGGATGAATTGCGCATTAATAACAAGACGGATAAGCCGAAAGATAAAAGTGATGATATTGAGTCTGCCATTGAATACCTGAATGATACCGACGATCTATTTACAGAATGAAATTGATATTCAGATACCGTTACCTTTTGTTCAGGCGATTGTTGCAAATTAGCCTGTTAGTGTTGTTCTTTGGCGGCAATGCCTTTGGATGGAATGTTTTGAAAGGGAATTTCAGTTCAGCCATGCTATTTTCTGCGATACCCCTTAGCGATCCCTATGCTGTGGTTCAGATTATGGCTACAGGTTTTATAGTTGCCGCAGATGCACTTATCGGAGCGTTAATCATACTGCTACTTTATGGTCTTGTTTTTGGAAGAATGTTTTGCGCCTGGGTTTGTCCTATGAACATGATCAGCGATTTAGCAATTTTCATAAATCTTAAGCTGAAGCTGAATAACAATCTTAGATTTTCACGGAAAATACGCTATGGAATATTAGCACTTGGAATAATCTTATCATTTTTCCTTTCTACGCCGGCATTTGAAGCAATCAGTCCTGTATCAGCACTGCACCGGGGCATCATTTTTGGGATGGGAGGGGGATGGGCGATCATTGCTGCAATTTTTCTCTTTGATCTTGCTGTAATGCGAAACGGCTGGTGCGGACATCTTTGTCCAATAGGCGCATCTTATGCTTTAATAGGAAAGTTTGCGTTGATCAAGATTCGTCACGACTCGGAAAAATGTACAGATTGTGGAAAATGCTTCGAAGTATGTCCCGAGAGACATGTATTGGATATAATAAATATAAAACCCGGTATTATCTCATCATCGGAATGCACAAACTGCTCCAGATGCATTGAGGTCTGTGATGATAATGCTTTGAAAATTTCGCTTAGAAATACCATGATACGAAAAAAATGAGACTATGAAGAATACATATCTTTTCATTATACCATTGGCTGTAATCCTGTTTGGATGTGGTCAAAAGAAAGCAAACGAACTCATTGAGGAAGATCAGTTGGGTATTATTGATGCAGATGTAAAGTCGGAAGATACTAATCTTAAATCAATGGCCAGGTATGTGGACAGCAAACCGGGAGAATCTGAAAAGATTGAGAGATCATTTGAAAATGCACCACCCTTAATCCCGCATACGACTATTGGATTTTTCCCAATTAAGAAAGACAACAACATTTGTCTCTCTTGTCACCTCCCAGAAAAGGTTAAGGAGACGGGAGCTGTTGAATTACCTGCCACGCATTTCACAGACCTGCGTCCTGTTATGATAGAAGTGGATGGAGTGTTAGAATTTGAAGATGAAAGTAGTATGCATATTCAGAAACTTGATGAGCCAAACCATGCATATTTCAATTGCTCTCAATGCCATGTTCCCCAAACACAAGTGACCATAAACATTGAAAATTTATTCACCCCTGAATTCAGAGAAGAGCACGGATTAGAGAAATCTAATCTGAATGACAATCTGGAAGAAGGAATTTAAGCGTAGCACCAATGAATATTTCAAGTCTTATTGTAATGGTTGCTGAAGGAGTTGCTGAACGGGTAATCAATGAAATTAAATCCATCAGTGGATGTGATGTTCCTATTTCAGAAAATAATATTCTTATCGTCAGTATAGAGGGAGAAAATATAGAATCTGAGACAGGAAAGATGAAGCAGATTGAAAATATAGATGGAGTGATCTCTGCAAAACTTGTTTACGCCTACGCTGAAGATGAGCTGGAAGCTGAGAAGCAAAAAATCGAAATGTCGGGAAATATTCCTGAATGGTTGAACAAAGAAAATATAGACGCGAGGGATATTCCTTACTCTGGCAGGTTGAAGATTTAAGTCAGATATTTTATTCGCATTGTAACAGAATAATATTTTTTTTAACCGGGATCTAAATTATATAAAATGAAGAAAAGTTCAATAATTTTGGTATTCTGTCTGCTCTTGACAGTAACTCTGGAAGCGCAGTTTTCACTGAGTGGTGAATTCCGTCCGAGGTCTGAATACAGTCATGGTTATAAAACACTGGCCGGGGTAGACCAGAATCCATCCTTCTTTACCAGTCAACGTACAAGACTCAATCTGAACTATTCCAGTGACAAGATTACAAGCAAATTTGTTCTGCAGGATGTACGCAATTGGGGAGATCAAAAGCAATTAACCGGCAACGAGGATTTTTCCGCTTCTATTCATGAGGCATGGGCAGAAGCTAAAATTGGCGCAGGGTTCAGTCTGCAGCTTGGGCGTCAGGAATTAACTTATGATAACCATCGGATCTTTGGCAATGTTGGCTGGGCCCAGCAGGCAAGAAGTCATGATCTTATGCTGGCCAAGTATCAGGGGGAATTTAACATTCATTTTGGACTGGCATATAATCAGTCAGGAAACAGGACCAACAATATCTATGAGGGCCCCGATGCGTACAAATCAATTCAGTTTCTCTGGTTCAATAAGGGCTTTGAAAAGTTATCGATCAGCTTACTGGCTTTAAATAATGGTGTTCCATATACCATTTCCAGCATTGCGGGTGAGATTA
>JAUUZQ010000123.1 GCA_030589895.1 Bacteroidales bacterium
CAGCTCCCTCAAACTTTTATTCTTCAATCGCTCTCGTAAAGATTCATTCACCGGAACATTAATCATGCGATAATTCCTTAATACCGACTCAATGTAAAGCCCTGATCCACCACACATAACCGGCAATCTCCTATTTGCCACAATTTGATGAAATACCTCTGTAAAATCACGCTGAAATTCAAATACACTATACTCATACCCCGCATCAACAATGTCAATCAGATGATAAGGGATTTCTTTGCCCTGAACCGTATAATCTTCATAATCTTTTCCGGTTCCCAGATTCATCCCTCGGTATACCTGTCTTGAATCTGCACTGATTATTTCTCCATTCAGCTTGTGGGCTATATTGGCAGCAAGTGAAGTTTTACCACCTGCAGTATGACCGAGTATAGTTATCAGATTATACTTTTGCATTTTTTAGTTCTATTTTACGACAATCAAAATTACAATAATTTTCATCTGACTAATACAAATTCATTTTCTGTTTTGCTCTGCTAAAAATAAACTATGGCTTAAAGTCTGTTAGAGCCTGATTTCACCGATCCTGGGAAAAAGTCCGGGCTTAATAAAGGCTCTTAGTACTAAAAAACTGAAAAATACACAATGAAAAGAAGAAAGATTCGTATATTTAGAATAGATCATTTTAATAAATGAATATCAGAGAACTATACTTTCGCTCCAGAAATCTATTGATCAAACCTGCAGTGGAATTTAAAGCCATTGCGAATGAGAATCAAAGCATTAAAGGACTTAATAAGTCTCTCGTCATTCCTTTTGCCGGGCTTGTTGGATTGAGTGAACTTCTTGGCTCAATATTTATACATCTCAGTTCACCTCTGGATTCATACATTTTCGTTTTCCTTAGCGCAGCAATAGTTTTTCTCATTGTATTTATTCAAACCTATTTTTCAGGAAAACTAATTGCACTGCTGGGAAAGAATATCAATAGTAATAACCACAAAGAATCGGCATATGCTCTTGTAGCATATTCTCAAATTCCGTTTTACCTGGCCCTTGCATTCATTAAAATATTTCCAGAATTGATATTTCTAATAATTTTTGGAATCTATAGTATATACCTGTTATATAAGGGGATAGACATCCTCCTGAAAATCCCGCTTATCAGAAAAATGCAATTTCTGATATTGTCTGTAATGATAATGCTTGTTCTGTTTATTACCGTTTCAGAACTTCTAACCCTACTCTATCTTAAAATTATAGAACTGTTTTAGAATTTTTGCCTCCACTCAAACTTGAGATTGTCGAACTGTTTAGTACTTTTGCCGTACTGAAGTAAAAATGAGCAATAGAATCAACATTAAGAATAAGAAGGCGTACCACAATTACGAGTTAATTGACCGCTATACTGCAGGCATACAATTGCTAGGGACGGAGATAAAATCTATTCGACAGGGGAAAGTTAGTCTGGGTGAATCCTATTGTGTGTTTAATAAGAATGAACTGTTTATCCGCGGACTTCAAATTGCAGAGTATGCCTGGGCAAGTTATAACAGTCATGAGCCCGGCAGGGAAAGACGACTTCTTTTAAACAGGAAAGAGCTTAATAAACTTCAACGAAAAGTCAAGGAATCCGGACTTACCATTGTTACACTGCGTATTTTTATTGGAGAAAACGGATATGCCAAGCTTGAGATAGCTTTAGCAAAAGGACGCAAAGAATATGACAAAAGGGAAGTCCTGAAAAGAAAAGACACCCAAAGAGAGATGGATCGCATAAAAAAGATCAGATAGTTCCTGCTTCTAAAAAGTCATTGCAACTATTGGGAAAAGAAAAACTCATTCACCTGCCTCAATTCTTCGATCGACAGGTTAATGTTGAAATCAAAATAATCATCTATTACATGTAGCAGCTCATCAAATGAGATATATCCATCCTCATCGCTATCCAAAATTACAAATTCTTCAGGAATCTCGTTTATCTGCATCTCTCTGAAAGTATCTTCAAAAAGTTCCATGTACGCATCAAGATCTTCTCTCAATAATGCCTCATCACGTTTAAGCGAAAGTAGAAAATCTCCTTCCTCAATCGCAATACCCTCATCATCCACCCAAACACCAGCTTCACTCCCTGGTTCTTTGTCAAGGTAATCCGGCACACCATCAGCATCACCATCAAGAGGACATCCCAGAGTATCTGTCACAACTCCATATGGAGTCTCCGGACAGCGGTCTACAATATCAAGGACCATGTCTCCATCCTCATCATCAAAAAATATAGGGTCTAATTCAATGTCTGCATAGAGAAGATCAACTGTCTTTGTAGAAGGATCCGAAAACATATCAATATGAACAGTTGCATTGGTAAACATAAACATGTCATTCCCCTTATTTCCCTTATGGAATGTACCTTCGTATGCAACATTATCGATAAAATCAGTTAATGTATAATGCAATTCGGTA
Organism: Bacteroidales bacterium; assembly: GCA_030589895.1. Classification (GTDB taxonomy): domain Bacteria; phylum Bacteroidota; class Bacteroidia; order Bacteroidales; genus JAUUZQ01. The sequence goes on from JAUUZQ010000123.1 coordinate 2,425, forward strand.
CCTACAGTCAAAAACACCCTTTGAGATATAGTGAGCATAAATCCCAACTCAAAAGGTATCCCAATTGATCTCTGATTATAATTACCGAGATTATAATTCGTCCGCTCGTACGACCTGAGATCTGTTTCATAGACAAAATCACGGCTCAGGGGAAGTGCAGCACCAATATCAGAAGTTGAAATGTCTCTGATACTTCCATCGGGCCAATAATTATACAAATTTCCCTCTGAATCTTTGAGATCACCCTTCGTGATAAAACTTATCTGCTCGATGCCAATAGAAAGAAATGGCTTCAATAACATCTCTTTAGGAATAAAATGTCCAAAACTATATCGGGCATTGAAACCTATGGAGGAAATGCTGGTCGAAAAATTAAGGTTTTGAGTAAGATCTGTTACTGAAGATTGATTCCCATTCAGTATTCCAGTCAAAAAGAAAAAATTAGCAGTGAAAAACTGCTTGTTATCAATAAAAGTAGCAATGTTCAGACGTGCTCCCGGATTACCAATGACAGGTACCTGAAATGAATTCTTCACATCTCCCATAAAATTCAACACACCATATCCCAAAGAGACAACTGGTTTGTATACCGGATTCTCAATGGTATCAATACGCTGGAGAAGATCATCATAATCCTCATCCTGTGCTGTAACTGTTATGGTATATGAAAATACCATGACTAACAACAGTAGCAATCGATATAAAACTCTTTTTATCATAAAAATTCAATACTATTGAAGGCTAATAAGCCTCCATGGCCTGTTTTACTGAAATTCTTTTTCCATCCTTATAAGCAACAACAAAGGCTTTTTTTACAGGAGTCTGTATATGTATTTGTTTCAAAAGTTGTACTGCTTTATTATAATTCTCAAGCGATCCAACTGTATACTTGTACCAAGCTTCTATCTGCTCAACCTTCACATCATTTAAAAGATCATACTCTCCAAAATATTCACTTGCAAAATTAGGATTGCGGACAGCTCCAACCTGTACCCTGAAATAAATACCATCCTGTTTATCGAGTGTTGCAACAGACAGAACCGATGAAGACCTGGTTTCTACAGGAGCTACCCTGGTCTTTGCACTTGTTGTCTCAAGCCTGGCATCAGCTACAATTCCTGTTTTTAAAAGCTCCTTTTGCTGTGAACTACTTAGTCCTTCAAGTGATACACTAAGTTCCTCAATCTCTTCAACCAAATTTTTATCACCTTCTGTATATGTGATCGTACCTTGAATCAGCAAAGGCTGCTGCTCTCGTTCCAATATTGGCACCAACCTGTACTTCAAAATAAATATTGACTCAGCAGGTGGTTTCATCCAAATAAATTTTGCTATGGAAGCAGCTTGCGAAACAATAGCTCTGTTGGTCTGAATCGCCTCAAAGGAATAGCCCCCCGGGATGGTTTCTTCCAACTTCAGGTATTTAGTACCTTCAGGTTTGTGTACAAGAAGAGTAACCAATACAATACCATTTGATGGTACAACAGGCTCTTGTCTGACAACAGATGCAAAATCTGACTGGCCAGATGGTAAGTCGCTTCCAATAACACTTTTAAAGTCACTAATATCAACCACAAGACTTTGATCAATATCAGGACTTGGCATAACTGTTACTTCTCTCTTGTTTTCAATATCAATGAATTTTCTTCCACCATTTTCCACATATGCAAAAGTACCACCCAATTCCAGCGTTCCTGATAGTCTCTGATGGACATGTATAGTGTATTTAACTTCAATTTCCTGTTCTGACGGCAATCTTAACCATATAATTCTGATTCTCTCATTATCAAAAGTAAAATCAGCATTAGGTGAGCTGATATTGCTCGCTGTAAAACCTGCAGACAAGTCCTGAGAAAATCTCGAGTAATCTTTGAGTTCTCCCTTGGAAAGTTTAATAGTAACATCAAAACTGGTACCGGCAACAACAGTCTCCGGAACAACTATTTCCAACTGTATTCCACCACCATCTTGTGCATATAAAGAAAGTGAAACAAGACTTAGAAAAAACAATATGTGCTTTATCATTTGGATTTGGTATATATTTTGATGCAATTTACAAAAAAAAAATAGTCAATGACCTTAGCAGTTACTAACAATAATTATGGTTTAGAAATTTGGACTTAAGAGGTATTTTCCATAGAAATCAACGATTACATCTACTGCCTCATCAGCTGTATCCACCACAGTAAAAAGCTTTTTATCCTCCGGACTGATATTCTTCTGCTCCTCCAATACCTTCTCCTCAATCCAATCAACCAGTCCATTCCAGTAATCACTACCAACCAGGACAATTGGGAAACGTCCGATCTTTCCAGTCTGGATCAGGGTGGCAGATTCAAAAAATTCATCAAATGTTCCAAACCCTCCAGGAAGAACAATATATCCCTGGGCATACTTTTGAAACATCACCTTCCTCACAAAGAAATGCTTAAATGTAATGAGTTTATCATGATCGATATATGGATTTGAACTCTGCTCAAAAGGCAGGGATATATTCAATCCAACACTTTTCCCATTTCCTCTTTTTGCCCCCTTATTGGCAGCCTCCATTATTCCGGGACCACCACCGGTAATCACTCCATATCCTTGTTGTGTCAATTTAAAAGCAATTTCCTCCGCCAGCACATAATACTCATTCTCCTCCTTTGTTCTGGCAGAACCAAATATAGATACACAGGGACCAATGGATCCTAATTTCTCAAATCCCTCAACAAATTCGGCCATTATTTTAAATATCTGCCATGAATCAGAAGTCTTGATCTCATTCCAATTCTTCTCACTAAAAGCCTTCTTAATTTTATCTTCACTTGAACTCATAAGTAATATATTTTTAATTTTGACATAACAAGATAAGAAAAACAAGACGAAAGGAGAACTCCTTTATAAAAGCTTCGAATGTCGGGAAGGTGAAAGCCGGGCTGAAGACTGGCTACTTCCCACAGGAAACATTAGTTGCTACTTGTTTATGTAGAGCAGACACTCTGGCTACTGCCTATCCCAACTCCTCCTTCAAACACTGCCCTGTATAACTCTCCTTCACCTTTGCTACTTCTTCCGGGGTGCCTGTTGCGATGATCTCGCCTCCTCCTTCGCCTCCCTCTTTTCCCAGGTCGATAATATAGTCAGCCACCTTGATGACATCCATATTATGCTCGATCATGACCACTGTGTTGCCTTTGTTTACAAGTCGGGAGACTACATTCAAAAGCACTCTTACATCTTCGAAATGCAGTCCGGTAGTAGGTTCATCGAGAATATATAGTGTTTGTCCGGTATCCTTTTTAGCCAATTCAGAAGAGAGTTTTACACGTTGTGACTCTCCGCCTGAGAGTGTTGTTGAAGGTTGTCCAAGCCTGACATAGCCAAGTCCCACATCTTGCATAGTTTTCAATTTCCGTAAAATTGAGGGTACACTGCTGAAAAACTCCACCGCCTGATTGATAGTCATCTTCAAGACTTCATTGATATTTTTCCCTTTGAATTCGACCTCCAGGGTCTCACGGTTATATCTTTTCCCCCTGCACGTTTTACAAGGAACATACACATCAGGCAAGAAATTCATTTCAATAGTCTGCACTCCTGCACCTCCACATGTTTCACACCTCCCACCCTTCACATTAAATGAGAATCGACTTGCTTTAAAACCCCTGATCTTCGCATCTGGTGTCTGTTCATACAACTTCCTGATATCACCAAACACCTGTGTATACGTAGCAGGATTCGAACGTGGTGTTTTTCCTAATGGCGATTGGTCAACCTCTATTACCTTATCGATAAGCGCCAGTCCATCGAGAGATTTGTGTGGGAGGGATTCCTTAGTTGACCTGTATAATTTGCCACTCAGAATAGGATGAAGTGTATCATTTATCAATGAAGATTTTCCACTTCCACTTACCCCTGTAACACATATAAAAATACCCAGGGGAAATTCTACATTCACATTTTTCAGGTTATTCCCGCTTGCCCCTTTCAGAACCAGCTTCTTACCATTACTGGCTTTGCGCTCAGCTGGAATCTCAATAGATCTTGTCCCATTCAGATACGCTGCAGTAAGAGAATCAGTTTTCAAAATCTCTTCCGGACTCCCCTCAGCAACCTTATGACCTCCGTGTCTGCCGGCACCGGGTCCCAGGTCAAGTACATGATCAGCAGCCAGCATCATCTCCTTATCATGCTCAACCACAATTATCGAATTCCCCTGATCTCTGAGTTTTTTTAGTGAATCGATCAGTTTCCTGTTATCACGTTGATGCAAACCAATACTCGGTTCGTCGAGTATATACAGAACATTCACGAGTCTTGACCCGATCTGAGTAGCAAGTCTTATGCGCTGACTCTCCCCTCCTGATAAACTACCTGATCTACGGTTCAACGAAAGATAACCCAGTCCGACATCAAGCAAGAAACTCAAACGTGACCTTATCTCTTTCAGTACCTCTGTTGCTATGATAAGTTGCCTTTTTGACAGCTTCTCCTCAATATTCTCAAACCAGTTGAATAACATTTTTATATCCATGGAGGCCAGCTCTGATATATTTTTTTCATTCAATCTGAAATAGAGCATCTCCTTTCTCAGTCGATCTCCTTCACATTCCGGACAGCCTGTTTTTCGTATAAACTGCCGTGATTGCTGCTGCTCTTTTCTTGAAGATGAATCGTTCGCCTGACTATGAATATGATGTATGATCCCATCGAAACTTAAAAAATAATTTGAAGAGGTCCCTAAGGGTGTATTCTCAAGTTTCAGAGGCTCCTCCGATCCAAATAACAAGGCTTGAATTGCCTCTTCAGGAATATCTTTGGCTGCTGTGTCTAATGTGAATTTGAATTTTCTGGCTATTGCCTCTATCTGCCAGAATATCAATGCATTTCTATATTTTCCAACAGGAACAAGCGCCCCTTCTCTGATACTCTTTTTATCGTCCGGAATAATTTTCTTCACATCAATATCCCTGATATAACCCAATCCGTTACAACGGGGACAAGCACCGTGTGGAGAATTGAAAGAGAAACTATGCGGAGCAGGTTCATTGTATGATATTCCGGTGGACGGACACATCAGCTTTCTCGAGAAATACCTTGGGTCTGCACCATCTTTTTCAAGAATCATCGTTACCCCTTTGCCTTCGCGCATGGCTATAGCCATTGACTCCTTCAACCTCTTCTCTTCACCTTTATTAACCTGTAATCGATCGATTACAACTTCGATATCATGAATCTTATACCTGTCGATGCGCATACCGGGAACCAGGTCCTCAATTTCACCATCAATCCTTACGTAGATATATCCCCGCTTACGAATTTGCTCAAAAAGCTCTCTGTAGTGACCCTTTCTTCCCTTCACAAGGGGAGCCAGTATATAGACCTTTTTCTCATCAAAATGCTTCTCTACCAGACTAAGAATTTGCTCTTCAGAATATTTAACCATCTTCTCACCGGTTGCATAGGAGTATGCATCAGAAGCCCTTGCAAACAAAAGGCGAAGAAAATCATAGATCTCCGTCGTAGTACCAACCGTAGAGCGTGGATTCTTATTTGTTGTTTTTTGTTCAATAGAAATAACGGGGCTCAATCCTGTTATTTTATCTACATCAGGACGTTCCAGATTCCCCAAAAACTGTCGGGCATAGGCACTCATTGTCTCCACATATCTCCGCTGACCCTCAGCATAAATTGTATCAAAGGCCAGAGACGATTTCCCACTGCCGCTTAATCCGGTAACAACCGTAAGTTTGTTTCTTGGAATAGTTACATCAATATTTTTCAGGTTGTGCTCCCTGGCACCATATACCTTAATATAACTGTTATTTGAACTCTTCTTTGACAATCTATCTTATATTTATCGACATCTATACTATTCACCAGAAATACTCTCCGGATCACGAAATCCATCCTCCGGAATCTTAATGCTATATGTAAGCCCTGCTTTATTACCCAGCTTATTATCCCTAAGCCATGGATTTAAAAATTTCAGCATTTTATAATTGGTTCCATGCTCAAATGCAAAATCTGCAAAATCTGCAAGCGGTTCATTAAGCTCTACAACAGTATAGGGAATCGGATTATAGAGATCTTTTTTTGAAAGCTGAAATCCATAATCTGCAGGCTCCTCAATTATCAGTTTAAGGGCTAAGATCCTGAATAAATATCTGGCAGTTTCTTCATTCAGTAAGAGATCATAATAGTTCTCATTCTTTTGTCGTGCCATCTCCCTGTCAATCCCTCTTCTGCCAATATTATAAGATGCAGCGGATGTCGTCCAGTTCCCATATTTTTCATATGATTCATTCAAATATCTGCAGGCAGCCACAGTTGATTTCTCAAGATGATACCTTTCATCTATTTCGCTATTGATCTCCAGCCCATACTCTTCTGCAGTACCCTTTCGAAGCTGCCAAAATCCAACTGCATTGGCAGGTGATACAGCATTGGCTAATCCGCTTTCAGCAACAGCCAGGTATTTAAAATCATCCGGAATCCCTTGCTTCTTTAGTATCGGCTCTATTACGGGGAAGTATCTGTTGGCCATTTTTATCAGCCTGATTGTCTGGGAATGGAAATAAGCATTAGAGAGCAGTTCTCTATCCAATGCTTCATAAACATCAAATTGTTCCAATGGAACTCTCTCTTCAGAAAAATTCAATTGGTCTGGAATAGCCATTGAAAAGATTGCATAATCATTTTTCTTCTCCGGAACAATCGGGTCGGTCCGATTTTGGCCTCCAAAGCCAACTGTTCCGATCAGAATTGTTGCAATCACAGATATCATCATTAAAGATGGAAAAATCCATCTCCATTTTTTTTGCTTCTTATCGCTCATAAACACATTTTTTTCTTAAAATTACAATCTGCAAAAATAGTGTTTACTTACCAA
>JAUUZQ010000165.1 GCA_030589895.1 Bacteroidales bacterium
AAGCGATGCAAAACCAACGCATCTCGCTTCACTCGATGCTGGTTTTTCACTATCACCTTGATAAAGGGATTATTCATTTCATTCATGATCCCAGGAGGGGGAGTACTGCAAGCGATGCAAAACCAACACATCTCGCTTCACTCGATGCTGGTTTTTATTTCCCCATTCACTTATAAAAGCTTCCTGCGGTCGCTTTTAACGTTTATGGGAAAATAAAAACCCAACAAGCACTAGTGCTTGTTGGGTTTTACATCGCTTGCGGAGGAAGAGGGATTCGAACCCCCGGTACCGTGAGGTACAACGGTTTTCAAGACCGCCGCATTCGACCACTCTGCCATTCCTCCGGGCGCAAAATTAGTAAAAATTTGATTACACAAAAGTCAAATTTTACAATAAAAATATATAACACTGATAACCAGGCATATAAGTTTAAAATCTATTTTTATAAGAATTATTGAGATCATATAGTATTATCCTATGGAGACCTCTGTTCAAAGGGGTTTCAGATTTAGTTGATGGTCACTCTATCTTGGATTTCGATTAGTTTATGAGGAAATCCCATTGATTTATCAACAAATACGGCATTTTTTATACGTTATATTTGCTCGGGGAAAGAAATAGCCTATATTTGTGTACGTATTTAAAGAAAATTGAAAATATTATTACTAACCCTAAAAATTCATTATTATGAACAAAGCTCAATTAATAGACGCTATCGCTGCAGAAGCTAATTTAACAAAGGCTGATGCTAAAAGAGCTCTTGATGCATTCATTTCGACTACTACCGGCGCTCTCAAAAAAGGTGATCGTGTTGCTTTAGTAGGTTTTGGTTCTTTCTCAGTTACTGAAAGAGGTGCGAGAACTGGACGTAATCCTCAAACTGGTGCTGAAATTAAGATCGCTGCTAAGAAGGTTGTTAAATTCAAAGCTGGAAGTGAATTAGCAGACGCAGTTAAGTAAAAATATTTGAACTGAAAGTCATTAAGGGGAGTTTTGCTCCCCTTTTTTTTATGAAAAAAGATGACATGGCTTTAATGGATTTCCTCCGGGAAATGGTAAATGAGAAGAGACTCGAATTACTGGAACGAATCCTTGATGACCGGAGTCGATACATTACTGTAATTCTCGAGGATATTTTTCAGCCACATAATGCAAGTGCAGTATTGCGAACGTGTGACTGCTTTGGGATTCAGGATGTACATATCATTGAGAACAGAAACGTGTATATGCTTAACCCGGATGTTGAGCTTGGGTCCGCACAATGGTTGAATATCTATAAGTATAGTAGTGAGGAAAATAATACTTTGACAGCTATTAAAAAGCTTAAAAGAGAGGGCTACAGAATCATTGCTACTACACCTCATTCGGACGATACAGCACTTTCTGATTTTGATTTGGGAAAGGGTAAGATTGCCATCCTGTTCGGAACTGAGATGAGGGGATTATCCAAACAAGCAATTGATCAGGCTGATGAGTATCTGAAGATTCCAATGTATGGCTTTTCCGAGAGCCTGAATATTTCTGTATCTGCTGCAATAATTCTTCAGGCATTACGAGCACAATTGACAAATTCAAGTATTAAGTGGAGCTTGAATGAAAAAGAGAAGGAGGTGATCCGTCTGGATTGGATTAGAAATTCAGTAAAAAATTCCACTATTATTGAGAGAGATTTTAAAAAGCGGCTTCTATAATTTTTTTTTCTACCTTCCTATATACAGTTACATAGATTTGAGTATCTTTGATTAATAGAGGGTAGTGTTTAGTTGCTTTTGGTTTTCGCGGATTTAATTTTCAGAGCTATGAATTGTATGATATTAGATGACGATGATCTTTCAAGAAGAATCATCGAGGAATTTATTACGAAAACGGAAGGTTTGGAGCTCAGCCATAGTTGTGCAGACCCTGTTACAGGTATAAATGAATTGAAAAGAGATGACAATGTTGATTTGATCTTTCTCGATATTGAGATGCCTGAAATGACGGGTATAGACTTTCTGGATACGCTGATTAATCCACCTCAGGTAATTATATTTTCATCCAAAGGAAAATATGCTGTTGAGTCGTATAACTACGATGTTACCGATTATCTTTTGAAACCTGTAGATTATAAAAGATTTCTGCAGGCAACAGATAAGGCACAGAAAAGGGTAGAAGAGAAGTTCAAGGATGAATTGGGACAGAAAGAGATTTTTATTAAGAAAAACTCTACCCTGGTTAGATTGAAATATGAAGAGATTCTATGGATCGAAGCCCTGGAAAATTATGTGATATTCAATACCTTCAAGGATAAGTATACAATTCACTTCACTATGAAGGCGATTGAGCAAAAGTTACCATCTAACAAATTTACCCGTGTACACAGATCTTATATTGTGAATACCGGAAGTATTGAGATAATTGAAGACAATTCGGTAATCATAAAAACTGAAGATAGTACAAAATCAATTCCTATTGGGAAATCCTATAAGGAAAAACTGATGAAAGACATCAACTTGATCGTTAAGTAGCCGATCAGTATTTTCATCCGGAATTCATGACACTTTCAAACAAACAGTTGTTTCTTCGACATCTGGGACAGACTTCCGTTTCCCCTCTTATGCTTGAGATTGAGAGAGCAGAAGGAGTATATTTATACACTCCTGCCGGACAAAAATATCTTGATCTTGTTTCTGGAGTTTCAGTTTCCAGTCTTGGTCATGGACATCCCGCAGTTGTAAACGCTGTAAAATCTCAGGTTGAGAAACATATGCATCTGATGGTCTATGGAGAGTTTGTTCAGTCTCCACAGGTTGACTATGCCACATGGCTTACCAATCACTTGCCAGCTGAGTTGAATAATGTTTATTTTGTTAATTCTGGTAGTGAGGCTATTGAGGGAGCATTAAAACTCGCTAAACGTGCGACAGGCAGACATGAAATTGTTGCATTTAAGAATGCATATCATGGGAGTACTCATGGTGCATTGAGCATACTGGGTGATGAATTATTGCAGTCTGGATTTTTGCCTTTGCTCCCGGGAATTTCCCATATTAGTTTTAACAATGAGGAAGATCTGCAAGAGATCACTGAAAAGACAGCTGCCGTTGTTATTGAACCAATTCAAGCTGAAGCCGGTATAATAGAACCGGAAGATAATTTTCTTAAGAAAGTCCGTAAGCGTTGTGATGAAACCGGATCGATGTTGATATTCGATGAAATTCAAACTGGATTTGGTCGTACCGGAAAATTGTTTGCTTTTGAACATTATGATATTATTCCTGATATTATATGTTTCGCAAAAAGCTTTGGAGGAGGGATGCCTTTAGGTGCATTTATAAGCAGTGTTGAAACTATGAAATCGCTGACAATTAATCCTCCCCTGGGTCATATTACTACTTTTGGAGGTCATCCGGTGAGTTGTGCATCAGGATTGGCAGCACAGAAATTTTTAGTTGAGAACGATCTTATAGAACATTCCAATAAGATGAGTAAGATATACCGTAAGCTTATGTTACACAGAGGTATCAGGGCTATAAGAGGAAGGGGGCTGTTTCTTGCGGTTGTCCTGAATGAGAATGTTTCATTGGAAAAATTTATGATCTCTGCTTTTGAGAATGGTTTGATACTTGATCAGTTTCTATTCTGCAAGAGTGCTTTTAGAATCTCTCCTCCCTTAATTATTGAGGAGAGTGATGTCAGGTTATCGGCTGAATTGCTTCTGGACGCAATAGAAAACGCAATAACATAAGATTTCAGAGAACTTTTTCGTTTTGTAAAAAACAATGTATGAAAAATACTGTTGCAACTATCCTTCTTTTATTATGCTTCCTTACATCAGGCTATTCGCAGCAGGAGAGTAGTTTTTTGGATATAGTAAAAACTGAAAGTCAATTAAATCTTCTTTTTAGTCAGTTGTATGATGAGGATGACCAAAAAGATAAAGATGAAATTTATCTAAGTGTAGATTCAATATTTCGCAGTGCCTTGGAGCAAACAGGATCATTTGACTTTGCCTGGGACAAATTGGATAACATTGGAAAGCTAAAATCTGATGATGGCAAGATTAAAGTTTTTTCCTGGTTGTATATGAAATCAAGAGATGACTATAACTATACGTGCTATATGCAGATTGATAAAGGGAAGGGCAAATCGTCAATTTTTAAATTGGAGCCTGGGAATTCACCAAAGATTAAATCTGAAGATTACAGACAAAGAATTGATGACTGGCATGCCAAAATCTATTATCAGATTGTAAGAACTAAATATAAGAGAAAGACATTTTATACATTGCTGGGTGCTGATTTTAACAACTCAGCTTCATTTATAAAAACAGCTGAAGTATTTGCTATCCAGAGAGGAAAACCTGTTTTTCGTGGTGATCAGTTTCTTTATGGCGGGACAGTAAAAAACAGGTTGGTTTTTCAGTATTCTTCTGAGGTGGCAATGACTTTAAGATATAATTCTCAACTTAAACAAATAGTTTTTGACCATCTGGTTCCTTTGCATCCACTTTATACGGGTATTTACCAGTTTTACGGACCCAATGGTTCTTACGATGGACTAAAGTTTGTTGAAGGTATATGGGTCTTTGAAAAAGATGTTGATGCCCGCAATCGCTAATCACAAAATCTGTCATAATCTCCACTCTTTTTAGTTACATTCTGACTTAATGTCAGTTGACATCGATTGGCATATTCTTTGACTGTATCCCTCAAACAAAATGTAATTCTAAAAAAAGATATAATGCAGAAAGGTAAAATCAATGTTACAACGGAAAATATTTTTCCAATTATAAAGAAATTTCTCTATTCTGATCATGAAATTTTCCTGCGTGAACTGGTTTCTAATGCTGTCGATGCTACTCAGAAACTTAAAACTCTTGCTTCAGTAGGTGATTTTAAAGGTGAATTTGGAGACTTAACAATTCATATAAATGTTGATAAGAAGAAAAAGACCATCACAGTTTCGGATGCAGGATTGGGTATGGATGCCGAAGAGATAGAAAAGTATATTAATCAGATAGCCTTCTCCAGTGCAGAGGAGTTTATGGAAAAATATAAGAAGGATACAAATGCCATAATTGGACATTTTGGACTTGGATTTTACTCTTCCTTTATGGTTTCTGATAAGGTGGAGATTATTACAAAATCATGGAAAGAGGATAAAAAGGCGCATAAATGGGCCTGTGATGGCAGTCCGGAATATAGTCTTGACGAGGTAGAAAAGAAAACACGCGGAACTGATATCATTCTTCATATTGATGATGATTCAACTGAATTCCTTGAGGATGCAAGACTAAATAGCTTGTTGGATAAATATTGTAAATTCCTTCCGATTGAGATTGCTTTTGGGAAAGTGAAAGATTGGAAAGATGGCAAAGAGGAGGAGACAGATAAGGATAACATTATCAATGAAACAAAGCCGATCTGGACAATTGCGCCTACAGAAGTGAAAGATGAAGATTATGCTGATTTGTACAGGAAGCTGTATCCAATGGCTGAGGAGCCCCTTTTCAATATCCACCTGAATGTAGACTATCCATTTAATCTTACCGGAATCTTGTACTTCCCAAAAATCGGAAACAATGTCGAGGTTCAGAAGAATAAGATTCAGCTATATAGCAACCAGGTATTTATTACAGATTCAGTTGAAGATATAGTGCCGGAATTTTTAACATTGTTACATGGTGTTCTCGATTCGCCTGATATTCCTCTTAATGTATCCAGGAGTTACCTTCAGAGTGATGCAAATGTGAAGAAGATCTCATCGCATATTACCAAGAAAGTTGCCGACAGGTTGGAAGAGATATTTAAAAAGGACAGAGAGCAGTTTGAAAGTAAATGGGATGACCTTCGTTTGTTCATCGTTTATGGAATGATTTCTGATGAGAAATTCTATGATCGTGCTGCAAAGTTTGCACTGTTAAAGAATACAGATGGAAAATATTTCACTTTTGAAGAGTATGAAAAACTGATAAAAGCCGAACAGACCGATAAGGATAAAAATGTAGTTTACTTATATGCTACTGATCAGGACAAGCAATATAGCTATACTGAGGCTGCTCGTGCCAAAGGATATGATGTGTTGTTGTTTGATGGTCAGCTGGACACACATTTTGTAAATCACCTGGAATCTAAATTTGAAAATGCAAAGTTTGCGAGAGTTGATTCTGACATCGTAGAGAAATTAATTTCAAAAGAGGACAAGCGGGAAGATCAGTTAACAGCTGCACAGAAAGCGGATCTTACTCCAGTATTTCAATCGCAACTTACAAATAGTGAAAGCTTTATCGTTAGTTTCGAATCAATGGGTGAAGCAGCGCAACCTGTAATCATTACTCAGAGTGAATTTATGCGAAGAATGAAAGACATGTCTGAGATGGGTGGAGGAGCTGCATTTTATGGAAATCTACCCGATTCATATAATCTGATCGTAAATTCAGATCATTCTTTAATTGGTAAAATCCTGGAGAAGACAGAAACTAAACTAGGTAAAGATGTTCAAAAGATCAGGGAGGAGAAGTCTGGGCTGAGTGATGAACGCTCTGTCATGGAAAAAGCAAAAGAAGGAAAGAAGGAAGAAGAAATTCCGCAGGCAGACAAGGATAAGCTGGAAGAGCTCAGTAAGAAGATTGATGCTTTGGATACCCAACGGATTGAGAAGCTTAAGAAATATGGTAAAAGCAATAAAGTTGTGAAACAACTAATCGACCTTGCATTGTTGGCTAACAATATGTTACAAGGTGAAGAACTGGCTAAATTTGTTAACAGAAGTGTTGACCTGATTAAGGGGTGACTAGATAAGATTGTGTAAACGCTAACTGAGAGTTGATTTTCTCAATCTCAAAAATTGAGAAAATCATACTCGATAGATTAATTATTGTAAATTTAATCAGTTAGCTATGAAAAAGAAACTA
>JAUUZQ010000022.1 GCA_030589895.1 Bacteroidales bacterium
AAGCAGGTGGAGGCACTACCGATTACGCTGTTGAAATTTACTATGAAGCAATTCGAAAAGGTAAATATGAATCATTCCTTAGCGAAAATACAAAACTGCCTATGCTCTTTATGCCTGATGCAATTAAAGCCACCATCGACCTGATGGAAGCTAAGCAGTCGAAACTAAGCATTCATAGCAGTTACAACCTGGGGGGGGTCAGTATTACACCAAAACAGGCTGCTAAAGAAATTAAGAAACACATTCCGGATTTTAAGATTTCTTATAAACCGGATTTCAGACAAAATATTGCCAATTCCTGGCCACAAAGTATAGATGATTCAATCGCCAGAAAGGACTGGAATTATGATTTTCAATATGATTTGAAAAAAATGTCAGTAATTATGCTGGAGGAGATCAGGAAGAAAGTAGTATGGGAAGAGTAAGAGACTGGGAAAAGGGGAGATTAAAAAAAAGAGTGAGAAAGAAGAGTGAGAAAGAAGAAACTAATTAATTCATTGTCGCATTGTCGCATTGTCACATTATCGCATTAAAAATAAATAACAGCAACCATGTACGGAAAAATCAAAGAGCACCTGCAACAAGAAATTGAATCGATTAAAAAGGCCGGATTGTATAAAAACGAAAGAATTATCACTTCCTCCCAACAAGCAGAAATTAAGCTGGAATCAGGTCAGGAAGTCTTGAATTTTTGCGCCAATAACTATCTGGGCCTCTCAAATCACCCGGAGCTGATAAAAGCGGCAAAAGAATCGCTTGACTCACATGGCTTTGGTATGTCATCGGTACGATTTATTTGTGGTACGCAGGACATTCATAAAACACTGGAACAAAAAATTGCTAAATTCTTTGGAACGGAGGATACCATTTTATATGCGGCAGCTTTTGATGCCAACGGAGGTGTTTTTGAACCTCTTCTGACTGACGAAGATGCAATTATCTCTGACAGCCTGAACCATGCCTCAATTATTGATGGCGTACGTTTATGTAAAGCAAAACGTTACAGATATAAAAATGCTGATATACAGGATCTTGAAGTGCAACTTAAGGAAGCACAGGCTCAAAGATTCAGGATCATTGTTACAGATGGTGTTTTCTCTATGGATGGGAATGTGGCGCCTCTTGATAAGATACTTCAGCTGGCAGATACATATGATGCAATGGTAATGGTAGACGAATGTCACTCCGCAGGTGTAGTTGGACAAACAGGCAGAGGAGTCACAGAACTGTTTGATGTAAAAGGAAAGGTAGATATAATTACAGGCACATTGGGAAAAGCGTTTGGAGGGGCAATTGGAGGATTTACAACAGGAAAAAAAGAAATTATTGAAATGCTTCGACAGCGATCCAGGCCCTATCTTTTCTCCAACTCTTTACCTCCATCTGTTGTTGGAGCCGGGATTCGAATGTTCGATATGATGTCTGAAACTACAGAACTGCAAGATCAGCTTCATGAAAACACCAATTACTTCATGAAGCAAATGAAAGATGCAGGATTTGATATCAAACCAACTTCCTCTGCCATTTGTGCCTTAATGCTTTATGATGCAAAACTATCACAGGATTTTGCAAGCGGATTATTAAAAGAGGGTATTTATGTCATTGGATTCTATTTCCCGGTAGTGCCAAAAGGAGAAGCAAGAATCAGAATTCAACTGTCGGCAGCTCATACCAGGGAACACCTGGAAAAAGCGATTCAGGCATTTGCTAAGGTTGGGAAGGAATTAGGAGTGATATGAGTAAATGAATTGGGGACTATCTTAAAAAATGCTTCTTGTAGGGTGCAGGCATGCCTGCACCAGAACAATAGAGTTGGAAATAAATATTAGGCCCGGTACCTTTTTAGTCCGGCATCAAACAATACAAGAATAAATACAGCCACAAAACCTGCTAATACAATCCTTGGAATAGTCAGGGATATATCGGGTAAAGTCAGATCCCATTGCGGAATATTGAAAATCGCTTGAGATGGATCTGCATTGCTTCCCAGAATTGTCAATAGAACAATAAGTGTAACAATAGCAATTCCAATTAATCGTCCCCGTCTATCAATTAAGGGCCTGAATGAATTAGCAATTGTCTCCTCCTTAATTCTGCCAATTACATTCTCAGTAAAATTTTCAGATGGTGAAAACAGGCCATGTGCCTTGACTAATTTTTCCAGTTTTCTATCTCTGTTCATATCACAAAATTGAATTTATTTCTGACTTCATTAGCTCGCTTAATACGATATACATTTTTTTCCTCGCCCTGTGAAGCCTGATTCTTATATTATTATTTGTTTGTCCGGTCACTTCACATATTTCCTCCAATGATAACTCTTCAAAATAAAAGAGAGTCAGCACAAAGGCATCTGTCTCAGGTAATGCTTCCATTGCCTGCTTTATAAAAAATGATCTCTCCTCCTGCTTTAACAGTTCCAGTGCATCCAATGTTTCATCATCGATCTTTCCATCAGATAACTCATCTACCAGATCAATCATCTTTACCTTCTTCCTGATCATACTGATACATTGATTGTATGTGATTCTGTATATCCAGGTCGAAAATTTCGAGTTGCCACGGAAACTATTGATCGACTTATATACTTTCACAAAAACATCTTGTGCCGCTTCTTCAGCATCCTCCGCCGATGAGAGCATTTTGATACATAGCGTATAAACCAGATCCTTGTATTTATCCACTATCCATGAAAATGCTTCATGATCACCCTTCTTGATCCTCTCTATACAATGTATCTCAGTATTTGCATGCATACAATATATATGACGCATGAAATGAAAAAACGTTACAGGGGAAAGTGTAACATAATGATCATTCCTTGCGTCAAAAGAGTAAATCGCATTTAAAACTAAATTTTAAAACAATGGAAGATATTTTTATCTCACTGGGTGTTTTTGCAGCAGCCTTCGGAATCGTATACGTAGCTGTAACAGCCAAAAACCGCGAACGACTTGCAATGATAGATAAAGGAATGAATCCTTTTGAAAATAAAAAAGTCAAATCAAATACTTACACACTCCTCAAGTGGTCAATGCTAATTATTGGACTGGGACTGGGAGTCTTTATTGGTAGTCTGGTTGCAACATACACAGAACTTCAGGAGGAGGCTGCTTATTTTGGTTCAATCCTTATTTTTGGAGGTATGGGGCTTCTTGTTGCTTTTTTGATGAGCAAGAAACAATCAATTGAATAGGTATTATTGATTAACCCTATGTAAAAGGCTGGCTCAAAAAATTGAGCCAGCCTCTTTTTATTTAATATCAGACAAGCATAAGAAGTCGCGCCGTGTCTGGCTACCCGCATTTAGAGGAGCCGCAATCAGTACAAATCAAACAGCCCTCCTGATACACAAGATTATCATGTCCGCACTCCTCACATTTTGCTTCGGTTGCAGCCTTTGTTCCATTAGGTATATACTTTTTCAATACCCTGGCTACGCCTGCCGACCAGTTATTAATAGTTTCATCTTCCGTTCTCAAGGAGGCGACGAGATCCACTACATTGATGATAGGCATCCCGTGACGCAGAACACCAGATATTAGCTTTGCATAGTTCCAAAACACTTTATCAAACTGGTGAGACAATCCACCCATGGTCACTTTATAACCGTAACGGTCAACATACTGAAAATCATATCTGGTAACACCTTCTTCATCTTTTGTCTTAATGATTTTCCCTTTTTCGACTGATTTAGGAATTGGGAAATTATCATCTTCTTTTTTTCCGGTAAATATTTCGTAAGGCTTTCCATCGATAAGTCCAAGGAAGGCTATCCACTCTTGCTCACTGTTTCTAAAAGTCAATATATCTGCCTCCAGCACTTTTGGTCGTTTCTTTGGAAATGAAGGCTCATCCTTTGTCTTACTATCATTTGCTATGAGAACACCTGTTCTGGAACCATCTCTGTATACTGTAGCTCCTTTACAACCACTTTTCCATGCCTCAACATAGAGATCGCTAACCATGCTTTCATTAACATCCTTAGGAAGATTAATTGTAACACTGATTGAATGGTCCACCCATTTCTGAATTCGTCCCTGCATTTTCACCTTAGATACCCAATCAACATCATTTGAAGTGGCTTTGTAATAAGGAGATTTCACAACCAACTTCTGAACCTCTGCATCACTTAACTTCTTTATATCTTCAGGTTCCAGATTATTTACCTTTAACCATGTAATGAAATTGTGATGGAATACATTGTACTCCTCCCAGCTATCGCCAACCTCATCAATAAAACTTACAGTTGCATCCTGGTCATTAGGATTCACTTTTCTTCTTCGTTTATATGCCGGTAGAAATACAGGTTCAATTCCAGAACTGGTTTGGGTCATCAGGCTGGTAGTTCCTGTCGGCGCAATTGTCAGAAGAGAAATATTTCTTCTTCCATATTTAGCCATATCCTCAATCAATCCCGGATCTTCTTTGCCCAAACGTATAATAAACGGATTATCTTTTTCTTTTTTAGCATCAAAAACTTCAAAAGGACCGCGCTCTTTGGCCATTGCTACTGAAGAGCGATACGCTTCAATAGCCAGGGTTTTGTGTACCTCTACTGAAAAATCAATAGCATCTTCACTACCATATCTAAGCCCCAGGGCTGCCAGCATATCTCCTTCGGCAGTAATACCAACACCGGTACGCCGGCCTTCTATAGCCTTGCGTTTAATATTTTCCCATAAGTTAATCTCCACCCGCTTAATGTCATTATCCTCCGGATCAGAAATAATTTTATTCAGTATAGCTTCAATTTTTTCAAGTTCCAGATCAATGATATCATCCATCATTCGCTGAGCCAAACCAACATGCTTTTTAAATTTTTTCCAATTGAAAACTGCCTCTTTTGAAAAAGCACTATCCACATAACTATAGAGATTAACCGCAAGCAAGCGACAACTATCGTAAGGACAGAGAGGAATCTCACCACAAGGATTCGTTGACACTGTTTTGAATCCCACATCAGCATAACAATCAGCCACAGATTCATTTGCTACTGTATCCCAAAAGAGTATTCCCGGCTCAGCAGATTTCCATGCATTGTGTACAATTTTACCCCATAGTTTTTCAGCATCTATCTCCTTGGTATATGATGGCTTGTCTGAATCAATTGGATATTGCTGAATATACTTTTTGCCATTCACCACCGCCTTCATAAATTCATCGTCAATTCGAACAGATACATTTGCCCCTGTGACCTTACCTGCCTCCAGCTTAGCATCAATAAAATTTTCTGCATCAGGGTGTTTGATAGATATACTTAACATCAACGCACCACGACGTCCATCCTGAGCAACCTCACGTGTTGAGTTTGAATAACGCTCCATAAAAGGAACTACCCCGGTAGAGGTAAGTGCGCTGTTCAGTACAGGACTTCCAGACGGACGGATATGTGAAAGATCGTGCCCAACACCACCCCTGCGTTTCATGAGTTGTACTTGCTCCTGGTCTATCTTAAGAATTCCTCCATAAGAGTCTGATGGTCCCGCATGCCCAATTACAAAACAGTTCGACAAACTTGCAATTTGGAAATTATTACCGATACCCGTCATTGGCGATCCCTGGGGAACAATATATTTGAACTTCTTCATGAGATCAAAAAGTTCATCATGGGAAAGAGAATTTTCATATCTCGTTTCAATCCTGGCGATCTCAGAAGCCAATCTACGATGCATATCATCAGGATTCTGCTCGAAGATATTTCCATAAGAGTCTTTTAAGGCATATTTATTAATCCAAACACGCGCGGCCAGTTCATCACCACCAAAATATTCTATAGAAGATTTAAGAGCCTCTTCATAACTATACGTTTTCACCTTTTTCTTCTCAACTACCTTTTCACCAATTGCTATATTGGTCTCTTCAACTCCTTTTTCAATAAAAACAATTCCCTTCTGCGAGGTCTCCTTTTCAGACATAAATTCTCTTTTTTAGCGGTTCCTTACTATACCTTCAAATGCAACATCCAAATTAAACTCCTTTGGCCTCAATACAATGTATAGTTATTAACAAGTCGGTTTCTTTTTTCAACACCTGTCAACACGCTGATGATCAGTTCATTATAATCAGTGCGTTTAAAATTTAGGCTAAACGTTTCCTCCATTTCTAAATCAACCTCATCCGATCTTTATATTAAAATGGAAAAAACGAACCTTGACGATATCCAAAATTCAGGATATGAAGTTAGGAAGAATTACAAAGTTTGTCGCCCTATTATTCTCCGTTTTTATTAACAAGAAATTAACGATAAATCTAACTCGGTCACACTCAACAATATGACAAATGACAATCATATAAAACCTGTTGGTAACTTGTATCTTACTGTGTATCTGAGACTTACCTATTATTCATTTGACTAGTGCTCCTGGAAGGCCTGTAAACAAACGAATTTATTTGATTAAAAAAAAGGGCTGCAAAAAATGCAGCCCTTCTT
The DNA here is from genome assembly GCA_030589895.1 of Bacteroidales bacterium. Lineage (GTDB taxonomy): Bacteria > Bacteroidota > Bacteroidia > Bacteroidales > JAUUZQ01. The sequence goes on from JAUUZQ010000022.1 coordinate 6,434, forward strand.
ATCTATGAAATCAATCTGCTAGAAGATATATCTCAGACCAATTTGTGCTTGCCAGCGTGAGCTTTGAACACCAATGTCATCAATATCCCAAACATCACCATCAATCTCATCAAATGAAAATGTTGGTGTATAGTCTCCATTTACATCATCAACAAAACCTTCAAAATCAATAAGTCGAAGGGCGTCATTACCAATATAATACATACGACCCCATTTATTATTAATCAAGTTAGTCATATTGAACAGATCAAAGGTAAGTTGAAGAGTGTGCTTCATATCTCCACTACTTACATAAATATCCTGTGCAAATTTGAAATCAATGATATTTGAGAATGGTGTGCGAGCGCCATTACGTTCTGCATACAATCCTCTCCTTGTACTAAGATAAGGATCGCTCTCAATAAATGCATCAAGTGCAGTCCACTGAGCACTTGCAGTAGCAGCATCAGCAAATTCAATTTCACTTTGCGATGCAGGTATATAAATCAAGTTACCTGAGTTCTCTCCTTCACCATTCAGATCACCATAGTCATTATAAACATAGGAAAATCTATCACCACTCTGTCCATTATAAAAGAAAGTGAAAGAAGAAGTCATATGATTAATCCAATCCACTTTGTAGTTCACATAACCAACAACTCTATGTCCAAGATCAAAATCAGAATATGTAAGACCAAGATAGTTCAGTCCATTTACTTGCTCATTATATCTCCATTGTGAACTGTTTTGACTAGATGTTCCGTCATTAACTGCCATTGCACGGCCATAAGTATAAGCAAGGCTGGCCGTTAATCCATTAGAGAATGGTTTTTGAAGCTGAGCAGTAATATTATATGTGTACCCCTCTTTTGTATTCATTCCAAGCATTATTCTGGTATAATCATTTGTAACAGTGCTTGAAGAGAAGTAATCCCTGTTGTCAGCTCCATCTAACTGAGTCAGTGGATCAGGATCAACATTAAGATTTAAATACTGAACATTATTAAGAGTCTTTGTATACATTGCTTCAATTGTTCCGATCAAACCTCCTGGAAGTTTTTGATCAACTGCAATGTTAGCCCTGAACATTTGAGGGAATTTGAAATCTTCAACGAAGAGGTCAACCTGACCGCCATATGCAGCTTCCGGATAACCAAAATCTGGATTTTTCCACTGAGTATCCCATCCATCTTTGTAATAGATAGGATCTCCCCATGAACTTCTATGGTAAACTCCACCAATTGTAACACCACTGTTTGTATAAGCTCCTCCTGGCCATACAAGTGGTAAACGTGAAGTAAAGATGCCAAGACCACCGCGTATTTGAGTGGTCTTATCTCCAGAAATATCCCAGTTAAATCCAACTCTTGGTGATAATAAAATCTGTGTATTTGGCATCTGTCCGGCCTGTGCACCCATCAAATCCCATCCTGCTGTTTCAAGCTCTGAAATTGTTGTATTATTAAAATGATCATCAACAGGATTGGCAGTAACAAACATTGGCATATCCAGACGAATACCATAGGTCACTTTTAATTCAGGAGAGACCTGGAATTCATCTTGGGCATATATCCCAAACTGAACCATGTTGAAGTCTGCTGCTGCTGCTGAACCATCACCAGTTATATCATCAACCAATGAATATCCTCTTTCAAATTGATATGCAGGAACCTCTCCGGCTGATCCAATTGTCATGAAATCAGCTACTGTAGAATACCTGTACTCACCAAAGTTCTTTCTCATAAAGAGATTATAGGTGGAGGAAAACTCATTGTTAGTACCAATTGTAAAAGTATGCCGTCCAGCATAGATATTGAAGTTATCTGTAATGGTAAACACATCCTGATCAAGCTGGTTTGCAGTTGAGTATGGTTCAGAACCAAAATAAAGTGTTCCAGCTCCATCATACAACCTGAATGCAGGGAAGTTATCTCCGTAAGGATCACGATCATCACGAACTGTAGTATATCCAATCACCAAATTATTTGAACTCCCTGAGAAGTTACTCTTCAATTCAATTGCAGTTGAATTAGTAACACTTGGGAAATACTGCGCATTATTCATGAAATTAATTGAACGTGAGCTTGAGCTTGAAGTTTTAATAGCCTCCAATTTGGTATAACTGTGCCTCAGGGTAAGCTTATGCTTCTGATTTATATTCCAGTCAATCCTGGCAATAAGTTTATTAGAATTAAGCTCATCATTTTTACTTAAGAAAGCACCAGCATCATAACCGAAGTCATTTTGCAATTTATCAGCAACAGCCTGAATAGTTGTCTGATCTGAATCACCTGAATAATCAGCAAAGTCAAATGGCTTTGGAGTTTGCTCTCTTTGCATTTCAGCATTCACAAAGAAGAATAATTTATTCTTAACAATAGGACCACCAACTCTTATTCCATAAGTATTAGAGCTAAACTCTGGCAGACTGCTTCGCTCAACTGCTTCGTTGTCTGTTGGAGTCTTTCCTGCCAACATTTCATTTCTCATGAAGTAGTATGCAGATCCTGTAACAGTATTAGAACCACTACGTGTTACAGCATTTATACTTGCGCCGGCAAACCCTGACTGACGAACGTCAAATGGTGCAATGGCTACCTGAAACTGCTCAATTGCATCCATACTAATAGGAGTGCCATAAGTCTGACCACCATTAGTGCCTGTAGGAGACAGTCCAAATACATCATTATTGACAGCTCCATCAATCGAAATAGCATTGTACCTGTTATTAATACCTGCTATTGAAATAGCTCCATTTCCATCAACGATGGCTTGTGGTGTCATTCTGGTGAAGTCAGCAATTGTCCTGTTTACAGATGGAAGGATAGCAATCTGATCCGCTCCAACAACAGTTTCAGCTCCGGTCCTGTTACCATCAAATACGTCAAACTCCTTCACACGGGTACCAACAATCTCCACTTCAGCAATTGCCAATTCCGCGGTCCCAAGTTTAACATTATTCTGAAATGTCTGACCAAGAGTCAGAAAAATATTTTTCTTCTCATAAGAGATATATCCTACATAGGATACAGTAAGGCTATATGGCCCTCCAACATTCATGTTAGGAATTCTGAAGAATCCTTTGGAGTCAGTAATTCCTCCATACTGTGAGCCAGATGGAGTGTGGATCGCAACAACTGTTGCTCCCGGAAGAGGATCGCTAGAATCATCAAGGACCTGCCCGTTGATACCGGACGTTGTTGATCCCTGACCAAAAGAATTTACAGCAAATAGCATCACGACCGCCACCGCTAAAACATTTCTGATTAGTTTCATAAATCTAAGTTTTAATTTAAGGTTATTATCAAGTTTAAAAATACGTGTGAAATTCCTCAAGTATATTAAGCAATATATTAAAAATGTCTGTCTCTTTTATTAAGTTATAGAACCAACCATAAAACTATGTTAAATAGTAGAGATGTACAGAAGAATTTATGCTGGATTTATAAACACGAAATCAACAATTTTCTTAGTAGCACCTTTTCGTTTAAGGATATAGTTTTCAGCTATTTCAGCTATTTTTAATCGCTTCTTTTCACTATTAACAAGACCGTCAATTGTAGAATAGAGATCTTGCGTGTGTTTTATAACACGTGCTACATCGTCAGATATCAGCTCTCTGGCTTCCTGAAAATTATAATAATTCGGTCCGAAAAGAAGTGGAAGTCCAAAAACTGCAGCTTCAAGAATATTGTGAATTCCTTTCCCGAATCCTCCTCCAATATATGCAATTGTACCATATCGATAGAGCGAAGAAAGATGCCCGATCGTATCCACCAATATCACACTCCCGGATATCTCATTCAAATCTGATATTTCAGAATACAATACTCTCTCTGAAAATAGTCCTGATAATCGATCAATATTCTTTTTAGTGGGTTCATGAGGAGCAATAATCCAGTTACATTTGCCTGAAAATTGTTCATAGACCTCATGCAGAACTTCCTCATCCTTTTCCCAGGTACTTCCGGCAATAATAAGTGGTCTCTGATTTGAAAACTTTAAAAGATTCTCCTTTGAAACCGTCTCCTTTGCTATTTTCACCACCCTGTCAAATCTCGTATCCCCTGCAACAGTTACTTTTGCAATACCCACTCCATTCAGCAGATCCTTTGACTCCTCATTCTGAACAAAAATATGTGTGAAATAGTGAAGAAACTTCTTGTACCATGCTCCATACCACTTGAAAAACAACTGTCCTGAGCGGAAATTTCCAGACGCCAGGTAAACTGAAATATTTTCTTGCTTAACAGCCCTGAGAATGTGTAGCCAGAACTCATACTTAACAAAGAACACCTTTTCAACAGGAACAATATTTAAAAACTTCCTGGCATTTCGCGCTGTGTCCAAAGGCAAATATGATACTACATCTGCGCCTTCATAATTCTTCCTCTTCTCATATCCTGAAGGGGAGAAAAAAGTGAGGAGGATTTTATATTCAGGATAGCTGTTTCTTACCCTTTCGATGAGAGGCCTTCCTTGCTCAAACTCTCCCAATGAAGCACAATGAAACCAAATTACTTTATCATCTTCACCAAACTTTCCTTTCAAACGTTTCTCCCATTCCCTCCTGCCATGAATCCATTTCTTTGCCTTCTCATTTCCTGCTGATGCAAGAAGAACAAGAAAATAGTAGATCCGGATCCCAAAATCGTAAAGTATGCGCATTCATGAATTATTCAGGTCACAAATGTAAAATAAACAGGTGTAAATACCCCCTGTTTAGATAACAGAATTCATGGAAATCTTGTTTGTTTCTGAATTTTTTGTGAGCAAACTTACTCCCCATACTACCAAAAATGATATGACAAAAGACACAAAACGGACAGATAGATATTCATCCAATACCGTGATCTCAGACCAGACAACTGTAACAATAAAACCTGAAAACAATCCTCCGACAGCACCTTGCCAGGTCACTTTTCTCCATTTTAACATCAGGAGGAGGAGCGGTCCAAAGGAGGAGCCAAGACCTGCCCAGGCATAAGAAACCATTGAGAAAATAAGCTTATCAGAGCTAATCGCGATCAGCAATCCAACGAGCCCGATAAATACAGTGATGAACCTACTGGCCTGAAGCATAAATTTATCTGTCACCTGCTTGCCGAGAGTCTGATGATAGAAATCCTCAATAATTGACGAACTGATTACGAGCAGCTGACTGTCAGCAGTAGACATCATTGCTGCAATTGCTCCACTTATCAGTATACCCGCCAGCCATGCAGGGAGTAATGTAGTGGCCAGATGAGGCATGATTTTTTCGATATCATCAAAATATCCCTGTCCATGTAAGGCTGCACCAACAATACCAATCAACAAAGCTCCTGTAAAAGCGGGAATGGCCCAGGCTATGGCAATCCGACGGGAGATCTTAATTTTATCCGCTGATTTAATCGACATGAATCTGGTTAGTAAATGAGGCTGTCCCATATACCCCAAAGCCCAACTTAATCCGCTGATTATCAACGCCGCTGCAGCCCACCCTGTTTTGCCACCGGTAAAAGACAGCATCGAAGAGCCTTCGCTATTTGACATCCCTCCAAGAGCACCACTTACAGACACCCCCTGTTCAGCCAGTTCAATAAATCCCGCCAATGGCAATATCACCAAAGTTGATACCATTATTATTCCCTGTACCATATCGGTCCAGGCAACAGCAAAAAAACCACCCATCATAGTGTAAAATATTATGACGGCCGACCCCAACAACATACCATGGAGATGCTTCATCCCAAAAGTTACATTCAAAATTTTTCCTGCACCATTGATCTGAGCGGCGAGATAAAAAATAAAGAAGAAAATGATAATAAGAGTTGACAAGACCCTGATCACAGACTGGCCCCTTAAATACCTTGCTGCCAGAAATGTTGGTAATGTTATTGCTCCAAGTTCTTCAGATTCTTTCCTCAGGTCCTTCGCTATTACGAACCAATAAAATATAATCCCAATCACACACCCCAATGCAGTCCATACCTCCAATACTCCAAGCGCATATGCAGCCCCGGGTAAGCCTAGTAGCAACCATGCGCTTTCCCCTGATGCCCGCTCCGAAAATGCAACTACCCAGGGATTCAGTTTTCTTCCGGCAACAAAAAAATCGCTGTGATTTTTATTTGACCCATAAGTTTTAATTCCAATAACCAGAATTAACACAAGATAGATGAGAAAACCAAGCAGGATAAAATTCATAATCAATATTTAATAAACTGTCGGAATAATTGCGCATGATATTTGCTAAAATGCAGCCATTAAAAGTTCAATATCCCGTGATGGAATTCCAAAACGCTGTCCTATCTTCTCGTTGGTCAGAATTCCATGATAGATGTACACACCATGCCGCAGGCCAATATCATCTTTTAGCTCGTGTGTCATTCCTCCAAAATTCCCAATTCTCTTCAGCATAGGCGATAAGACATTGCTGATGGCAATGGATGCTGTACGCGCGACTCTGGATGGAATATTAGGAACACAATAATGTATAACTCCATGTTTTATAAACACAGGATCCTTTTGTGTCATGGGCTCTGAGGTTGCAATACAACCACCCTGATCAATGGAAATATCGATGATTACCGCTCCCTTTTTCATTCCTTTTACCATTTCCTCTGTTATAAAGAAGGATGAATTAGAATCGTCGCTTCTTACGGCACCGATAACAACGTCTGCCGATTTCAATGCCTTTTCAATTACACGGGGATGAAAAATTGAGGTTGGGAAATTATTTCCCACGGCTCCTTGAAGCCTTCTTAATTTGTGAACAGACTGATCAAAAACTTTTACAAATGCCCCCATTCCCATCGCCGCTCTCACAGCAAATTCAGCTGCCGTACCCGCTCCCAGAATAACTACTTCTGTGGGTGTGATTCCGGTAATACCACCAAGCATAACGCCTTTTCCCCCTCTAACATTACTTAGATATTCAGATGCAATTAATACTGCTGTATTCCCTGCAATCCCACTCATACTTCTAATCACCGGATAACATTGATGAGAATCCTGAATTCGCTCAAGTGAAATAGCAGTTACCTTTTTCTGCATTAATTTATCAATATATGCTTTGTCCTTATGCGTATTGACCTGAAATGAGGAGATAATTGTTTGACGCTCCTTCATCATCTCAATATCTTTTATTGCAGGAGTATCTATTTTCAATACAAGATCTGATCTGAAAACCTCATCTCTCCTGTCTGTGATCATTGCACCACTTTCGGAATATTGATTGTCTAAGTAATTCGCTGCTTCGCCTGCTCCTGACTCAAGTATTACCTGGTGACCATTCCCGGTTAGAATCTCCACAGCCTCAGGAGTGAGGGGAACCCGACTCTCTAGTTCCGCGTTCTCTTTTGGGATTCCAATAATCATTTCCTGATGCTTATTCACAACCTCAAGCATCTCTTCCTGGGGTAACAATCCCTCTTTGCGGAGAGAAATAGAGCTTCCACCTTTCTTATTCATTCCTTCAGTTTTAGGGAACCTAAAATAGTACAAATCGCCAGCAATGTCAAGAAAAGGTTAAATTAAGATGTGAAAAATACTACGAATGAATTACCCTTGTGCCATTATCAAGCACATCAATATGGAGCATAAGTATATCCTCCGGCATCAATTCAAGTGCCTTCTCCGGCCATTCAATGAAACACCATGAATCTGAATAAAAGTACTCTTCATAACCCATATCATATAACTCAGAAATATTTTCTATACGGTATAGATCGAAGTGAAATATGGAATCCCCTGAAAGCGTGAAATATTCATTGATCAATGCAAAAGTAGGACTGCTCACAATATCTGCTACCCCCAAAGCCTTACAAAGTGACTGAATAATTGTAGTCTTTCCGGCACCCATCTCTCCCGAAAATGCAATCTTCCTGAATCCCCCCAGTGCATCAAGAATTGATGTAGCAGCTTGATCCAGATCAAAAAGTGATTTAATCTCAATATTTATCATATCCTAAGAAATGGGTGATAAAATTACACATGGGATGAGCATCTCTTCAAGTGAGATTCCTCCATGCTGAAAAGTATTTCGGAAGTGATTTACAAAATGGTTGAAATTATTCGGATAGATCATATAATCATTGTTCCCTGCAAAAATATATGAGCTGCTCATATTGGTCTTTGGGAGATGTATCTTTTCCGGATGAGTAACTTCATAAACCTCCTTTACAGGGTAATTAAGGTTTTTACCCTGCTTATAGCGTAAGTTTGCTGAAGTCTTTCTGTCTCCAACTACTTTCACCGGATTATTCACCCTTACAGCTCCATGGTCTGTAGTCAGGACCAATTGCATATTGTTTTCTGAAATTAAGCGAATCACATCCAACAAATATGAATTATTGAACCACGAAAGTGTCAGCGATCTGTAAGAACGATCGTCATATGCCAACTCCTTTATCATATCCATCTCGGTTCTGGCATGAGAAAGCATATCAACAAAATTGTATACAAGAACATTGAGATCATATTTAATAAGGTCTGAAAAATTCTCAACGATCTTCTTTCCATGTTTTTGTTTGCTGATCTTCTCGTAGTGAAATGTCTTGTTTATCCCCTTGCGTTGAAGCTGTGCCCGGCAAAGCTGCTCTTCATGCATATTCTTCCCTCCTTCATCTTCATCATCCAGCCAGTAATCCGGCATCAGTTGCTTGATTTCTGCAGGCATTAGTCCGGCAAATATTGAATTTCTGGCATATTGTGTTGCAGTTGGAAGAATACTACAGAAAATATGTTCCTCATCAACTTTGAACAAATGATTGATCTCTTCCTCAATCAACTTCCATTGATCATACCGCAAATTATCGATCAGAATAACTGCTACTTTTTTCTCCTCTAATTGTGGGAATATAAACTTTGAAAAAATCTGAGGAGACATAATCGGTCTCTCCTCTGTATTATCGTCAAACCATTCTGAATAATTTGATTTAATAAATTTCATAAATCCTGAATTCGCATCAGTCCATTGCATAGCAAGAACCTCATTCATCCCTGATTCATCAAGATTCTCCAGTTCATGCTCCCAATACACCAGCTTTCTGTATATCTCAACCCAATGGTCAAAGGAATTGGCAACATTGATCAATGTGCCTATCTGGCTAAATTGTATCTGATAAGCAGAGGTGGTCTTTTGAGATACCAGACGCCGGGTGTCAATATTTTTCTTAATTGTAAGGAGTATTTGCTTTGGATTTACCGGTTTGATAAGATAATCGGCAATTTTACTGCCAATTGCCTCGTCCATGATATTCTCCTCCTCACTTTTGGTTATCATTACAACAGGAACTGAAGGAGAAATACTCTTAATCCTGTCGAGCGTCTCTAAGCCACTCAAGCCAGGCATATTCTCATCAAGAAAAATAAGATTAAATGCCTGATCTCTAACAAGTTCAAGCGCTTCTTCGCCGTTGTTTGCAGTTGACACTGAATAACCCTTTTCCTCCAAAAATATTATATATGGCTTCAGCAGATCAATTTCATCATCCGTCCAAAGTATTCTGATTTGCTTCATACTCTTGTGTTCATTTATGCAGTGCTAAACAAGATTAATTTCCCAGGTAAAATTTCCTGTAGAATAACAGATAGGGTACAAATTCTTTGGTCCGAAGAAGGCTCTGGTAATTTTGTTGAGAGATAAGAACCAGCTTATAGGAATCCCCGGGTATCTCTCCAAGTATAAGTTGTATATCCTCGCCTACCTTTGAGGCATATCTGCTCACCCCTTCAAAATCTGCAAATTCCTGAACCTTTAATATATTATAATCAGATCCCAATACTGTTAATTCTATTTCCAGGTCATAGGCGATAAAATTATCCAGATTATAATTCAGGAGATTGAAATTAACCAGATTCATATTCTCGGAAGTTCTAAGTGCAATAATAAAATAGTGATTGGCAGTGGAATCAAATGTATAAATTTCAACCGCTTCCTTCACAATATCCGCTTCCTTGATTACAGGGAATGCCACATACATGTAATCTATAATTTCCTGCGATTTTTCAGCAATCTCTGTATTTGGATATTGAGATACAATTGAATCCAATTCCACTTTCATCTCCTCCTTACCTTGTACTGAACCCATGGAAATTGCCTTCAGGTACCGAAGCCTTAACACCATATCTTCATCCTCACTATATTTTGTCAATCCATATTCAACATCTCTGAGGACAGCTGAATAATTTTCAGCTTTAAAAGAATTGTAGACAGATTCATAATACCTTTCCACCTTATTAGCCTCCTCTTCCAACTCATTTATATAGTTTGGATTGGTGAGGAGTTTTGCCATATGACTATCAGGATATTTACTGCTTAATAAATTTTTATAATATTCTGCCCTGCCTGCATTCTGCTTGGTATTAAAGAGTTCATAAAGATGGTAGTATGAACCCATTGTATAATCACCATCACTATATCTGCCAATCAGGTTCTCTAAAGATTCAATGGCTTTGTCATAGTCGAGCAAATCTTTCTGATAAATAAGTCCCATATTATATAATGCCTCCTCAAGCATAATATGTGATTGATCCATAGCCGAATCAGTCATTGGAATATCTCTAAGGTAATACTCCCTCGATTTATCATCAATTAGTTCGACACCTTCTTCACCATTCTCACCTGTACCATCCATCACCTCTTCATCGAGTAGTGCGGTAACCGTCTGTTTATTACTACGCCTCCAGTTATCTTCAAGCTTTCGCTCACCCCATTTCATTCTGAATTCGGGTTGCCCAAAACTTTTTGCATTCAGATTATAGAAATACCACTTTCCACCTGTTTGCGGATTATTAGACCCCGATGCATTCGAATAAAAGCCTGATCTGTTGTATTGCATATCCTGCATAGCCTCTTGTTGTCTGCGCTGTGCTTCGGCCTCAGCTACTCTTACATCAGAAATTATTCCATCAATTACAGCAAACCTTTCATCTTCATTCATTCCGGCCAGCACTTGCACGCTGTCTTGCAATTCAAAAACATCTACATTTCTAACCAGGTTATTTAAACTGTTGGACCTGAGCTTCAGATTTGAATAGTTCGGGTAATCTGCTTCCAGTAAATTAACTGCAGTATCATAGTATGCAGCAGAAAGCGTATAGATGGGTTCGTTATAATATATACCTGCCAGTGTGAGACATGACTCTCCTTTCTGGAAATTATTCTGCATGCTACTGCTTACTGAAAGATGATAATACTCAATTGCCTTCTTTCTGTCTCCCTCCTCCATAGAAATATTTCCCAGGGCATAATAGATCTGATCCAGATACTCCGTATTCTTACTGTCCTTCAACATTTTCTTCAGCAACTTCTTAATCTCATTGCTCCCTGCTGCTCCCGACTGAAAAGCGTCTGCCATACTCACTTTTGCGTTGAACGCCATCACATAGGGGGGATTCATTTTCACAACCCTCTTGAAATTCTTTATTGCCTTTTCGCTGTTATCAAGCTTTGTATATATCTGGGCAAGGATATAAGTATATCTGATTTTTGTGCCTTTTTTGAGACGCATATCCAACGCCTTTTCAAGATATGCAGCTGCCTGATCATAGTCCTCAACTTTAAGATAATAATCTGCAAGTGTGGTATACAATTCCTTATGATACTTTTCGGGGTACTCCTCCAGATCATATAGATTAGCAAGAATCTCTTCTGATTGCTTCAATTCACCAATCATGATATATGCACGTGCCAGCCAGGTAAGCGCCAAATAGGTAGATTCTTCATCGGGAAATGTTTTAATCACATGTTTGAATGCTTCCGAAGCCAGGAAGAAATCACCTTTGTACATATATGACTTTCCAATGAGCACAAAACAATCATCCATCCACTTATTATACTCTTTCTTATTGTAAAACTCTTTCTGTTTCTCATTCTGCTCTCCCGCCTTGACCTTTGGTTTAGAGCTTATTGAATGGAAGGTAGAAACCTTGGATGATTTGTCGATTGCACGTTGCATTTGTGGAGCAATGCTCTGTTGTATCGATTCATCCTCATACAAAAAGAGAGGGAGAATTTTTGTATAATTATCAATAATGGAAGTTTCAGCTCGTTCCAGGCCTTTCTTATAACTCTCGTTTCCATTAAAATAGATGTTGTAATGAGAAGTAAGATTGTGAAAATTTCTGCTTGCCGAGGTATTCTTCTCAACACTGCAGGAGTTAAGTAAGGTCCCGATTATCAGAACGCTAAATAGAAATATATGTGAATATCGTCTCAGGGGCAAGATTATAAGTATTTATCCTAAATTATTAACTCCGTTTAGAATCATATATTTTACACGAGTACAAAAAAAATAGCGGACTCATTAAAGCAATCAATGAATTATTGCGAATAATCATTTATAGAATGAGCCTACCCAATACGATCCAATCTATAAAGTGTTAATATTCAGGACCTCTTTTACTTCAGGTACATCATTTTTTATAGCCATTTCAACACCAACTTTCATTGTCTGCATGCTAAAGGGACATCCATGGCATGCTCCGGTAAGCTGAACCTTAACTACCATGTCCTCGGTCACCTCAACAAGATCAATATTTCCGCCATCTGCAATCAGGTAAGGACGAATTTTGTCCAGTGCTGCCTCAATACGCTTTTTGATATCCTCCATAATCTTTACATCAAAATAATATATTACTTGGTTGTTATCTCAACCCGCTTTGTGGGCTCCAACTCAGCATTTCTCTTTTCTGTCAATTCAATTACTCTGGATGCCAGCTTTTTAAACGACTTTCCGGGAATGCTACTTTCATCCAGGGCAATAGGCTCTCCTGCATCACCCGATTCACAAATTCCTTGTACAATAGGGATCTGAGCCAAGAGTTCAATATTCAGCTTTTCAGCCATTTTCTTACATCCATCTTTTCCAAAAATGTAATATTTATTTTCTGGCAGCTCCTCGGGTGTGAACCATGACATATTTTCCACAATACCAAGAACAGGTACGTTTATCTTTTCGCCGGTAAACATACTGATTCCTTTAATTACATCAGCCAACGCTACTTCCTGCGGTGTACTAACTATGATTGCTCCGGTAACAGGAACTTCCTGAACAATGGTTAAATGAACATCACCGGTCCCTGGAGGAAGATCAAGAATCAGGTAATCAAGTTCACCCCAATCTCCCTGTGAAATGAGCTGTTTCAATGCACTTGTAGCCATAGGACCCCTCCATACAAGAGCGTCTTCGGGTTTTACAAAAAACCCAACTGACAACAGTTTGATTCCATATTTTTCAACAGGAGTAATCCATTCAACTCCATCTTCATTCCTGGCGCTTGGCCTTTCATCCTCCAAACCAAACATCTTTGGTATAGACGGTCCGTAAACATCTGCATCAAGCAAACCCACTTTGAAACCGGAGTTCTTCAATCCTACTGCCAGGTTAACTGCAACTGTAGATTTACCTACGCCGCCCTTACCTGATGCCACAGCAATAATATTCTTCACTCCTGGTAATATCTCAGGAGCAACTGGTCTTTCAGGAACTATAGTTCCAATGTTCCCCTTTATTTTAATATCCTCACCAAGTTGCGTCTCAATTGCACTGACACAGGACTTCTTCATAGATTGAATGAAGGGATCATTTGGTCTGCTAAACTTGAGGGCAAACATTACTTCATTTCCCTCAACTGTCAGATTTTCTACCATTCCCAACTCTACTACATTCTTTCTTGATTCAGGATGAACCACTCTTTTGAGTGCCTCAAGCACCATCTCTTTCGTCACCATTTCTATTAATTCTTTTTGCAAAGATAACCAATTTTTTTATTTAGATTTAATCTTTATAAAGCTAATTCCTTCATCGGATCCCAAAATAAATTGGTAAAATCAACGACCTCATCATTAATAACGACTATTCCTTCACTCTCCAATAATTCCACCATAATTTTACTGCCCCCAAAGTGATGTTTCCCTGTTAACATCCCCATTCGGTTCACAACCCTGTGGGCCGGAACAAAAACAACTTGTGTAAATGATGAATTCATGGCCCAGCCAACCATGCGTGAAGATTGAGGGGAACCAAGATACCGGGCAATAGCACCGTAAGTCGTTACCCTCCCGGGAGGAATCAAACGTGTTAGCTCATACACTTTTTCAAAAAAGTTGTTACTCTTGCTCATCTTCAGGAATCTCCTCTATATTTTTCTGGGAAGGAAGTAAAAATGAGATATAGGTAATATTGGATCCTTCATCCAAAAACTGCTGTTCATAGAATGTTTTAATGCTCAAAATATCATCATTGAATTCAGAATGATAGAGGTCCTGAGTCAGCTTGAGTGTCTTTAAGTTATTGTATTTAACCACATTATGTGTGTACAGGTATAAAACATCACTATCCGTTTTCAGATGAACAATCCCTTTATCGATCAGAATACTTCTGTAAAGATTTAAAAACCTCGCTCCTGTAAGTCTCTTTTTGTTTCTCTTCTTTTTCAGTTGTGGATCGGGGAAGGTAATCCAGATCTCCTCAATTTCCTCTTCCTTGAAGAAGGAGGGAATAATTTCAACCCTTGTTCTGAGAAATGCCACATTTTTGAGATTTCTTTCATTGGCTGTTTTAGCACCCTTCCAAATACGGGCGCCTTTGATATCCACTCCAATAAAATTTCTTTCAGGAAAACGCATTGCGAGGTTAACAGTATATTCACCTTTGCCACACCCCAGTTCCAATGTAATGGGATTGCTATTCTGAAAAACCTCTTCAGCCCACTTGCCTTTCAAGAGATAATCGGAATTGGACACTTCTTCAAAACCTGGTTGAAATACCCGGTCGAAAGCTTCCATTTCCTTAAACTTCTGAAGCTTATTTTTACTCAAAACTTTTTAAGATTAGGGGATTACTTTTTCAACTCTAATACCAATATCACTCACAGGAAGCTTTGGATCTCTCATCCCTTGTTCAAGCTTAATCGAATAAATTCCTTTGTCGGGGAAGTGGGTTTGATTTCTATACATATATCGAATCTCTCGTATATTTCCATTTCCTTTCCCAATCCACTTACCGCTGGGTTCAGCAATAGGATAGTTTATTGTATCTCTTAGTGATTGACCTGAGGGGCCGGTAACTTCAACAAACAAATATAGATTGCTCATAGGATAATCAGTAGTATGCCGCAACTGGATCAGGATATCATACTGTGATTCAATATCATCAATTTCAAATGAATAACTCTTGAAATCATCCCATGTCCAAACAGAATTATCGACATGCTCGTATACGTCCACAACAACATTTTTATCGCAAGCCACAAGGAGTAAGGGAATCAGAATTAAGAGGGTTTTTAAACCGGATATAGCTTTCATCTCCTTTTCGATTGTTTATGAGGTCCTCGCTTGGGTTTTCTTTTTTTATTTGGCTTTTCAAAACGCGTAAGACTCTCCTGCCCAACAACGTTTAAATAATCTGAATCTTTCTTCGGAGCAGGTATATCTGAAGGATTATTAAGATTTTCGGGAAATTCTCCCTTTTTATTCATCGCAATTATCTGCTTAACACGCTCTGCAGAAACAGGAACCAGGCTTGTCCCCTTTTCACTTTCCAGTAAATACCATGACACCTCCCTGTATACATCTGTTTTCTGATGTGAGGCCTTTCCTTTTGAGGTCTTCAATACAATATTTCTATCCGGAAAGGTTTTTTTTGCATCAGCATAGCTGGCTACTTCGTAATTCAGACAGCATTTCAGTTTGCCACACTGACCTGCAAGTTTTTGTGGATTCAGTGACACCTCCTGGATACGGGCAGACTGAGTAGATACTGAGACAAAATTTGTGATAAATGATGAACAACAGAGTTCTCTTCCACATGTACCAATTCCGCCAATTCTACCAGCCTCCTGACGGGCTCCGATCTGCCTCATCTCGATTCTTATCCTGAAACTATCTGCCAACACCTTGATTAACTCCCGAAAGTCAACCCTTTCATCTGCAATATAATAGAAGATAGCCTTGGTTTTATCACCCTGGTATTCAACATCACCGATCTTCATATTCAGCCTTAAATCTTCAGAGATTCTTCGGGCCTTAAGCATGGTCTCATGCTCCTGATTTATAGCTTCTTTCCATTTGTCAAGATCTGCTTCCTTGGCCTTTCTATAAACCTTTTTCAGCTCATCAATCCTTGGATCGAATTTAGTTTTATTCAATTGCTTCTGAACGATCTCCCCTGCCAGTGTAATAATCCCGATATCATGTCCCGGAGAAGCTTCAACAGCAACAAAATCACCACGTTTAATACGTAGCTCATTAACATTGGTAAAATATTCCTTTCGGGTATTCTTAAATCTTACTTCAACAATATCAGGAATATCTATATCGTCGGAAATCTCTCTCAGCCAATTATAAGAATCCAGTTTACCACACTGACTAAAATAGTTACTTATCTGGTCTCTGTTATCGTTATTTATCTCCTGGCTTTTTTGAGAACAACATCCTCTTGCTTGTGCGCTATCCATAATTCTCAATCTAAAGGTTGACTTATGTGCCAACCAGACAAAGTTAATTAAAGCGAAAAAGAAAACAAAACCCTTATGAATCCGAGATCAGTCAGTCTTCTCAGGCTGTTTTAAGAGCAGAATGGTCTTAATGGCAAGATCCATTAATACGAGTCGGGCATAACCGTTGGCCTCAATGTGCTGACTGGCTTTTTCAAATTCGGAAGTCAGATCATATACATTCCCGGAATGGATAAATGCTGAAAACTTTTGCGAAAATTCATCTTCTTTCTTTGATAAAAAACTAATATCGTTCTGCTTTAGATTTAGTACAAAGTTTTCCCTGATCATTCTCAAACAGTAGGAAAAGAATAATTTCAAACGTTCCCGACCCAATCCTGCCATCCTTTCAACCCAAGTATTAATGTCAATGATCTCTCGTTTATAACACTTTCTCATGAAGTATGTAAACTCCTCAAAGTGAGTATTATCCAGCTCATCAGAGACCATCATTTGTAGCGCCTTGCTATAATTTCCATTGGACCGCCTTATTACATCCTCAATAAGTTCCTGTGCCTCGGGAAAATTTTTCTGCAAACCTTCTGCAATATTTTCACTCTTCAAAGGAGCTACACGTATCATCTGCGTACGACTCAGTATAGTCGGCAAAATCAATTCAGTATTTTCAGAAATGAGTAAAAATATTGTCTTTGAATAAGGTTCTTCGATCGATTTTAGCAGACTATTGGCTGCTGAAGCATTCATCTTTTCAGGCAACCAGATGATCATTACCTTGTATTCACCTTCATATGACTTCAGACTCAGTTTTCGAAGGATAGATGTACTCTCATGCTTACTGATCAGCCCCTGTTTGTTCTCAGCTCCAATTGCTTCATACCATTGATTTTCCGTAAGATAGGGATTGATATCCAGTATTGTTCTCCACTGCTCAATAAAATGATCACTCACAGGATTGGTTTTCACCTCCTTATTAGTAAAAACAGGAAATACAAAATGAAGATCCGGATGCACAAGTTTTGCAAATTTAATACAGGAAGGACAGGTGCCACAGGAATCAAGTTCAGTTCTGTTTTCGCAAGATATGTACTGTGCATAGGCAATCGCTAAAGGAAGTTTCCCAACTCCCGATGGCCCAAAAAAGAGTTGTGCATGACTGATCCTCTCCTCCTTTACAGTACGAATTAAGCGCTGCTTAATCTCCTCTTGTCCTAGTACTTCGCTGAATTTCATTTAACTTTTTTCTCTCTTTAATGGTAAACAAATGTAATAAAAATATGATGATGACTAAGTCAAATAATAGATACAATATCTGAAATTTTCAGGAAGTCTGGGGTAGCCCCAGACCTACTAAACAATTTTTAACATACTGTCTCAAATGTAAAGGGCTATATTCAAGGTCTCTGCAAACAAACAACTTTTTTATTACCTTTGCGGTACATTTACATTTTACCGAATAATCATAAACAAAATACAATATGCAACTTATTGATAATTATAGTTTTACCGGAAAGAAAGCGATCATCAGAGTAGATTTTAATGTCCCGCTGAACGCAGAATTTGAAGTTACTGACGACACCCGTATTCGTGGTGCTTTGACAACTATAAAGAAGGTGATAAGCGACGGTGGATCTGCTGTACTTATGTCGCACCTGGGAAGGCCAAAATCAGGACCGGAAAACAAATTCTCACTCAAACATATTATTCCAACACTTGCAGATCACCTTGGCCTTGATGTTAAGTTTGCCAACGATTGCATGGGTGATGAAGCTGTTGAAAAATCAGCTGCACTGAAGCCGGGAGAGGTTCTGCTACTGGAAAATCTTAGGTTCTACAGTGCCGAAAACAAGGTAAAAACACCCGAAGAGAAGGCAGCAACAAGTAAATTTTCCGAGAAACTTTCAACTTATGCTGATGTCTATGTAAATGATGCATTTGGAACAGCACACCGTGCACATGCTTCCACTACAGTTATTGCAGATTTCTTTACAGATGATACAAAAATGTTTGGTTTCCTTATCAACAAGGAACTTAAGGCGATGGACAAGGTTCTGAAAGAATCTAAAAAACCATTTACTGCCATCATGGGAGGAGCAAAAGTTTCTGATAAAATATTGGTGATTGAAAACTTGCTCGACAGGGTTGATAACCTGATTATTGGTGGAGGAATGACCTATACATTTATCAAGGCGAAAGGTGGGGAGATTGGAAATTCATTATGTGAAGAGGCCAAATTAGACATCGCTCTCGATCTGATGAAAAAAGCAGAAGAAAAAGGTGTAAACCTCGTGCTACCGGTTGACCAGGTTCTGGCAGATGATTTTAACAATGACGCAAATACAGAATTATCCTCTATTGAAAATGGTAAACCCGGATACATGGGATTGGATATTGGAGAAGAATCTGTGAAACTCCTCACCGATGTGATTATGAACTCTAAAACTATTCTTTGGAATGGTCCAATGGGTGTTTTTGAAATGGAAAACTTCAGAAACGGAACTGTAAGCATAGCGAAAGCAATTGCAGCTTCAACAGCCAATGGAGCTTTTAGTCTTGTGGGAGGTGGTGACTCAGTAGCAGCTGTAAATAAATTCGGTCTTGCCGACCAGGTAAGCTATGTTTCTACCGGTGGTGGTGCAATGCTCGAATATATCGAAGGAAAAGAACTACCCGGAGTTAAGGCCATCAGGGGGTAGAATCATCCCATTTCACCTTACGGGATAACTCTCCTTGAAAAAAACAAGGGAAGTAATACCTTTCCAGGCCTGATGAGAAAACCATATCTTTACCGTATCCAATGAAACCTGAAGAGAAAATATTTAATATTTCCAATGAACAGGACTTCAACTCCCTCGCCATTGAAATCTTCAGGTACCAACTGAAAACCAATCCGGTTTATTCCAAGTACTTTCACCATCTCGGACGAGGATTGGAGACCATTAAAACCATTGAGCAAATCCCATTTCTCCCCATTGAGATGTTCAGGGAACACCAGGTTATTGCAGGAAACATGATGCCTTCTGTAGTATTTGAGAGCAGTGGTACAACAGGTCAAAAAACAAGCAAACATTATATTATTTCAGAAGAGATCTACCAGGAAAGTTTTCTGAAATCATTCTCCGAAAATTTTGGAAATCCTAAAGACCTTTGCATCCTGGCACTCTTACCCTCATATCTTGAAAGGGAAAACTCATCCCTTGTTTATATGATGAACCAACTTATTGATATGAGTCAACATCCTGAAAGTGGCTTTTACCTTGACGAATTAGATCAACTTAGCAAAGTGCTGCAAAAGCGTGCTGCAGATAAACATCCTACAATACTCCTTGGAGTTAGCTTTGCTCTGCTCGATCTGGCAGAAAAATTCCCCTTTCCCATAAATGATAATATTACAATTATTGAGACCGGAGGGATGAAGGGAAAACGAAAAGAGATGATCAGGGAAGAGCTGCACGACATACTGAAAAAGGCATTCGTAAAAGATAGCATTCATTCGGAATATGGAATGACAGAACTACTTTCCCAGGCATACTCCAAAGGAAGAAACAGATTCTATCCCCCACCATGGATGAAGGTTATGATCAGAGACATGTACGATCCATTTACCATTCTGCCTGCCGGACAATCCGGAGGGATTAATATTATTGACCTGGCCAATATCTACTCCTGTTCATTCATTGCCACGTCCGACCTTGGTATTGTATACGAAGATGGATCATTTGAAATAAGCGGAAGGTTTGACCAGGCAGATGTGAGAGGATGTAATTTGATGGTGGTGTGAGGGAGGGGTAATGCGACAATGCGACAATGCGACAATGCCTTAATGACCCATATCAAAATGTTTATCACACTCCTCTTCCATTCGTTTCCTGCAATTGCTCAATCAATGAAAAACCATCCTGCCTTGGCATCTGAATATCCAGCAGAATAACATCCGGCTTGAGACGCAGAACTTCTGTCAGCGCAAGTTCTGCATTTTCAGCCTCCCCAACAATCTCCACACCATCAACATCACTTAAGAGGTTTATAATCAGATCTCTGGCTGAGCTTTCATCGTCGACAATTAATATTTGAAGCGTTTTCATAGACTCCTTGTGTTACCAGAATAATCACGGGGTATCCACAACACAACCTTTGTGCCTCCAGCTTTTCCTTCATCTGTGAACAGATCCGTGACAGTAAAATTAAATTTTGTTTTATTTATTTTATTATAGACTTCTATATAATTTTCCATGATATCGTTCCCATGCCCCGCATTATTCCGCTGCAGCTTTCCGGAAGCAAAACGACCAATCCCATTATCCTCAACCGTAACAACTACATATGTATCATCCTCTTCAATATTTACACTCAAACGACAATCATCTTTCTTGTGCATCAAACCATGGGAAATAGCATTTTCTACAAATGTCTGAACCATTAATCTTGGTACCCTGGCAGATATATCAGTGTCCGGAGAAACAGTTAGTGAAAAAATAAATCTGCTGTCAAACCTCAGATTTTCCATCGCCACATAAGTCTCAATAAACCTTATCTCCTCGTCAATCATCCAGTCTGATCCCTTTCTTGATACCAACACACTTCTAAGCATATCAGAAAAATAATTCAAATACTCATATGCTGTTTCCTTTTCATTTTTATAAATCAAGGAGCCAATTGTATTCAAAACATTAAATGTGAAGTGCGGTTGTAATTGATTCTGAACCGTTTGAAGTTGTAGAGATTGTATCTTTTGCTCAGAAATCAACCTGCTGGTGTAAAAGAAATACTGCAAGCGAAATACCAAATAAAAGAACAGATAAAAACCAATATAAATCAGTATGCTAATAAGAATTTTGACATAAGCAAAAGACCTTTTTTCAACATGAATTAAATATTCCCCATATTCACTGTTACTTAAGGCCATAACAAATGAACGATTGGATTCCATAGAAACAAGTGATGGAAGAAGTCTGCTTTGTATTTGATTTCCCGGGACTTTAACCCTCCCCATCTCCTCTAGTTTGCTGTTAAATAACAAGACTTCACCAAGATTATAAAAGATAAAATAATTTGTAATAGAAGTAAATCCAAATTCCAATCCGGACAATACAGGAAAACCAACAGATTTTTTTACATCAATGAGTTTCAGATCATCATTATAAATATACAAGTTTCTCCCATCTGAAAAACCAAGTTTATCAAGCTCAAACACACCATTGTTTAGCATTGTAAGCAATTGTTCCTGATCCATTAACTCCTTTTGCAATAGCTTCCCCGAAAAATCATATTTAAAAAAACGCCTTGGATATAATGAAAACCCGGCCTTAACAATAAATGTCATTTCATTGAATCCATCATTATTTGAATCACTAAAAAATACAGAACTCAATAGCAAATCGGGCTTCCCTTCAATTTGCACACATTTATCAATATAAAGATTCTTGATGAAATGTCCTTCATCACCTAATACCTCATATCCATTTAACTAAAATGGAATCATTAGAATATGAAAAAAGGTAAATTTCCTTGAAGTTATCCTGATCATAATCGCCAAAGCAAAAAGAAGTCCTTACTTTGAACCACTCTCCACGCGGACGAATAGCATCAATTAATTGCTCCCTCTGCTTGTAAAGCTCTACAGCAGGATACCCTCCGGGATAGGTTTTAAGAACAAAGAATTCAGAAATACTATCATTATCCAGATCAATATAAGCCGCTATTTCTCCCTTTGAACGATTGAAACTGATCAGTTTCAATTTTAAAGGACCCACCGATATAACATCAGTCCATATAATAATAGCCAATGCCACGCCCGCCAAAATACCTACTATTAAAAGTGGCACAGCATGAGAAGATCGCCTTCTTAAAAAATTTAACAGAATTTTCACACTCTAAAGTAGGAAGTTAGCACGTATTCTGCAAGTCCAAAGCATCAGGCTAACAATATAATTATACTTTCATTAAAGCATTGTCGCATTAAAGCATTGTCGCATTATCACATTATCACATTAAAGCATTTCCCTATTCCACCCCTGGAAAAAAAGCACCCTCAATATGCTCAATTTCAAAACCTTCTTTATTAAAAACAATTGCCACCAGGTCAAATCTTACCTGCATGGATATACCATTCCTGTGAATATAAGCCTCAGTAGCATGTATGATAAAACGCTCCTGTTTCGGCGAGAAAATATCCTCCGGATGCGGAAAGATGCTTTGCCTCCGGCCCTTAACCTCTACAACTATCAGTTCCTTATTATCTGTACAAACTATATCCAGCTCAAGATGTCCGTGATGCCAGTTTTGATCCAAAATCCGATAGCCTTTGGAGATAAGAAAATCAACAGCAAAGGCCTCTGCCTTTTTTCCTAAATCGTGTGATTCAGCCATGGTGTTAACTCTTTTAAACCCTTAATGTGGTGAGTCTTTCAAATATCAGCGTTTCCCTAATAACTTTCGCTGTTCGTCCTTCGCCTTTCACCTATATATCTCTATCTTTGCGCCTGACAAATACGAACCCAAACAATGAAAAAAGACTTCAAGCGCTATCTCATCACCTCTGCACTACCTTACGCCAATGGACCCATCCATCTCGGACATCTTGCCGGTGTATATGTGCCTTCAGATATTTATACAAGATACCAACGACTAAGAGGCAAGGATATCATTCACATTTGCGGGTCTGATGAGCACGGCATACCTATCACTTTAAAAGCCAGAAACGAAGGTGTAAGCCCACAGGATATCGTCGACAGGTACCATGCCATCAATAAAAAAGCATTTGAGGATTTTGGAATTTCATTCGATATCTATTCACGGACATCCAACAAGATACACCACGAGACTGCTTCTGAATTTTTTAAAAATTTATATGAAAAAGGAGAGTTTCTTGAGAAGACCAGTGAACAATATTATGATACTGACACCAATACATTTCTGGCCGACAGGTATATAACAGGAACCTGTCCGCATTGTAGCAACCAGGGTGCATATGGTGATCAGTGTGAGCAGTGTGGCACTTCTCTTAGCCCTTCAGATCTGATCAATCCCACCTCAACGATAAGTGGCAGCAAGCCGGTTCTGAAAGAGACAAAACACTGGTACCTTCCCCTCGATAAATACGAGCCCTGGCTCAAAGAGTGGATCCTGGAAGAGCACAAGGAATGGAAACCCAATGTATACGGACAATGTAAATCGTGGATCGATCAGGGGCTTCACCCGAGAGCGGTTAGCCGCGATCTTGATTGGGGTGTTCCTGTTCCTGTAAAAGATGCTGACGGCAAAGTGCTCTATGTTTGGTTTGATGCACCCATCGGATATATATCTGCAACAAAAGAGTTGACTGAAGATTGGGAGAAGTATTGGAAAGATGAAGATTCAAGGATGATCCATTTTATCGGAAAAGACAATATCGTTTTCCATTGTATCATCTTCCCTGCAATGCTTAAGGCAGAAGGATCTTACATACTACCCGACAATGTTCCGGCAAACGAATTCCTCAACCTTGAGAACGATAAGATCTCTACCTCAAGAAACTGGGCAGTCTGGCTACACGAATACCTTGAAGATTTTCCCGAAAAACAGGATGTTCTGCGCTATACCCTTTGCGCCAATGCCCCTGAAAACAAGGACAATGACTTTACATGGAAGGATTTTCAAAACCGGAACAACAATGAACTGGTAGCCATACTTGGTAACTTCGTGAACCGAACCCTCGTCCTCACACACAAGTATTTTGATGGTGTCATCCCTCCTGCTACCACCCTCACCGAATCGGATCAAAAAGTATTGAATGAGATTCAGACCATCGCAACATCAGTTGAAAACAGCCTGGAAAACTTTCGTTTCAGGGAAGCAATTAAACTGGCCATGGATCTTGCACGTCTCGGAAATAAATACTTAGCCGACACCGAACCATGGAAAGTGATCAAGAATGATGAAGAAAGGGTAAAAACCATTCTGAATATCTCACTACAGATTACTGCAAATCTTACACTTCTCCTGGAACCCTTCCTTCCTTTCTCAATGGAAAAACTAAGGGGGTTCATCAACTTTAAAGAAACTACCTGGGAATTGCTGGGAAATGCCGAGTTATTGAAAGAGGGACATCGGATCAACAAAACATCACTGCTTTTCGATAAGATAGAGGATGAACAGATACAGCATCAGCTTGATAAACTCAATAGTACAAAAGAAGAGAATATGAACGAAGCTCCAGTCACACCACAGAAACCTGAGATCACTTTCGATGATTTCACAAAGATGGATATACGTACAGCAACTATTCTGGAGGCAGAAAAGGTTCCAAAAACCAAAAAACTGATCAAGATGCTGGTGGATACCGGAATTGATCAAAGAACCATCGTCTCAGGAATTGCTGAATTCTACGATCCGGAAAAACTTCCCGGACAAAAAGTGTGTGTATTGGTTAACCTGGCTCCCAGAAATATCAAGGGAATAGAATCACAAGGTATGATTCTGCTGTCTGAAAATAGCAATGGCCAACTGTACTTCATTGAACCAGGAGAGGACGCTCACAACGGTGCAGAAATTAACTAGTATTTCTCTAGCCTGCTTTATTACCTCGACCAGATCCAGCAACTTCCCAGTCCCGGATGTGCCTTGATTCTGGTCAGATCATCCACCGCCTTCTGCTTTTCCGGGTAAGACTGTACTGCAACACGATATAATCTACTTTCAGTAACAATAATTTCAGCAGGAAAACCTTCAGTTTTAAGACTTTCCATTAATTCAGTTGCATTTTGCAATCCCTGGAAACTTCCGGCTATAATAAAGACATTATTTACTGATTCCACTGGTGTTTGAACCTCTGTGCTTACAATTTCCTGGGCTTCCTGTTCTATCTGGCTATCCTCTTCTGTTACCAGCTGATTTGTTGCTTCTGCATCCCGTAGATCATCACTTACTGTATTCTCCCTTAATACGATACCATCACTGCTAAATTCAATACCATAATCACTATTCTTGGTTGGAATAAGTAAAATGGCAAGCAACACAACGATCAGGGCACCAACTATAATCCAGATAATTTTCCACTTGTTGACAGGTGCACGCTTGGCCATTTTTCTCTTCATTGGTATGGGCTCTTTTTGTACTGAAACAGGATCCTTTTTAGCAGGTTCTGATTTCTCAAGCGGCTTCTCTATCTCGATCTCCTCCTCCTCAAGCTCCAGCAAATCCAATGAGGATAAACCAAAAATATCAGGATCAATGATCCAGTTGGGATCTTTGTTAAAGCCAATCCGATTCTCATCGTCGCGCGTAAAAACACCAAGCAGCTCAAGCTTGAATTGCTCCCCTTTGTCAAGCTTGAATTTTATAGCATCAACTAGTTCAAGCACCTGCTGGCGAGCTTCGTCCGGATTAATATTCTCTCCTGAAGCATATTCAGCAGCTAATTTCCCATCTTCCTTTGGAAGTTCTCCATCGAATCTGATCACTGCTCCCGGAGGGTCAATCCTTCCCTTTTCTGCTGCTACACTGCTACCTTTACTGATAATCAAACTACCAAAACCCGGCAAAATAACATGCTCTTGTTTAGATAGAATCTGACGTATATACTTACCTAGATATGCCATAATTAAATATTCTGAATGAGCTTTCAGGTACAAATAGCAAATTTAATACAAATGAATGCATATTACTTCATCAGCCCGGTGAATTCTGAACATAGTTATCAACGAAATAAAGTCACTTTGCATGCCCCCTTACCCACAGATTTATTATTATCTTCGTATCCTGTTTAGATAAACGACAAAATGAAAGAAATTAAAATGGTTGACCTTCACGGTCAGTATCTTCAACACCGTGATGAGATAAACAATGCGATCCAGGAAGTATTGGATTCCACTGCCTTCATCAAAGGTCCGCCTGTAAAGAAATTTGAACAGGAGCTCGCCGCCTATGCCGGTGCAGCACATTGCATTGCCTGCGGGAATGGAACAGATGCGCTACAGGTAGCCATGATGGCTCTTGAGTTGCAACCTGGTGATGAGGTGATCACGACTCCATTCACTTTCATTGCTACAATTGAAGTCATCAAGCTACTGAAACTCAAACCGGTACTTGTAGATATCGATCCGGATTCATTTAACATTGATCCCTCGAAATTAAAAGCTGCACTATCTGAAAAAACCAAAGCAATTGTTCCTGTACATCTTTTCGGCCAGACTGTCGAAATGGAAAAGATCATTGCTTTTGCAAAAGAGCACCAACTCTTCATCGTTGAAGACAATGCACAGGCAATAGGCGCTGATTACACCTTTTCTGATGGCAATGTAAAAAAAGCAGGAACCCTTGGAACCATAGGATGTACATCGTTTTTTCCAAGTAAAAACCTTGGGGCTTATGGCGATGGTGGAGCTATGTTTACCAATGATGACCATCTTGCTGCCAGGATGCGTTCCATTGTTAATCATGGAATGTCAAGCGAAAGATACTATTACGAACATGTGGGCGTCAACTCACGTCTGGACACAATGCAAGCGGCAATTCTTCGTGTTAAACTTCAACACCTTGATGAGTATAATCGTGCCCGACAAGATGTCGCAGCTGAATATGACAAAGCCTTCAGAAATATAACCGCCTTAAAAATTCCATATAGAAATCCCGATTCCACACATATTTTTCATCAATATACACTACAGGTGGAGAGTGGAGGAAGAGATGAATTGAAACAATACCTTAACGAACATCAGATCCCGGCTATGATCTATTATCCTGTACCACTGCATGTTCAAAATGCATATCAGGATCTTGGATATAAAGTGGGAGATTTTCCTGTTACTGAAGAGATGTGCACCAAGGTGTTAAGCTTACCGGTTCATACTGAGATGGAGACTGACCAGTTAGAACATATTATTTCAAGCATTGAAAAATACTTTAACTAAGCCAGATGGATAGAGAATATTTTGCACACGAAAGTGCAGTGATCGATGATGGTTGCCGGATAGGGAAAGGCACTAAAATCTGGCACTTTACACACATCATGCCAAGGGCTGTGATTGGTGAAAACTGTAACCTTGGTCAAAATGTAGTTGTATCTCCCGATGTGATCCTTGGAAATAATGTAAAGGTACAGAACAATGTTTCCATATACACCGGAGTTATTTGTAAGGATGATGTATTTCTTGGACCCTCCATGGTATTTACAAATGTGATAAATCCCAGAAGCTCAATTATTCGCAGAGATGAGTATATGAAAACTGTGGTTGGCGAAGGAGCTTCCATCGGAGCGAATGCAACCATTATCTGCGGAAATGATATTGGAAAATATGCCTTTATCGGTGCCGGTGCTGTTGTAACAAAAACAGTTCCCGATTATGCATTGGTAATTGGAAATCCTGCCCGACAAACCGGATGGATGAGCGAGTATGGACACAAATTGAAATTTAACCGGGAAGGGATTGCTGAATGTCCGGAAAGCAAGCAAAATTATAAATTAGATAACAATACTGTAACAAAAACAACTTCAAGTTAAGACCATGAGTAAGAATTTTTCAATGATAGGGATTGCTGGTTATATTGCCATCAGACACGTACAGGCGATAAAAGAAACAGGAAATAACCTGGTCGCTGCCCTGGATAGATTTGATAGTGTAGGATTTGTTGACGCTTACTTTCCCAATGCAGATTTCTTTGTGGAATTCGAAAGATTCGACCGTCATATTGCAAAACTGAACCGTACCGGAACACATGTTGATTTTGTCTCTATTTGTTCTCCTAACTATCTTCATGATTCTCATATCAGATTTGCGCTTCGAAATGGTGCAGATGCCATCTGTGAAAAACCACTGGTACTCAATCCATGGAATATTGACGCGCTGATCGATTATGAAAAGGAAACAGGGAAGAAGGTGTATAACATACTACAACTCAGACAGCACCCAAGCATAATTGCCCTGAAAGAAAAGATCAAAAATGGCCCTTCTGATAAGATCTACGATATCGATCTTTCATATATCACCAGCCGTGGTAACTGGTATCACTACTCCTGGAAGGGAGATATACAAAAATCAGGTGGTGTTGCCACAAACATCGGGGTGCACTTTTTCGATATGCTCATATGGATCTTCGGTGATGTGAAGGAAAATATTGTACATACCTTAAAAAAGGATAAAGCAGCTGGTTATCTGCGTCTTGAAAATGCCAGGGTCCGCTGGTTTATGAGTATCGACTATAATGACATTCCCGATAAAGTAAAACAAAAAGGACAACGTACATTCCGCTCTATCACCGTAGATGGAAATGAACTGGAATTCAGTGGTGGATTTACAGATCTTCATACAATCTCATACAAGAAGATTCTTGCCGGAAGAGGATATGGTGTTGATGCGGCCAGAAAGTCAATTCAAACCGTATTTGATATCAGAAATACACACCCTGTAGGGTTAAAAGGGGATTACCACCCATTTGCAAAAAACATCTAAAAGAGATAAAAATGATCAAAGAATTAATTGAGAAGAAAAGTACCATGGCATTGATTGGCCTGGGCTATGTTGGTCTGCCCATAGCCCTGGAATTTGCGAAAAAGATCAGGGTAATTGGATTTGATATAAAGGAAGATCGCATTGAAAAAATGAAAAACAGGATCGACCCCAGCAATGAACTGGAACCTGAAGATTTTGATGGATGTGATATAACATTTACCTCTAATATTGAAGATCTGAAAGAAGCTTCATTCTATATTGTTGCTGTACCAACACCCATTGATGATCATAAAAAACCAGATCTGAGACCTTTACTTTCTGCAACAAAAACAGTTGGAAAGGTTATTAGTAAAGGGGATTATGTGGTTTTTGAATCAACAGTATACCCGGGTTGCACCGAAGAAGATTGTATTCCACTTCTGGAATTAACCTCAGGACTGGAGTTTATCTCTGATTTCAAAGTAGGGTTTTCACCGGAGAGAATTAATCCGGGAGACAAAAAGCATACACTAACGAAAATCACAAAAGTAAGCTCAGGCTGCGACCCCGGGTCAGCAGAAGAGATAGCTCAAACATATGAATTAATAATTGAGGCAGGTGTCCACCGTGCCAGCTCAATTAAAGTGGCAGAAGCGGCTAAAATCATTGAAAATACACAGCGTGATCTCAATATTGCTTTCATGAATGAATTGTCGATGATTTTCAACAAGATGAATATCAACACCTTTGAAGTACTTGAAGCAGCCGGAACAAAATGGAATTTCCTTAATTTCTTTCCGGGTCTTGTAGGTGGACATTGCATCGGAGTAGACCCATATTACCTGACTTACAAATCTGCTATGTTTGGTCATCATGCACAGATAATTAATGCCGGAAGGGGCATAAATGATAGCATGGCAGCCTATGTGGCAAAACAGGTCACCATTAAACTATCCAATCTTTTTACAAACCTGAAAGAGTGCAAGGTGCTGGTAATGGGTACAACATTTAAAGAGAATGTAAGTGATATCAGGAATTCAAAAGTTGCTGATGTTATTTTTGAGTTAAAAGAATTTGGAATTGAAGTAGATGTAGTAGATCCTTTCGCTTCACCTGATGAGATTCGTGAAGAGTATGGATTTGAATTAAGCCCAAAGATCAATGGTCCGTATCAGGCAGTTGTTGTTGCCGTAAATCATGATGAATATGTGAAAATGACTGAGAAAGATTTTAAAACTTTCACAGTGGAAAATGCAATACTGGCTGATTTGAAAGGAATTTACCGGGGGAAGATTAATGAATTGAATTACTGGAGTCTGTAAAGTTCAAACATTTTACTTGAAGATAAGGACATTAAAAAGATTATTATGAAAACGATACTTGTAACAGGAGGCACGGGCTATATTGGATCACACACAACAGTTGAACTGCAAAACGCAGGATATAAGGTAGTTATTGTCGATAACCTCTCAAATTCTTACCCTGAAGTTATTGATAACATTGAAGCAATATCAGGTATTCGTCCCTCTTTTGAAAAAATAGATCTCATTGATCAACAGGCTACTTTCGGAGTATTTGAAAAATATCCTGAGATTGAGGCGATCATACATTTTGCTGCTCTGAAAGCAGTCGGCGAAAGTGTAAACATGCCTCTCGACTATTACAAGAACAACCTCAATTCACTGATCCATGTACTGGATGCTATGCGAAAATTTAAAGTTAAGCATATTGTGTTTTCTTCATCCTGTACAGTATATGGAGAACCTGATTCGCTCCCGGTGAACGAACAAGCCCCTATTAAAAAGGCCAATTCCCCATACGGAAATACGAAACAAATCTGTGAAGAAATTCTGCAGGATTTCAGAACTCCTCATCCTGATATCAATGTTATCGCTTTGCGCTATTTCAATCCCATTGGAGCTCATCCAAGTGCGCTCATAGGTGAGCTTCCAATCGGAATTCCAAATAACCTGATTCCCTTCATTACTCAAACTGCTATTGGGATTCGTGAAGAGTTGAAAGTATTTGGTGATAACTATAATACAGCTGACGGATCTGCAGTAAGAGATTATATCAACGTGGTGGATCTTGCCCGTGCTCATGTAATTGCTATTGAAAGATTGGTTTCAAAAAAGAACAAGGAAGGATTTGAAGTATTTAACCTTGGAACAGGAAAAGGAAATTCGGTATTGGAAATTATCAATACTTTCGAGAAAGTAAGCGGATCAAAATTGAATTATAAAATCGTTGGCAGACGCGAGGGTGATGTTGAGCAGGTATATGCCGACACCAAATTTGCCAATGATGAACTGGGGTGGAAGGCAGAGAAAGGGATAGAGGATACATTATTATCTGCCTGGAAATGGGAACAAAATATTAAAACACTTAAATTTTCTGACAAATCATGAAGACACTACTAATCACCGGCGGAGCAGGCTTTATCGGATCTCATGTAATAAGACTGTTTGTGAAAAAATATCCCGATTATCAGATTCTTAATCTGGATACCCTTACATATGCAGGAAATCTGGAAAACCTTGAAGATGTTGAGTCCGCTCCCAATTACAAATTTATCAAGGGAGATATTACTGATGAGAAATTCATCGATTCATTCTTCCAAAAATGGTCAATCGATGGTGTTATCCACCTGGCTGCAGAATCGCATGTAGACAGATCCATTACTGATCCAATGGCCTTTATAAGAACCAATATTCTGGGTACTGTCAACCTGTTGAACGCCTGTAAGAGCCAGTGGCTTTCATTCGATGATAAATTATTTTATCATATTTCCACAGATGAAGTATATGGAAGCCTTGGAGATACAGGTTTGTTTATTGAAGAAACAGCATACGATCCTAAAAGTCCCTATTCTGCGTCCAAAGCAAGCTCAGACCATCTTGTCAGAGCCTATTACAACACCTATAAACTCCCAATAGTAATATCCAATTGCTCAAACAATTACGGACCAAACCAATTCCCCGAGAAACTTATTCCCCTCTCAATTAACAATATTAAGCAGGGCAAGGAAATTCCAATTTATGGAAAAGGGGAGAACATACGCGATTGGTTATATGTGGAGGACCATGCCCATGCCATCGATGAAATTTATCATAAAGGTGCAAATGGACAAACCTACAATATTGGGGGAAACAATGAGTGGAAGAATATTGACCTCATCATGTTGTTATGTGAGATAATGGATCGCAAGCTTGGAAAGGAACCAGGAACATCAGCTAAACTTATTACTTTCGTGAAGGACCGTGCGGGTCATGATTTGCGTTATGCTATTGACTCGGGTAAGATCTCAAAAGAGTTAAACTGGAATCCCTCTGTAACTTTTGAAACCGGATTGGAAAAAACCGTTGACTGGTATCTTGAAAACAACTTATGGCTGGAACATGTCACTTCCGGGGAATATTCCTCTTACTACGATAAGCAATACAACAGATAAATTACTCTACAGTAACGGATTTTGCCAGGTTTCGTGGCTGGTCCACATCACACTCCCGCATTACAGCTATATGATATGCTATAAGCTGCAGAGGTACTGTTGATGTCAAAGACATTAAAACCGGATCTGTAGGTGGTATCTCGATTACATGATCTGCCATCTTCGTAATTGTATCGTCTCCCTCGTTTACAATTGCAATCACAATACCGTCTCTGGCTTTTACCTCCTGAATATTGCTAACTATCTTATCATAAGAACTGTCTTTTGTTGCAATAACAACAACCGGCATATTCTTATCGATCAGCGCAATAGGTCCATGCTTCATTTCAGCAGCCGGATAACCTTCCGCATGAATATATGAAATCTCCTTTAGCTTCAGAGCTCCTTCAAGCGCAACAGGATAAGATACTCCTCTGCCAAGGTAAAGAGCATTATTAGTATCCTTAATTGTCTCTGCAATCTCAATCATTTTATCATTTTGCGAGAGAATCTGCTCAATCTTTGAAGGTATTTCATCCAATTCATTTAGCAGTCCTGAAAAACGTTCATCAGTGATCAGTCCTTTCTCCTTAGCAATCATCATAGCCATCATGGTTAAAACAGTCACCTGGGCAGTAAATGCTTTCGTCGAAGCTACCCCAATTTCAGGACCGGCATGCGTATACACACCAGCATCTGTCTCCCGGGAAATCGTGGAACCAACTACATTACAAATACCCAGTACGGTAGCTCCGGCTTCACGTGCCAGATGAATTGCAGCCAGGGTGTCGGCAGTTTCTCCACTCTGACTGATGGCAATTACAATATCTTCTTTAGATATCAAAGGATTTCTGTACCTGAATTCGGAAGCATAATCAACCTCCACCTGAATCCGGGCCAGATCTTCAAACAGGTATTCACCTACCAGTCCTGCATGCCAGGATGTTCCACATGCTACAATCAGTATCCTTTTGGCATTTACCAGCTTCTCGTGTACAGGGAAAAGTCCCCCAAGCTTTATTTCATTTGTATCGAAAGAGAGCCTGCCCCTGAATGTATCCCTGATGGATCTGGGCTGCTCAAAAATCTCTTTCAGCATAAAATGCTCATAACCATTCTTTTCAATCTCAGTGATTCCCAGATTCAAAGTTTGAACATTGGGCTCCAGGATATCATTCTTAATATTTTTAAGAATAAGCTCATCCCTCTTTATAATAGCAACATCATCATTGTTAAGATATATGACCCTATCGGTATATTCAATGATTGGTGTGGCGTCTGAAGCAAGAAAATATTCATTCTCACCAAGTCCGATCACCAGAGGGCTACTTTTTCTTGCAGCAATAATTTTATCATTCTCCTCGCTGCATAGTATTACCAATCCGTATGCCCCAACTACTTTAGATAGAGCCAGTCTCACTGCAATTTCTGCAGAAACCTTCTGAGAAATGTAGATATACTCAATTAAGTTTGCCAATACTTCTGTATCAGTTTCACTTTTGCATTTATATCCATGTTCTTCCAGACTATCCCTGAGGTAGGTATAATTCTCAATTATACCATTGTGAATGATAGTAAAAATACCATTCATTGAGGCATGTGGATGTGCATTTAAATCACTTGGACCACCATGAGTAGCCCACCTTGTATGACCAATACCAATTGAACCGGAGATATCCAGGCCGGTAGCATAGTCTTCAAGATCCACTACTTTTCCCTGTTTCTTATAAACATTGATTTTTTCATTGAGGAGAGCAACCCCGGAAGAATCATACCCTCGGTATTCCAATCTTTTAAGACCTTTTAAAAGTATTGGGTAAGCATTTCTGCTTCCAATATACCCTACAATTCCACACATAAACTAAAATTTAGTATATACGATTTCTAACCGTAGACTACCTTCTTTGTCCGGATCGTTGCTCCAGAGTTTAATATATTTCGTTGTATTCACCGGATCCATGACATATAAAATCAAATCTGTATTCTCCAATTCTCCGGTGAAAACTGATTGCAAATGTAATCCCAGGTTAAATCTGTATAGGTAAAGAGGATCTAAAAATGCACTAACTGCATTAGACCGTATCAATCTCCCGAAATTTCTTGTCGAGGTATTGACAAGATAATCATATACAACCAGACGCGACGTATCAGATGAAACATTTGAGAGCATCAGGTTCAGCGGATAGTCATCCGACGATATTCCGCTCAAAGTATCTTTCAAAACTTCAAATACCAGCCTGGCGCTGTTAATAGCTACCATTCCGCTGTCAAGATAATGGTCAAAATCCGGCAATGATATTTCCACATTGACTCCGGCCATACCCTGTGCGTAAACAATAGGAGAATTTGCAGAAGGATTATCTATCAATTGTTCTAATGCTGTTCCTGTAAAATCATGATGGAACATATTAATCTTTTGAGCATAATACTCATTGAAGTTCATATAATACTGGTCATAATCTTCCGCTGAAACAGTATCTCTTGCAACGCTATCATGAACATACTGAAACCCTAATCTGGAAATAGCATTTGCCAGTCCCACTTTTGCTATGGTTTTACTGTCAGGAGTTACTTCAGTAGTGATATACAAACCCGGGAAAACCTGCTTCAATGAATCTACAGAGGCAAAAACAGAGTCCCTGATTGCCTGGCCGATTCGATCCAGAAAATCCTGATTTGAGATTTCAAACTCATAAAAAGTATTTGGCCTGGGAGTAATCACTTCGTCAACCAATGGAATTGGATTGTATTGATCCGCAATATCGTAATCCGAATAATAAGATTCAAAATAAGAAATTTCTCCGGTAAATTCATAAACCAATATTCTCATTTCCTGTGCAGTATCTCCTTCTACATCACTAACATATAACCAAAGATTTAAGGAGTCAATCAAAGGATCTTCACCAAAATTCCCCAAATTGGAGAAAACCAGCTGAGTAATGATATCGGCACTCGACAGACCCGTTATAGTATCATTGATAGCCCCCAGAAGAAATGTTTTTTCAGAATTCGGGATTGCAGTATACACAGAACTAAAAATAGGTTTTGACCTGACCAAATGTGTTTCAATGTTATAGATTGTGTCTGTATAAACCATTATGGTATCACTTGGTGGAAACAGAGCATCTCCAAGTGTGCTATTTTCCGGCTCACAAGAACCCAGGAAAAGAATAAATGCAATAAATAGTGGAAAGTGGAATTTCAACAGATTTCCTGCTGCTAACTTCTTCTTCATAAGTCAAACGCTACATTAAGAATTTATGATACTTTCATAGAAAACGGAATATTCACTGATATATTTCTCTACCGGCTGATATTCGAGAAATGGCTTACCTGTTTCTTTGATCGCACTGTTCACATCATCCGGTAATTCAGGGCTTCCCTGAATAATGGCATCT
This sequence comes from Bacteroidales bacterium, assembly GCA_030589895.1. Taxonomy (GTDB): domain Bacteria; phylum Bacteroidota; class Bacteroidia; order Bacteroidales; genus JAUUZQ01. The sequence goes on from JAUUZQ010000022.1 coordinate 42,091, forward strand.
GAGTGCTGAAGAGAAAGTTTGGTTAGATTCTCAAAAGTAGGATCATGAATCACCTTGAGATAATCATTATCCACACCATCAAACTGCGCTTTTTCGTGCAACTTGACATTCATTGAATTAGAAAATCCATTATTGTATAAAGAGAAAATTACTTTTGACTGTGCAAAAAGAGGATCCTCTTTATAAGCTTGTTTCAGGTAAAGAGGAACAAGTGATGTAAACCAACCATGACAATGCACTATATCCGGGGACCATCTTAACTTACGTACTGTCTCAAGAACACCCCTGGCAAAAAATATCATTCTTTCATCATTATCTTCAAAATCCTTTCCCTTAGCATCCTGCATCGTGAACTTCCTCTGAAAATAATCCTCATTATCAATAAAATATACCTGCATTCTGGCAGCTTGAATAGAGGCCACTTTTATAATTAGCGGATGATCCGTATCATCAATAATCAAATTCATTCCGGATAAACGGATAACCTCATGAAGCTGATTCCTACGCTCATTGATACTTCCGTACTTCGGCATGAAGGTTCGTATCTCCTTACCCATCTCCTGTATTCCCTGAGGAAGATGCCTTCCAACATGAGACATTTCTGTTTCAGGCAAGTATGGCATAATTTCCTGGGAAACAAATAAAACTTTTAGCTTCTCCATTATTATTTTTGGGCTTGTTTTTTAATGGTGCAAATTTACTAAAAATTATTCAGACCTCAACGAAATAGAGATTCTTCTGGCTTAAGAGGTTTTTTATACGGAATATATATCTTTGGCCAACAATAAAAGATGAAAACAATTAAGCATATAAAAGAGCTGCAAGAGCACCTTTCTTTTGCAAGGAAAACAGGGAAGAGCATTGGCTTAATTCCTACTATGGGAGCCCTTCATGAAGGACATTTATCATTAATTAAAGCTGCGGCCAGAGATAACGATTTTCTTGTCGTAACTATTTTTGTCAATCCTACTCAATTCAACAATAAGGAGGATCTTAAACGATATCCACGCAATTTTGATTCAGATCTCACCATATTGTCTGACTATCCTGTTGACATAGTTTTTACCCCATCAGAAGCGGAAATGTATCCTTCTGAAGAAAAACGACAATTTGACCTCTCTCCAATTGATACCGTCATGGAAGGTAAATTCAGATCTGGTCATTTTGCAGGTGTTGCCGAGATTGTAAGTAAACTTTTTGAAATTTCCACCCCTGACAATGCCTATTTTGGCTTAAAAGATTTTCAGCAACTTGCCATCATTAGAAAAATGGCAAAGATCCTAAATATGAATTTCAATATTATTGGCTGTCCGATTATCAGAGAAAAGAATGGTTTGGCAATGAGCTCGAGGAATCAGCTGCTCACTGGAGAACAACAAGCTGCAGCACCTCTTATATATAAAACATTACTTAAATCTAAGGAACTCAAAAACTCTCTTTCCCTGTCTGAAATATCTGCCTTTGTGAAAGAACAGATAGACCGTCATCCGCTGATGCAACTGGAATATTTTGAAATAGTTGATGATGTGAGTCTTATGCCTGTTACTTCATGGGAGTCTCCGGCGAACAAAATTGGATGTATAGCTGTTCAATTAGATGAAATAAGGCTCATTGATAATATTTATTTTGATTAACTTTGCGATATGAATATTGAAGTAGTAAAATCGAAAATTCACAGGGTAACAATTACCGAATCTGATCTTAACTATGTGGGAAGTATCACTATAGATAAAGATCTCATGGATGCTGCAAATCTAATCGCTAATGAGAAAGTGCAGATAGTAAATCTCAACAATGGCGAACGCCTGGAAACATATGTTATTACTGGTGAACGAGGCACTGGCGAAATTTGTATGAACGGACCGGCAGCGAGAAAGGTGGCTGTAGGTGATATCATCATAATTATCTCCTATGCTTCCATGGATTTTGAAGAAGCAAAATCATTTGAGCCATCACTTATTTTCCCCGACACTGCATCCAATAAACTTATTTAATCCCTGTTTTGAATAAAACATCTCTTAACATTCTCCGCAATGCGATTTTTCTCGCTTTTGGAATACTATTGCTGTATTTAGCATTTCGGGATGTCAGATTCAATGAAATGATAAGCATCCTTAAAGGAGCAAAATATAGCTGGGTCGCTCTTTCATTGATTTTATCAATTTTTGCCTTTGCAAGCAGGGCCAGAAGATGGTCGCTATTGATTGAACCACTAAGTCACAGACCGGGATTATGGAATACCTACAATGCAGTGTTGTTTGGTTACCTCGCCAATTATGCCCTGCCACGAATGGGAGAGATCACCCGCTGCATTGCCCTGAGCAAGAAAGAAAAGATCCCTGTTGAATCTCTCATTGGAACCGTTGTTGTAGAAAGAGCCATTGACATGTTGTCTCTGCTCCTCATCATTGTCTTACTGCTTATTGCCAGGTTTAAAAAATTCGGAGAATTCTTTCAGGATCAGATATTTCAGAATCTTTCCGAAAAAACAACGGGAATAATGGGTGGATCAGCTCTGTTTTGGATTGCGCTGATCACACTAACAATCGCAACACCTCTATTGCTGTATCTTTTCAGGAAACAACTCCTGAAACTCAAGGTAATAAAATGGATTGCCGGATTCATTCGCAGACTCTCGGAAGGAATGAAGAGCGTCTCCCGAATGAAAAGAAAGTGGGAATTCATTTTCCATACATTATTTATATGGAGCAATTATGCGCTGATGACCTGGGTGGTGGTTTTTGCACTTCCGGAAATTACAGGGGATTTAAAATTTACAGATGGTGTATTCCTTTTGGTGATAGGAAGTCTGGGTATGGTAGCACCGGTACAAGCCGGCATAGGAGCTTTCCACTGGATAGTCTCTACAGGACTGCAGGAGGTTTATAATGTAGGAGAAACTGAAAGTATGGCCTTTGCTTCCCTTCAGCATACTTCTCAAACTTTACTCGTTTTTCTGCTTGGATCCATTGCCGCATTGTTTCTTTTCACTAAAATTGGAGATAGAAAGCAACTCATAAGCAATGAAAAAGAAGAAACAGACCCACAAAGTGAAAACTAAAATAAAAACAGCTGAACAACTGGATATACTCCTGTCTGAAAAATTCCGGAAAGATAATACTGTGGTTTTCACCAATGGCTGCTTCGATATTTTACATCCCGGCCACTTTCATCTGCTCTCCACCGCAAAAAAACATGGTAATATTCTAATCGTTGGGTTAAATTCCGATTCATCTGTAAGCAGGCTCAAGGGACCCGGCAGACCGATAAATGATGAAGAATCCAGGGCCTTGAAACTTGCAGCTCTTGATTATGTCGATTATGTGGTTCTCTTTTCAGAAGACACTCCTGAAAAGTTAATACATACCATTAAGCCAAATATTCTCATTAAAGGTGGAGATTATGATGGGGATACCATTGTAGGTTCAGCGTTCGTTAAAAAATCAGGAGGCAAGGTTGAGATAATTCCTTTGCTGGAAGGATATTCCACCACCAACATTATTAAAAATGGTATCTTTAAGCCATATGGCGAAAACTAAAACTGTATACGTTTGTCAGAATTGTGGAACGGACTCTTCAAAATGGATTGGGAAATGCAATAGCTGCGGAGAATGGAATACTTATGTAGAACAGGTAATCCATAAATCGCCATCCCGAAATATCGATACAGGCATTGCACCAAAATCCCATCCTGTAAAATTGAGTGACATTAAATCAGACCAGCTTCAGCGATACGATATGAAATACGCTGAAGTAAACAGGGTACTGGGGGGCGGACTGGTTCCTGGTTCTGTAGTCCTGATTGGTGGCGAACCCGGAATAGGAAAATCTACACTTGCCCTTCAACTGGCTTTGCGTTTTGAAAGTACGACCCTTTATGTATCGGGGGAGGAGAGCTCTCAGCAGTTAAAAATGAGAGCTGAGCGTCTGAATGGCTCCAGTGAAAATACACTTATATTAACGGAAACTTCATTACAGTCTATAATTATCCAGGTAAAACAGGTTCAGCCTGCCCTGGTTATTATTGACTCCATTCAAACACTGTATTCTGAAGAGATAGAGTCCGCACCCGGAAGCATCTCTCAGGTCAGAGAGTGTGCTTCACAAATGCTCAGGGTTGCCAAGCAAAGTGGAATACCGGTGATATTGATCGGCCATATTACCAAGGAAGGAAATCTTGCAGGACCAAAAATCCTGGAACATATTGTGGATACAGTATTGCAATTTGAAGGCGATACCCATCACTTCTATCGGATCTTGCGTGCCAGCAAAAACAGATTTGGTTCAACCTCAGAGCTTGGAGTATTTGAGATGAAAAATACAGGACTTCGTGAAATTCTAAACCCATCCGAAGTACTGTTGAATGAACAATCAACTGACCTGAGCGGTTCTGCTGTTGCAGCAAATATTGAAGGGGCGAGGCCGTTAATGATTGAAACTCAAGCGCTTGTAAGTACTGCTGCCTATGGAACACCACAGAGGACTTCAAATGGATTCGACACCAGGAGATTGAATATGTTGCTCGCCGTGCTTGAGAAAAGAGCAAATTTTAAACTCTCTGCTAAAGATGTATTTGTTAATATTGCAGGCGGACTGCGCGTGGATGATCC